>NZ_JBGQOM010000004.1:0-386983 GCF_052119645.1 Flavobacterium sp. W21_SRS_FM6
AACTAACAAGACTGAGAGTGTAGAAGTTTGGTTGAGAGGCCAGTATTCATCTCTAACCCTGCCAGTCGGACAGAAACGCTAAGGTTCGTTCTCCTAAGGTCAACAAGCTGCGGTCAATAAACACATGACCTCTTACCTTTATGTTGCCTCCTCTTTGCTTTATTTTATTATTTTTAGCAAAGCTTTTCCTATAAAACGTCCAACTAACAAGACTGAGAGTGTAGAAGTTTGGTTGAGAGGCCAGTATTCATCTCTAACCCTGCCAGTCGGACAGAAACTTATTATCGTGCTTACTAGCACCTCACAACGTAGTTTTTACTTGAAAGTTTAAAAGCGTCCTATTTTACAATACAAAAAGTAAAAGCAGTATGTATGCCAATTTTTCAGTCATTGTAAATATAAGTGGCCTCAGGTTATTTCTTTAGCGTTTTTCCGTATTTTGAAAATAATTGGAAAAAAGTGAAAATAAAATTAAAGATTCTCTAGAGGTGGTCGATACCTTTAGTTGAGGGGCATTCCGAGTGATTGCTTTTAGTTTTCAGTAAGGTAGAGGTACCAAACTGATTCGAGTGAGGCAGTGTTAAATGGGGAGGCCTATTTAACGTTGAAATTGAGGCAAACTTATCGTGTTGAGTCATTAACAATTAACGATGAGTTTTCAGGAGGTAATTTATGGGCTTATATGTAAACACTAACGTATCGTCGTTGAATGCTCAGCGTCAGTTGTTCAATTCTGGGCAGGCACTCAGCACGTCGTTTGAAAGATTGTCATCAGGTTTTCGTATTAACCGTGCAGCAGATGATGCCGCAGGTTTGCAAATTTCTGATCGTTTAACGACTCAGGTACAAGGCTTAAATCAAGCGGTACGAAATGCGAATGATGCAATATCCTTAACTCAAACAGCTGAGGGTGCATTAGGTGAGGTAACAAACTCATTGCAGCGTATTAGAACGCTAGCTGTACAATCACAAAATGGTATCAACAGCTCTGCCGATCGACTTGCTTTGCAAAAAGAAGTGTCAGCCTTAAAGCAAGAGATATCGCGCATATCTTCAGATACACAGTTTGCTAACACAGACATTTTAAAAGGGTCTTTTTCTGCTACCTTCTTGGTGGGTGCCAACGGTGGTCAAACTATCGCTGTGTCGCTTAATCAGTCAGGTGGATATGGTACTTCTGGCTTAAGCCTGGGTGACACTACTGTCGCGACTGAAGCTGGGGCGACAAGTGCTTTAACTGCAATTGATACAGCGATTTCTACCATTGGCGCTGTAAGAGCTGATTTGGGGGCATTGCAGAACCGTTTTCAATCTACTATTCGTAACCTGAGTAATATTTCTGAGAATATTTCAGCAGCTCGTTCGCAAATTCGTGATACTGATTTTGCGACTGAAACAGCTGAATTGACTCGAAATCAGATTGTACAACAAGCATCACTATCAGTATTAAGTCAGGCGAACCAGCGTCCTCAATCAGCACTGTCTTTATTAGGCTAGTCTAAAGAGTTTGGTTCATAGTATTGAATGAGTTAGCTTTGTATTGTGTGAAGCTGACTCATTTCCTTGTGGAGGTGTAAGATGGAGATTGATGTCTCGCAAAGTGGTAATAATCTTGCAGTACCAAAATACGTTAATCCTGGTTTAAGCGATTCCGCTGGACTTGAAAAAGCCCAAAACCGAGATGCGAAGCAAGAAACAGTTAAAGGTAATGCGGCAAACGTCGATAACCTAGATAATACTGAAAAGGCCCTATCGACAGAAAATATTAAAGCGGCAGTTGATGAGCTTAGCGATTTTGCTAAATCAAGCAACAGGCAGCTAAATTTTTCAGTTGATGAAAGTAGTGAGCGCGCTGTTGTTAAAGTAACTGATAGTGAATCCGGAGAGGTTATCCGGCAAATTCCTTCAGAAGAAGTATTAAAACTCTCAGAACGTTTACGTGAGTTGCAATCAGATTTGGGCAACACAGTAGGGATTCTTTTTAATAAACAAGTTTAATTAAGGTAGAGGTTTCTCATGTCAATTCAGTCTCTGGGTGTAGGTTCAGGTTTAGATCTTGAAGCTTTGGTGACTCAATTATTGGATGCTGAGCGCAAACCTAAACAAGATAGACTTGATGCAAAAGATGAAACCCTTGATGCTGAGATATCGAGTCTTGGCAAATTAAAATCTAAAATGAAAGACTTTTTAGATTCAGTGGATGAATTGCGCACCGATACCGCGTTGAAAGGACGCGAACCGACTATCACCAATCCGAGTGATAACGTTGAACCTTTTACTGCTGAGGCTTCTAACAGTGCAGTGGAGGGGTCATATAAAATTGCCGTCAGCCAACTAGCGAGTGGAAGTCGTATTGAAACAGCGAAAGCGGTCGACGGTGGTTTTAGCGGTACATCATCTCCAGTTCTAACTTCAGGGGCAGGTTCACTCACATTTAAAGTGCCCAGCACCAGCGACTCCTTTTCGATCAACGTTACTGCTGGAATGACTTTACAACAGCTCAGCTCGGCCATTAACCAAAATTCCGCCAACTTTGGTGTAACCTCAAGTATTATCGATACGGGTACTGCATCAGGGGGCGCTAAACTGGTATTTTCATCCTCTACGACAGGTGAAGGAAACGATTTAGTCATCGTCAACGATAATGACTTAGCTGAACTAAACCGAGTATCGACCACAAACTCAGCTGAATCACTCTCTTATTTGTCTCCAGTAGTCTCAGCGCAAAATGCGAAGGCAAACATAGATGGCATCGATGTAGAGAGTACTACGAATGAATTTAAGAACACCATCGCTAACGTGTCTTTTGAAGTGTCTGAGGTAAGTGAACTTGAAGGCGATGCAGTCACCCGTAAAAAGTCGACACTTAAAATTGGTTTTGATACCGAGGGTATCGATAAGAAAATTCGTGATTTTGTGGATAACTTTAATGCCTTGAATAAGGAAATGACGTCATTAACCAAATACGGTCTATCGGATTTGGAAGATGATGGTGCCTTGGCGGGAGACTTCATGATCAGAGGTATCCAGCAAGGCTTAGCGTCAATCATTGGCTCATCTGTATCCAGCTCAAGTTTGGGCACTATTTTTCAACTTGGTATTGAGTTCAATGAAGACGGTGATTTAGAGATTGGAGCTAATGACAAATACGGTTTTGGCAGTGGCGAAGACAGGCTCAAAGATGCGCTTGAAAATAACTTCGATGAAATTTCTAAATTGTTTACCGATGAAGATTCAGGCATCGGCGCCAGATTATACGACTACGTTAAGGAATATACGTCTTATAGTGGTTTGTTAACGAGCAGAGAAAGGTCTGTTAAGGATCAAAAAGATTTGCTGGCCGATGAGAGAGAGCAGTTCGAATTGAGAATGTCGAGCTATGAGCAGATCTTGCGGGACAAATACTTAGGGCTTGACCAAACGGTTGCTAAATTAAACCAAACTGGCTCTGCATTGGTTGCAATGTTAAATGGCTAATTTTAATAAGTTAAGGTAGGACTCGTGACGTTAAAAGGCATTAATGCATACAAAAAAGGTAATCTTAAACAAGATATCGCCCATGCTGATCCCCACAAGTTAACGCTAATGTTGATGCAAGGGGCGCTTGAAAAAATGGCCTATGCAAAAGGGGGCATGGAGCGCAAAGATTATGCGCTTAAGGCAGAGCACATATCACGCGCGACAGCAATCATCGTGACGCTGCGTGATACGCTAGATATGGAGGCGGGAGGTGAAGTTTCAGTTAATTTGTTTAATTTGTATGATTACATGGTTCAACGTTTAGTTGATGCCAGTGTGCAGAATAGCTTGAAGATAATGGATGAAGTGATTAACCTATTGTTACCTATCAAAACAGCCTGGTCACAAATTCCTGAGTCTGCGAAGCAAGAGGCTTATGAAATACAGAGGCAAAAGCGACAAACCGCCGTTTGAAGAACTTAAATCTAGATCATGCATTTACACCGATTCCACTAAAAGAGCTCAATGCACAAGTATCTGAGCTCTTTTTGCTTGAATCTTTCAATGAGTTTGAGCTTCTTAAACTCATTGAGCAAAGAGACGTTATTATCAACGAATATCTGCAATCTTGCGAACCTGAACTCCAAAAAATTTTTGCCAAGGCCGAACTTGAAGTTAATGGCCTGCTAGTTGCTTACGTATCAGAATTGTCAAAAGCGTCATTAAAACAGCTAAGTGATTTAGTTCGTGGCCGCAAGGCGGTCAAAAAATATAAATAATTCTTTTAAGATGTTTTGACTTTCACATCGAAGTTGTCGTTATAGTTTTTTCGTTATCCGATTTTGCGTTATGCTAATTAGGTGATGCACACTAAAAATAAAGTGAGAAAAACTCACAATTAGGTTGGAGAGATAAACGTGTTTAATAATAAAGTGATTTTAATAACCGGCGGCACAGGATCATTTGGAAAGCGTTTCGTTGAGTACATCACTAGTCATTACCAGCCTAAAAAAGTCATTATCTATTCTCGTGATGAGCTAAAGCAATTTGAAATGCAACAAACTCATGATCATCCCGCCATGCGTTATTTCATTGGTGACGTGCGAGATAAAGAGCGGCTAAAAAGCGCTATGCGCGAAGTGGATTATGTAATACATGCGGCAGCCTTAAAACAAGTGCCTGCGGCAGAATATAACCCCAATGAATGCATTAAAACTAATATCAACGGTGCACAAAACGTGATTGACGCAGCGATTGATACTAACGTTAGTAGGGTTATCGCTTTATCTACAGATAAAGCGGCAAACCCTGTTAATTTATATGGCGCAACGAAACTCGCCTCTGACAAATTATTTGTTGCCGCCAATAATATGTCTGGTGCTAAAGGACCGCGATTTGCTGTTGTGCGCTACGGAAATGTGGTGGGGTCTCGAGGTTCCGTGGTGCCTTTTTATCGGCAGCTAATCGCAAAAGGCGTGACTTCGTTGCCAGTTACTCACATCGAAATGACACGATTCTGGATCACCTTAGATGAAGGCGTCGATTTTGTGGTCAAAAGTTTTCAGCGTATGCAAGGGGGAGAGATTTTTGTACCTAAAATTCCTTCAATTCGCATATTAGATTTGGTTGAGTCAATTAGTGGCAAATTAGAGTACGAGGTGGTAGGCATTCGCCCGGGTGAAAAACTCCACGAGGTGATGGTGCCCGAAGAAATGGCCCATCATTCTTTAGAATTTTCTGATCACTATGTCATAACGCCTGCCATCACCTTTTTTGAAAAAAACATAAATTATAAGCTCAACAAATTAGGTGAAAAAGGGCAAGCGGTAGGCGAAAAATTTGAATATCACTCTGGTACTAACCCGCACTTTCTGTCAGTTGATGAACTGAAACAACTCGACAAAAATACCTTATAAGGGAACAATTTATGATCCCTTATGGTAAACATCTGGTGGATGAAGCCGATGTGCAGAGCGTGGTAGATGTGCTGCGCAATCAATTTTTAACTCAAGGAACGGTTGTTCCTCGATTTGAACAAGCACTATGCGACTACACTGGAGCCCGGCATGCTGTCGCGGTTAATAGTGCAACCTCAGGCTTGCATATCGCTTGTTTGGCCGCGGGTGTCAGCTCTGGCGATGTGGTTTGGACAGTACCCAATTCTTTTGTTGCGTCTGCGAATTGTGCGCGTTTCTGTGGAGCAGAGGTGGATTTTGTTGATATTGATCCGCTTACTCGCAATCTTGCTATTTCAGAACTTAAAAATAAGCTTGCCGAAGCGCAGAAAAACAATCGCTTACCCAAAGCCCTGATTGTTGTGCATTTTGCAGGCTTAAGCTGCGATATGCAGCAAATCCAACAATTAACTCAGCCTTTTAATATCGCCCTTATTGAAGACGCTGCCCATGCATTGGGCGGGGATTATTTAGGGAGAAAGATTGGTTGCTGCCAATTTTCTGACATGACTGTCTTAAGCTTTCATCCCGTTAAATCTATTACAAGCGCTGAGGGCGGTGCAGTACTTACCAATGACGCAGAGATGGCATCTAAACTGACCTTGTTTGCTAAACATGGCACCACACGTGACCCGAATATGATGCAAGGTGTCAATGAAGGTCCTTGGTATTACCAGCAAATTGAGTTGGGCTACAATTATAGATTAAGTGATTTGCACGCAGCATTGGGGCTCAGTCAACTGCAAAAGTTAGATGAGTTTATTGCTAAGCGCCGTTTTCTAGCCTTGCGCTATAGAAAAAAATTACAAGACCTGCCTTTGATATTGCCTTGTGAAGAAAGCTATCATACCAGCGCTTGGCATTTGTACATGGTTGAATTAACTAAACATGACCGGCTTCGCACTTATCAAGGCTTACATGACAAAGGTATTGGAGTGAATGTGCATTATATTCCTATTCACCTGCAACCTTATTATCAACACTTGGGTTTTCAACAAGGTGATTTCCCTAACGCTGAACACTATTATAATCACGCACTAACATTACCTCTTTTTCCGAGCTTGACTGAGACTGAACAGGACTCTGTGATTGAAACGTTGCAAGAGGTATTGAGTTGAATATAGCGATTATTCCAGCTCGAGGTGGTAGTAAACGTATCCCCGGAAAAAATATCAAAGCGTTTGCTGGTAAGCCTCTGATCGCCTATTCCATCGATGCAGCAAAAAACAGTGGGTTATTTGAACAAATTTGGGTTTCCACTGACAGTGAAGATGTCGCTGAGGTAGCAATCCGCTATGGTGCAAAAGTGCCTTTTTTACGCCCTGCTGAACTATCTGACGATTTTGTGGGTACCGGAGCCGTAACAAAACACGCTATAAAGTTTAGCCTGAGCCAAGGAATTCAACCCGACTATTTCTGCTGCATCTATGCTACCGCCCCCTTCTTGCAGGCCTATTATTTACAAGATGCCTTGCTGAAGCTGCAATCAGATAAGCAAAAAAGTTTCGCGTTTTCCTGTACCAGTTTTGCGTTTCCTGTACAGCGAGCTTTAACCATGCAGGGTAGCGGTGTCGCCCCAATGTATCCTGAATTTATTGCAAAACGCTCACAGGATCTAAGCGAAGCGTTTCATGATGCAGGTCAGTTTTATTGGGGCACAATCGACGGGTTTTTAAGTGATAAAGCTATGTTCAGTGAGCATGCCATCCCCGTAGTTTTACCTCGTCACTTAGTGCAAGACATTGATACTTATGAAGATTGGCAAAGAGCAGAATTAATGTACCAAGCTTATATGCAAAAAACGAATCTCATTACAGGTAATTCTCATGACTAAAGTGGCTGCATTGAGCCCTCAAAAAATATTAATCATTCGTATGTTATCTGACAGCGATGTAGTGGCTATTGGCTTACCAGCTTTGCGATTTTTTAAACAAAAATTTCCTGAGGCTGAAATTCATTTTTTGAGTTTTGGGCAAGCCGCTGGCGTGTTGAAACTGGCAGAGCCAGAGACTGATGTAAAAGTACTTGAGTATTGGCCTGATGATTTTTTTCAAGCTATGGAAGCTTTTTTAGGCTTGGCTGAAGATATTATCGGTGAAACATATTCGCAGATAGTCAATTTGGATACAGCTTTTATGCCGTGCTTTTTAGCGCGATTCTTACAAGATGCAGGCGAGCCTGTCGGCGGTAATTATTTGTCGATATCTATTCAAACCTTACTTGATAAAGTCAAAGATCAAAGTTTGCAAGCTGACTACGTAAACGTTCCTGCGACCTATATGCTGAGCAGTTTCTTTACAATGAGTCGTTGGTTTTCAAATTGGACGGTTGGCGATTATTTACCAGAAGGCGGTTATCCTGAATTTTACTTAAAACAGTGTTGTGGTTTTGGTTCTATCACTATGGATAATCGAATTGATATGAACATACAGCCTGGTGCAAGAAATGAAACTAAAAAAGCAACAGTAGCATTGTGCTTATCACAATCCGATGATGGGTATATTTATCCTTACAGCAAAGAGTTGGCTTTAGCGTTACAAGAAGCAGGATGCAAAGTGTGGTTCGACCGTGATTCAAATTTTGAGTTAAGCGGACTGCTTAGAAAACTAGCTAACAGCGATTTAGTGGTGTGTAAAGCAAGTGCTTTCAAATGGTATGCTGATGCTGTGGCATGCCCCACCTTACTCATAAGTGGTACGGCCAACCCCAAAATATTGATGCCAGACTTTGCTACAGATACAACGGCACCTTGCCCATTGCACTCTGGACAAGTACTTACTCAAAATGAGCGTTTACAGGCTAGGTGTTTATGTGAGAAGCCAGCTGTATTGGCCGATAACATTGTATCTATATTGCAAGCATTAAACGGAGCTGCAGAAGATGAATGATATTCAGATTGGCCATTTTACCATCGGCCCTAGCCATTCTCCTTTTGTCATCGCTGAACTAAGTGGTAATCATAGTCAACAACTAGATTTGGCCATCGCTATGGTTGAGGCGGCGGCTGAAGCTGGCGCCCATGCAATAAAACTACAAACTTTTACTGCAGATAGTATGACTTTAGATGTTGGTACTGATGATTTTGTGATCCAAGAACAAGACAGTCTATGGTTCAAAGAAAAGCTCTTTGCACTCTATCAAAAAGCAGCCACACCTTACGAGTGGCACGCTAGTTTGTTTAAGCGAGCTAATGAACTGGGTATGGTAGCGTTTAGCTCACCTTTTGATGAAGCTGCAGTGGATTTTTTAGACGAGCTGGGTGTGCCTTGTTTTAAAATCGCATCGTTTGAATTAACCGATTTACCTTTGATTGCCAAAGCTGCGTCTAAGAGAAAACCCTTGATTATGTCTACCGGTATGGCCAGTTTAAGCGAAATTGAGCAAGCGGTAAGTACCGCGAAACAAAACGGATGTCAGGATATTATTTTACTGAAATGCACCAGTACTTATCCGGCTGAGCCGAGTAATACCAATCTATTTACTATTCCTCATTTAGCGCAGGCCTTTAGCTGTCAGGTGGGCTTGTCTGATCATACCGGCGGCATTGGCGTATCGGTTGCAGCGATTGCCTTAGGCGCAACAGTCATAGAAAAACACTTTGTTTTAGATCGCAGTGCTGGTGGGGTAGATGCTGCTTTCTCACTTGAACCTAGTGAACTCAGTGCGTTAGTAACTGAGACTGGCCGAGCGAAACAAGCCTTGGGGCAGGTGTGTTATGGCGGCACTGAAGCTGAAGAAAAATCCAAACAATATCGCCGTTCGATTTATGTAGCCCAAGATATTAAAGCCGGTGATGTATTAAATAGTGAAAACCTACGCATAGTTAGACCAGCTTTTGGTTTGGCGCCCAAACATTGGTCGTTAGTGTTAGGTAAAACAGCCAAGACCGATTTAGTTAAAGGCACGGCACTGAAATGGCATTTTTTTGAGTAATGTCAGGTGAAAGTTTTATTTAGGGTAGAGGCTTACTTAGAAATTGGTTTAGGCCATATTATGCGGTGTAGTGCACTCGCCCAAACTTTGCGTGTTGAGGGTCATGAAGTCTGTTTTGTTTTATCTGAGCGCACACTGAAATTATATCAATCAAGACTCGCTAGCTTGGGTGAGGTATTCACTTTTCCAAGTGCAAATATAGCAACTGAGCCGCAACGTTTGGTGAACAAATGTGAGAGCCTTAATGTGGATTGGTTGATAGTCGATGGTTACGAGTTTGCGCAAGATTATCGTTATGCCCTGCACAAAAAGAAATTCAAATTAGGTATATTTGATGATGTAAATGACAGTGGTGCGCTATACGCAGACTTGGTGATTAATGGGGCTATTAAGGCAGATGTGTTGAATTATCAGCAAACAGCACCAAACGCCTCATTAGCCCTTGGTGATTATTATCGAATATTGAGACCTGAATTTCTGCAGTTGGCAGATAGAAGTTGGTCAGTTCGAACACACTTGACCATCATGTTTGGTGGCAGTGATCCGCAAAATTTAACATTGTCATTTTTAAAGGTTATTGAAAAGTGCGCGCCTGACATACCCATAGTACTCATTACGGGCTTAGCATATGCGCATCTCCCTGAGTTAGAAAAATGGTTAAAATTAAGTTGTTTGACCAGTAAACACCTGCATGATTGTCAGCATATGGCTGATGTTTTGGTTAATACGCGTTTAGCCGTCTCGGCCGCTGGTGGAACACAATTTGAGTTATTAGCGTGCGCCACGCCAGCACTTTTACTTGTCACTGCCAAAAACCAGATCTTTGCGAGTCAACAAGCTGCAGAGCAAGGCTGGTGTGAGGTTATTTCGTTGAATGATGTGAACATTAGTCAATTAGTTGAACATTGTGTGTCTGCTTGGCAGCAGACTGCACAGTTAAAAAAAATGCATGAACAAGCAAAAAGGTTTGTAACGCACGACGGTGCTAAGCATATTGTAGCGCTTATGTTACAGGGGCTTACAGATGGAAAATAGCAAAAATGAACGGATGCAGTCGAGGTTGCCAAACCACCGTTTTGAACCCTTGGTTGAAGCACAATTAGAATTGGTGTGGAAATGGCGCAATAGTGATAGGGTGAGGAAAAATATGCATGACCTAAACCTTATTGCCTGGCAGGACCATTTAAATTGGTTTTCTACATTAAAGAGCGATGTAAGTCGTCATTTTTTTATTATGTGGCAAAATGATAGGCCCATAGGCATATTAAACTTTTCAAAACTCGACACTTCAGCGCCCGAATGGGGGTGTTATTTAGGCGAAACGGATGTGTGGCCCGGAAGTGGTATCATTTTGGAGTTGGCTGCATTGGATTACGCGAGTCACAATCCAATTTTTACTCATTTGGATGCGCAAGTACTTTCATTTAACAATGCAGCGAACAAATTACATCAAGTCTTTGAATATGAAAGAATTAAGAGTGTGCCAGCTGGACAGCGAGATGGTCAATCTTTTGATATATTACATTACCGATATCCCCTTGATCTTTGGTCTCAGAAGCGGGATAAAGTTCTGGCGAAGCTACCCAAAAATATAAAGTTAGTGGCAGCTTCTATTCAATTTGTAAATTAGGAACTAACGTGAACATAGAACACCAAATCAGGCACGCAATGCACCAAGTTGCTGAGCTTAATGATTGTCAACTTATAGAGCCAATTGAAGCCGATACCCTACTGCTCGAATGTGGGTTAGACTCACTTTCCTACGCTATGCTGGTTGCTCAGCTTGAAGAAGATTTAGGCTTTGACCCGTTTACTGACTTAGTAATCGACACTTATCCGAGCTCCTTTGCTGAATTTTTAGCTATCTACCAATTATGCGCTGACAAACAATAATTCAGTCATGCAAAACTTGTTTAATGAACTATCTGCATTAAAAATTACAGGCAATGTAAGTGATAATTGTGAGTCTAAAACCGTCCTAGAAATAAATCGGCAAGCTTTAGCACTCAGACGAGCCAATCCACAGCTTAGGCAACAAAAAATAGCCTTACCTTATGATAACCTTATAAATTTTGTCACTGAACTCGTTGCATTTGACGGTTGGTGTTCTGCTATTTATTTATGCCCACCTTTAGTCAAAATTCCTGAAAATGTACTATTGTGGTCGAAAAACGATCAAATAGGCGCTGACTATTGTGAGGAAACAACAGGTTCATTTTCTTGTGCTCTGGCTCAGACAAGCTGGTATCTAGCAACGTCTGGGACGATGGGAGAGCCGAAATGGTGCGAACATAGTTTTGTATCTTTAAGTGTAGGCATTAAACAGAGTGATAATCTTCAAAAATTGTGCTGGGGGCTACTGTATCAGCCCTTTCGTTTTGCGGGTTTACAAGTTGTTTTACAAGCGTTACTCAGTGGCGCGGAATTGGTCGATGCTTCAAAAGGTGAGCCGCGCACTAAGCTAAATATTTTGCAGGGTAAAAGTGTAAGTGCTATTTCTGCCACGCCAAGTTTATGGCGACAGCTATTGATGACAAAGCAGCTACATAACTTGCCATTACGTTATATTACTTTAGGCGGTGAAATTGCTGACCAAACCTTATTAGATAACTTACGAGCCTTATTCCCCAAGGCGAATATTCGGCATATTTACGCATCAACAGAAGCCGGGGTTGGATTTGTGGTCAGTGATGGACAAGCCGGTTTCCCAGCCAAGTGGTTGGACGATCCATTGAGACTGCCTGTTGCTTTAAAAGTATCTGATAATCAACATTTATGGGTGAAACCAAGCCACCAAGGCTCAGAAACTCTGCTCCAGCAGTATGATAAACAAGGTTATATGGATACCTTGGACCAAGTTCAACTCAGCGGCGACAGGGTGTTATTTTTAGGACGTGTTACGGGTGTGATCAACGTAGGGGGTAATAAAGTGCATCCAGAGAAAGTTGAGCAAGTGTTATTGCAATGCCCCTCTATTGGTCAAGTGAAAGTCTATGCTAAAAAAAGTGCTTTAATGGGAGAATTAGTGGTGGCAGATGTCACGGTGATTGAAGATGCTGACCAGCACAGTGTTAAACAAGAGCTGTTAAAAATATGCAAAACCCAATTACAACGTTTTGAAATACCAACCAAAATTAGCATAGTGGATAATATTATCTGTGAGCCAACGGGTAAAGTGAATAGGAAGCTACAACATGGTTGACTACGTAATTGTTACGGGAGCCAGCAGAGGTTTAGGCTTAGCGATTTGTCAACAAGCTGTGCTTGAAGGCTATAGGATAATTGCCCTAGCACGTCAGTTTTCAGAGCCCTTGAAACTATTGCAGCAACGCTACCCTGATTTAGTCAACTACCATGCTGCTGACTTAGCCGATACGGATAGTTTAGCTGCGCTGTGTAAGCAATTAGTAAAACAGTATGGAAGACCTTACGCATTAATCAATAACGCGGCTGCAGGCCATGATGGCGTGTTGGCCACCATGCCTAACTCTGCGATTGAGCATTTAATGCAGCTGAATATTCAAGCGCCTATTTTACTGTGCAAGTACTTAGTGCGCTCCATGTTGTTAAATCGCAGAGGCCGGGTGATTAATATCTCGTCTATTATTGCCCAAACCGGATTTAACGGTCTGAGTGTTTATGCTGCCAGTAAGGCCGCTTTAGAGGGCTTTAGTCGGTCCTTAGCTCGTGAAGTGGGGAAGGCCGGTATCACCGTCAACTGTGTTGCTCCCGGTTATATGCAAACCGACATGACCAGTAGTTTACAGGGCTCCAAGTTAGACAGTGTTAAAAGGCGCAGCCCATTGGGGAAATTAGCCTCGGTGGATGACGCCGCGGCTATGGTTGTGTATTTACTCAGTGAACGCGCATCGGCTATTACCGGCACCGTTATGACAGTGGATGCAGGTAGTACGGCATAATTCACGCTAAAGCTGTAGGCTGAAATGCCGATACATTGTTGATTTATATTAAATTTTGATTGGTGGTATATGAAGTTATCGGTATTAGTGCCAGCGTACAACTTACAAGACTACATTGTACCTTGTCTCTTGTCGGTGCTAGAGCAAGAAACCGACTTTGACTATGAAGTCATTGTTTGTGATGACGCCTCAACCGACGATACCGCCGCTAAAATTGCGCAGATAGCCTCATTATTTCCACTCAAACTGCGCTGCATATACAAAACAAGCAATGCCGGTCTGGCGGCCAATATGCAAACCTTATTGGCCACTTGTAGAGGTAATTATATTGCTTATATGGATGGCGATGACTTAGCCTTACCCAGTAAGCTACAGACTCAGGTTGATTACCTAGATGCCCATGGGGATTGCCACATGGTTTATCACGAATCAGATATGTTTGATTCAGTGAGCGATAAAACCATTAAACTGTATTCTCAAGAGTTCTATAACTGGTCTTATATTCCAGCGCGTTCAAACATTGAACATATGATTAAGTTTGGCAGTTACATGCAAGCCAGCAGTGTGATGTTTAGACGGCACAACCATTTGCTCGATACGGTAGCTGGCAATTGTAAAATTATTTTTGATTACGCTTTTTACATTCTTACTGCAGGTTTTCTGCAGGCTAATATCGATTTTATTCCGCAAGTATTAGGTCGCTATCGAATTCATGAAAACAGCTTTGGCCAGCAAACAAGTCGTTCATTTGCCCGTCGTGAACAGTCTTTTCAAGACATTGAGTTGGCGTGTCATTTAGCAAAGCAATTTGATGTATCTGATATGGTTATTGCGCAGGGCATTGCCCATCACCAATTTGCCGCGGCCTTGTATTTTTTAACCCGTAACGAGCAAACTTTATTTTTAAAATACATTGAATTATCTGCTACGCAGCAGTGGTTTTTTAATGACAAACATCGACTGGCTTATGACTTAAGGCTTCAGCCTCAGCAACTTTTGCAACGTTTGCAGGGCGCTACCTAATGGAACACTTTGATGTCATTGTTATTGGCGCAGGTTTTTCAGGCGCGGTTATGGCGGAGCGTTTTGCCAGTCAGATGAATAAAACTGTATTAGTGCTTGAGCAACGGCCGCATGTTGCCGGTAATTGTTACGATTATCGCAATGAGGCAGGTATTCTGGTTCATCATTATGGCCCGCATTTATTTCACACCAGTAAACAGCAAGTTTGGGATTATCTGAGTCAGTTTACTCAGTGGACGCCATACGAACACAAGGTGCTGGGTTCGGTCGATGGTAAATTAATTCCTATTCCCTTTAATCTTAATAGCCTGGCTGTCTTATATGCAAAAGAGCAGGCTGAGAAAATTGAAGCGCTACTTATTAGTACCTATGGTTTTGATACTAAAGTACCGATATTGGAATTGCGTAAAAGCCCAGAGCTACTGCTGCAAGAACTGGCTGAATTTGTTTATCAAAAAGTATTTGTAAACTATACCGCCAAACAATGGGGCTGCTCGCCAGAAGATATCTCCCCTACTGTTACGGCTCGAGTGCCGGTGGTTATTTCACGGGATGATCGTTATTTTCATGATACTTATCAGGCGATACCTTCTGCAGGCTACACTAGCCTTATCACTAAGATGCTCAGTCACAAAAATATTACGGTCAAAACATCCGTAGAGGCTAAGTCTTTTATCCGCTTAGAGCCGCAGAGTAAGCGCGTATTGTTTGCAGGTGAGGTGTTTAAAGGGCAAGTTGTGTTTACCGGTATGTTAGATCAATTATTTGATTATGTAGACGGCGAATTACCTTATCGTTCATTGCAGTTTGACTTTCAAACCCTTGAACAAAGTCAGTTCCAACTGGCGACTACCGTCAATTATCCCAACGAACACGCCTTTACACGTATTACTGAGTTTAAACATATTCTGCAAGATAAGTCGGCTAGTACCACCATAGTCAAAGAGTATCCGCAGGACTATGATCGCCATGATCCGAGTAAGAATGTACCTTACTACCCAGTATTTACTGAGATAAATCAGCAAAAATTTGCAGCATATAAAAGCTTAGTTGCCACGTTTCCACAGATTATCCCGACGGGGCGACTCGCTGATTACAAGTATTACAATATGGATGATGCAGTGGCGAATGCCTTATTGAACTTTCAAAAAGTAAAGATGACGGACACGCTTAATGCATAACGTTGAACTAACAATTGTCATATGCAATTTTAATAAGAAGGCGTTTTTGCAGGGGTGCTTAGACAGTATTTTTGCATCAACGCTGAATTCCGATTTCTTCTCAGTCATTGTAGTTGATAATGCATCGACTGATGGCTCTGTTGACATGATAAAGACGGAATACACCAATCGTGTACGTTTGATTTCTATGCCAAAGAATACGGGAGGGGCTGGGGGATTTTCTCAGGGTATTGAAGCGGCAATGCAAACACAAACGGACTTTATTGCGCTGCTAGACAATGATATTTTGTTAGACAGTTCAACATTATTAACCCTGCTGAACTACCTCAAGGATAAGCCTGACGTGGGCGTTGTAGGTGCCAAAATATGTGTAATGGATAAGCCCAACACGCTACAGGAATTAGGCTCTTTTATTGACTGGAAAAGTTTCAATGTTAGCACACCATTGAAAGGCTATTTAGATACTGAAAAACTGCCAGAGATAGTGGAATGTGACTACGTACCAGCCTGCTGTTTTATTACTAAACGCGCGGTAGTTGAAAAAGTAGGGAGCTTTGATAAACGACATTTTATTTACTGGGATGATATGGATTGGTGCACGCGCGTTAAAGCTGCTGGATTTGCTGTTCATGCTATGCGGGATGCTCGGGTGTTACATAAAATGGGGGCAGTGAATACCAGCAATACGTTTAGTAATTACTACTTTGAGCGCAATCGTATTCTGTATTTTATTAAGCACAGCAGTCTAGAGACATTTAATAGATTTTGCAGGAAGTTTGTATCTCAGCTTCAGCAACAGTGCTTTTTTGCACATCGAAAAGGACTGAGTAACAACGTTATTAGCACCTTGTTAGGTATGATCGATATCGTTGCAGGACAATTATTTGAGCAGACAAAACATATACTAGAAAAGCAAGATGTTGAGCCACTCGCTGCACTTAAAGTAGAAGAGCACGACTCGGTATGTGTGATCCTCTGCGACGACGTGTTAACTAATAAAAGAGTGATAAATGCAATTTTACACTCATCGACATTACTCGTTTATGTTGTTGCACATGGTCCAAGTGATATACAAGTCGATGATGAAAGGCTAAGATTTTTAGACCAGAAACCGCAATCCACTGCGCTCACTGTGCGCATAGTTCCTCATATAATAGAGGCTAAGCTATCTGCGTCTAATAAGGGCGAATTTGCTATCGATGGTTTTTTAAATCTATGCCAAGTAGATAGTTTAGCTGAGCTTCAGCGGGATTATAGTAATTATCAACAGTTTTTCGGTAGTATTTTACGGCCTGTGTTTGAGCGTCAGTTACTGAATGCCTATGAGCGTTATCATGCTGAACGATGGGCATGAAAAAAAGGAAATAAGCAATGATTGATAAATACCAGCAGTTACTTGCTTACGTTGTTCAACATAATATCACCCATGTTTCTTTTGATATATTCGATACCCTAGTATTCAGGCATGTGCATTCACCCACTGAGTTATTTACCTCCATATCGACCATTAGTGGCCACAGTGATATGGCTTTATCTGCATCAGAGTTTGCGACCCTGCGTGAACAAGCAGAGCGGGTTGCAAGAAAAAAAGAACATGTAAAAGAAGACATAACTTTAATACAAATTTATGCTGAGCTTCCTTTTGATAATGCCTACAAAATTAAGTTGATGGAGGCTGAGTTACTCACTGAGAAACAGTGTTATGTATTAAACGAAAAGTTAATAAGAGTGATTGACCAATTATCTAAAAGTGGCGTGACTCTGTGTCTGATTTCTGACATGTATCTTTCATCTGAGCAAATTAGGCAGACGTATTTACAGAATACAATATTGCAGAATTTACCTTTATACGTATCGTCTGAGCAAGGACTGACCAAATTTAGTGGTAAACTTTTTAGTTATGTAGCGACTGAACTTGGGCTTGATTATGCTCAGTGGCTCCATGTTGGGGACAATATCGATACCGATGTGCGCTCTGCACAGGCGGCAGGTTTGCATGCCATACACTTTCATCCGATTATCGATTCTTGGCAAATTCGGGATGCAGAGAAACGGCAGTTTCAAGTCAACAGCATATCTAGTGCTGATAGATTATTAGCAGCACTGGATTGTAACGCTGCTTCAAAATACGAGCAAACCGCGTACGAAATAGGTGCGTTTGTTTGGGGACCGATTTTAGCTGCATTTAGTGATTGGGTGGTCAGAACAGCCGATAAAACTGCTTGCACTCATCTAATTTGCTTAATGCGTGAAGCTTATGTATTTGCACCATTGTTAAATCAACATCTTAAACAAATAGGTCGCGAAGACTTAACGGTGGTTTATTTTTATGTCTCTCGCAAAGCGGCATTTTTTCCATCGATTGATGTGAATAGAATCAAGTGGTTAGAAGAGTTGATGGATACACTCATGAGTTACCGGGGCTACACGCTCGAAAATTTTATCGATGATTTCGGTGTGTCAGCTGAGCTACTTGATCATTTCGCACCTCAATTTGAGTTGAAAAATATTGAAGGTGTTTTTGTTCAAGGTGAAGCGTTATACACGAGACTATTTCGGGATGCTGATAAAAACCGGATTCATTTGATAGATAAAATCCAGCAGCAACGGTCTTATTTAAAACAGTATTTTAAGCAAGTATGTCCTGTGCCTTATAGTAAATGTGCAATTGTCGATTTTGGTAACGGCGGCACAATCCAACATAGCCTTGAGAAAGTATTTGAACAACAAGGGGGCGCTAATCTACTCTTTTATTCAACAGGGAGGATATACCGTTTCATCAATGACACTGTGTTTCATTCATTTATTCCATTCGGCAATGATAAATTTAATGTAAGTGAAACACTTGCTCGATCACCTGAATGTATAGAAGCATTATTGTTGGGAGAGGGTGGGTCAACTCTGGAGTATAAACAAGAAAATGACAATATTTTACCTGTTATAGACATTGGCGTGGCGGAAAATCGTGCTCTATGTGAGCAATTTCTAGCGGGTATGTTGGCATTTGTAAAACGTTCAGTCCCTATTCAAAGTAAAACGTTATCTAAAAATAATGCTATAGGCATTTTAGCCCGCTATATAGTAATGCCTACCCCAATTGAAGCCAGTATATTTACTCAGTTGCTCCACCAAGATAATTTTGGTACCAAAGGAGAATATCCAGTTATCAGCGTGGAGCAATGTGAGCAAGTAAAAAATTTAGGCTTGGACCAGACGTTTCTCAATTTTTTACGCAACAAAGAATGGGAACGAGGTAATATCCACTGGCCTAACGGAGTGCTTAGTTTGTCTGATAGCACATTCTTGCCAAAATTTTTGGGTCTAGCTGTTAATGATAATTTGTATTACATACAAATACTGATTAAAAAAATACAAGCAGCAGGATGGAAACGCATCACTGTTTATGGCGCAGGTGATTTTTATTTACAAATGTGTCCCTATTTTCAACAACATCAAATCGATGTTGATTGTTTAGTGGATCGACGAGCGGAAGTCAGTGGGCAATATGAATTAATGGGAAAACCAGTCGTTAGCTTACAAAGCGCTCTAACTCAAGGAAAAACTATTTTTGTAGTTTGTTCAATGGCCTTTCGAACTGAAATTACTAATCGAATAAATGAACAAGCGACCTCAATGGGACGGGGATCAATACAACTTATCTGTGCTTAATCCTTAAGGCTGCTTGGACATATTGATGTTTTTTGTTGCTCTTCTACTATGAAGGAATTATTTTTTTGTGTTAGAAATTACTAGTCAAAAAACGCCAATGTTAAGCGTCATTATACCTGTTTACAACGCTGAAAAATTCTTATTGAGGGCCGTGTATTCGGTCTACAAACATGCACCAGAAGACACTGAAATTATTATAGTAGACGACGCATCTGAAGGGAGTTGTCAACAAATTGTTAGCCAACTTCCACGAGTGACCTATATTAGTCACACTGTCAACAAAGGGTTGTTAGCAGCTAGGTGTACTGGTATCAATGCAGCCAGTGGTGATTATATCGTTCATTTAGATCCCGATGATTGGATAATAAATGATATGTATTCCCAAGGTTTGGAGACTATCATTAATCATGACCTTGATGTTTTTATATTTGGTGTCGAAGAATGCGATTCTAATAATAAAAAATGGATTGAAAATAATAATGTATTAAGTGATAAATTAGATTTACAAGGAAACGATATTATTGAACGGATCTTTCTGATTAATAGTGCATGGATTTGGCACGTCGGCGTTAATAAAATTGTAAAAAGAGAATGTTGGTTAGAGGCTTTGAAAAAAATCAAGGACCTGCCTAGGATAAATATGTTCGAAGATTTGCTTTTTTCTATTTTGTTGTATACGAATTTTCCAGATAACAGAAAAATTGGCGTTACAAAAGATATAGGCTATCAGTATTATAGACATGAAAATACCTTGACCCTCTCAAAAGATAATCGTGCAAATTTTTTACGGGTCAAAGATATATTCAGAGTAAGAAAGTTAGTGATCGAAATCATGGGGATTAAGTGGAATTTTTTACGCCCATTTATTAACTTGAAATTTAATAATACTTTGAAGAAGTCGACTTATTTAATGAGTCTTAATTTCAAGTTTAAACATCCACTAATTTACTTGAAATCTTTTTTTTACTTACATTATTTTGATCTCATTAAAAATAATCCAGAACAAGAAATGATCATATTTAGGAAGATAATAAAATATATTCCTTTTGATAAAAAAAGATATTATGTTTTTGGGAATGGCGCTTTGGCAAAGCGATTAGGTGTTTATATCATAGAGAGTAAATTAAATTTAAAATTTTTTATAGTTTCAACATCTTCTGATAAAAACTTGTTGGGATTTCCCATTTTAGGACTGAATAATTTAAATAGAATGGATCAAGATGATGTGATTTTAATTGGTTCTGGTGGTTCAATAAATAGTATTTATGCTTTATTGATTGAGCATTCAAAAAACGTGAATATTGTCAGCGCTTTTGGTTACCAAAAAAATGCTGCCGCATAATATTTTTCTTGTAATTCAAACTATGAGCGATTTATGAAATGAATATTTTCTTTAGTTATGACTTTTTAACAACTCAGAGTCATGTTGGTAAAAGGGGGTTAGAAAGGTTTGACTTCCTTTTCAATATATTAAAGAAGCTCAATATTGATGTTAGACTTGATACAAACTTAAGTCACAATTTTCCGATAAAAAAATTTTACGCACTTCATCATAAAACTTATCAAGATCAGATACTAAATTATATTGAGCCTAATAGTAATTGTGTCGAGTCGAGACATTTAGTTGAAGACTATTTATCAGGGTGTGATATTTTTATTGGTTACGAACTTTCTGAAAAAACTCGGGCTTACTTTGATAGAATCGGCGTTTGCTATATTGACATTTGGTTATCTCCTCTAAGGTTTTGTAAGGATGTATTATTTTCTTTTTTTTCAAATAGTCATGATATTCAAAATAAATTTATCTCATATAAAACTAAAAAAGAGTTTTTCTACAATGAAGTTAAAACGCTTAAGAGAAATTTTAATTTCTTAAATGATGATTCTATGGATTTGATAGATGATAGTGCCTTACTAATATCTCAACTTTTTGTAGATAAAGCTTGTCAGAGAGGGGACCAGTTTTTAAACTTTTTGGACTTCAAACTGGAATTGACGGAGATCTCATCTTCTTTTCATACATTATATCTACTCAAGCATCCATTAATGTCAGATGAAGATTTTGTTAAAGTAATCGAAGGATTAAAATACTTAGAAAATGTTGTGTACTTACAAAATAAAAATGTATACGAACTTTTATCTAATTCTAAAATAAAATCTGTTATCGCCGTTTCTTCTTCCGTTTTAAAAGAAGCAAGCTACTTTGGAAAAAAGATAATTTGTCTATATAGACCAACACTCCACAATGGTTATTGTGATATCTATCAAAGTTTTTTCGATTCAGAATTCTGGACTGATTTATTAGATTTGAAATTCCGTCAAGAACATTGGATTTATTTTAACTGTGATAATTATTTACGACAAAAATTTAATGCGTTTTATGCTTACAGGCCGTTCGTTGAAGACCTTTTTTCTACGCCAAGACTTCAAAAAACTGATGTCGCATACAATAATCTTGTTACCATTAGTGCTCTCGTAGACAGCTTGACATTAGGTCCTCCTTTTATCTTGTGGGGCTTTGGCTCTGTCGGTCGCCTCATCTTTCCAAGTCTGAAATCAAAAATAAAGGGGGTCATTGATCATCAATTAACTATAAGTAATATTAGTGCAGTAGAAGGTGTACCGGTGATTAATATAGATGATTTAGACGATAACGATTTAATAGTTCTTTCTGCGTTTAAGTATATTCATGAAGTAAAAACACTACTTTCAGATAAGGATCTTTCCTGTGAAGTTATTCCTCTATTTTGACCAGATAAGTCTGACTCGTTGCTAAGGCTAATAAATAAGTAAGCTTTTTACTAACTCAGTCGATAGAGTAAGTTGAACTAACATAAAGAGTAAATCATGATCTGTTCTAAAACTGTTTCAAAACTATACCTAAAACCGCTTAGAGAGGACTTTTTGTCCTTAGTTAATAACTCAACTGCAGGTCAAGGGCTTCAAAAATTAATTGATAATTATAGCTTTCATACCGTTTTAGATATTGGCGCAGGTGAAGGTCTACACAGTAAAATTTTAAATAAATATGGTAAGAAAGTAACAGCTATAGATTATGGAAAATCTATCTATTATAAAAAGAATCAAAACCCGATAGCAGTAGATTATTTTTATGGCGACTTCATGGACTTTCCTGAAGATAGTTTATTTGACTGTGCTTGGTGTTCCCATGTCTTAGAACACCAACTTAATTGTAATTTATTTTTGCAGAAAATTGGTCGGTTAGTTAAAGAAGGTGGCGTTATAGCAATTACTGTACCGCCACTAAAAAATGATGTGGTTGGCGGACACTTTACGTTATGGAATGCCGGTATATTACTCTACAATTTGGTGATGGCTGGCTACGACTGTTCAGAGCCCGCAATTTTAAAGTATGGGTATAATATTAGTGTTATTATAAAAAAGAAGAGTGTAAATTTACCCAAAAATATGAGTTTTGACTCCGGAGATCTGGAATTATTATCTCCCTTCTTCCCACCTTTTGTTAAACAAGGCTTTAATGGGGATATATTAGAGTATAACTGGTATGAATGAAAACTCAGGGCTTTTTAATTGGAATGTCTTTGATGATATACCCAGCGACAAATTCATTTATATCAGGTGGATAGGGAATACATGCGATAGTCTTGTTCGGGAAATTGACGACAAAGAACAAGTTATTCACCCGATCACCTTTTTTATTGGTTCAAACGAGCCAGCTAATAGAATCAGAATCCATAATTTTGTTAGAGAAAATCCTTTATACTATAAAAAAACTTTAGAAAAAATTATCCATACTGATATCAAAGGATTTATTTTTACTTTTGATTGGTATTTTGTGTTTCGAGATATAGTTGAAATCGCAAATGCAAAAGGTATTTCAACTATTTTAATCCCACATGAAGGGGTATTCTCCTCAGAAGAGCAATATTATAAAGATAGGGAATACGGTTACAATTTTCCGATATGTAAATTTTGTTTGTTGTGGGGAGAATTGCAGAGAAAAATATTTATTCGTCGTGGTCACGCCGGGATTGGTTTGATGCTTGTTGGCGCGCCAAAGTTTGAAAAAATTTTCAAGTTACAATTAGATAAAAAAGTAAGTAAAGAAAATAGCTACCTATTGGTTTTGCAAAATATGGACTGCCAAATTTTACAAAAAGAAGCCGTAGAATTTCAAAACAAGCTAATTCAGTTTATGTGCTTCTATACTATTGCCCAAAATAAAAGACTAGTGATTAGAAATCCACCTAATAATATCAATATGATCCCAAATTCTATTAAAAAAGACTACATTGATATAAATGAATGTATAAGTGATTTTGATGGTGATAATGCAATCGATGCAATAATGGCTTCTTCGGTTGTTATATCTATTAATAGTACGATGCTCTTAGAAGCAAAGTTGTGTAAGAAAATTGCAATCTCAGTGACAAATGAAAATATTGACAATATTTGGTCTGACTATGATATTGAAACAGTTTTTACACTTTCAGAATTAGAAACAAGGTTAAATAGTATTGATAAAGTTTATGTTGAGCATAGTTCAATCTCTGAACTATTAAAAATTGATTTTGGTTTAAATTTTGAATCGCCTAGAGCAAGTATTCGAAAATTCTTAATTGGAATGTTAAATGATACTCACAGTAATTACGACTATTAATGGCCTAACTAAAGCCATAGAAAAATTTCTCCAATATCCTAAAACTCAAAATATGATCGTTATTGGTGACAAAGGAAGTAAGAACATAAATGAAACAAGAAAAGGATTGCAGTATTATTCATTTGAGCAACAACTTTCTCTTAAGGAATTAAAATCAAGTATGATGCCTGAGAGGCATTACAGTAGAAAAAATATTGGATACTTATTAGCGATTAAAAAGGGGGCTAATATTATTTATGAGACTGACGACGACAATATCCCTCATTCTGAAGATTTTTTAGACGATTTATCTAAAGGTTATGTTATTGATATACGTTCCGAAAATAACGTTGTGTTTAATTGCTATAAGTTATTTACAGACCAGTTTATTTGGCCGAGAGGTTTTCCTCTTTCCGAAATAAATAGTGATGTTGATTACAAAATTAATAAAGAAAAATTGATCGGAGCATCAATAATACAAGGCCTTGCTGATAGTGACCCTGATGTGGACGCAATATTTAGGCTAAGTAGAAAATACACACCTATTAATTTTTCTCGAAAAGACCATAGTTTTTTATTGCCTAGTCAATGTTATTGTCCATTTAATTCGCAAAATACGCTTTGGAAAAAGGAAGCATTTGCGCTTCTATATTTGCCAGTTACAGTGAGCTTCAGGTTCACGGATATTTTAAGAAGTTTTGTAGCAAAACGATGTTTAGATCAATTTAATTTATATTTAGCATTTGCAAACGCTACCGTTTATCAAGAACGTAATCAACATGATTTGTTCAAAGACTTCCAAGATGAGATAGAGTGCTATATTAACACTCCAGCGGTAATTCAGTGTTTGATTGATACGGTATTTCATCAATCAGATTCTTTAACAGATTGTTTGCTAAAAATTTATTCGAATCTAGTCTTAGCTAAACTTGTTAAAGAAGATGAGTTGTTACACTTAAATAATTGGATTACGGACTTTAATTTCGTGAGCAATAGCAATGAAGTTTGATTTTTTGATTATCGGTCACACGATTGAAGTGACTGATTGCAATAATCCCCTATCAAATGTGATTGGTAATGCCATTAGAGCGGTAGGTGTTGCGAAGGAGTTAGCAATATTAAATTTGAGTGTGGCTCTTGTCGTAGATTATAGGATATCTTTACCCACGGGGCTTAGTCATGAAAACATAACACTAATAGACAGAAGCCGCTACAAGAGCGTAGCTAACTCGGCAAGTCTGGTTCTTATCTCTACGACTAAGCCTAGTGTCTTAATAAGTGAGCATGGAATTGATTTGCTTGCTTTATCAAATTGTAATTTAGTTTTACTGTCTTGTTTTAATGATAATGCCATTAGTAAAGATGGGCAAGATTTGTACAACATCTTTAAGTTAATTACAGTGAATAACTATGAGCAGAAATTAATTGTTGAGCAGAGAGGGGTTGTTCCAAAGGTATTGAATCTTGATTTTGGAGTAAACGAATTAGTACAAAGTCGTAGTCATACTGAACCAGGGAAAATCAAGGCTCTTTGGGTTGGTTGTATAAGAAGTCGAGAGGTGTTGAAAAAGATAGTTAAATTTGCAAACGTATTTTCTAATATAGAAGTTAATATAGTAAGCAGGTTAGTGTTTGATAAACATACTGTAAGCACTGCACCTGGTAATAAAGTTTTTGGAACAGTAATTAATTTGTTAGAAGAGAACTTAACTTCGCGTGAAGCCTTAAAAAAGTTATCAGATTGGATTGGTCATGAACTGCCTTTAAATATTAATTTTCTTGGTGCAGCAGAATCTAACTACCAAGACATTTTACTATCACATGATATTGGTTTAGATTTTTGTGAAAGTGTGTATCAACAGCACGACAATACTAAGATTTTAGATTATTTATCTTCAGGAATGTTCGTTTTTACAGAAAATTATGCCCCAAGTTTTCGTTATGTAGAGGAGTTTGATTCAGGATATTGTCTGCCTGACTTCGAAGAGAACAATTTGATTTATGGTTTGGAACATTATAAAAAGTGCAGCTCTAAGTATGGGCGCAATAATCTAATTGACTTAGTCTACCAAAAATATGGCTGGAAAGCGCAAACCCAAAAGCTTATTTCCGCTCTTCAAACCATAGATGAACCCAAATTTTCTTAATTCGAAAATTCTTTAAGCTTCCGATTAATTGTATTCTTTATCATTAAATAAGCACGGAGTGATTTTTAAGTATTCTTCTTGGTTTTTTAATATTTCTTCTTTAGTGCAATAAGAAAAGATGTAGGCGCTTTCATCATCTAAGTTTGAAATTTTTATGCCTCTCTCTCCACTGAATGTGAGCAGCTCCTTATCTCTCTGTTCATTAAAAGGGATGATGGAATAGTATTTAAAAGTAACTGTAAAAAATGGGAAATCTTCGCGTTTAAATTTCCCGAATGAAGTTTTAATTTCAGATAGATCATTTGTCCCATATTTAACTTTAGGAAAAATGATGCCAGAGAATTTGAGTTCGATACAAGATCTGATTGCAACGGTAGCATAAACAAATAAATTGTATATTTTAAAATCAGTTAACTCGTTAAATTCAGGTCTAATTAATATTGATGTCCTTTGTCTTTCTTTAGTCAAAGCCTCTAAATTTTCGTCAAAAGAACGTGATAGGATAAGTGTATGAATTTTACCACCTACGGGATAATCGTAATCTTTCCGATTTTCGTTGTTTAAATAGAAACGAGAGTCAATATAGTAAATTACAAAATCATATTTAACATTCTCTTTCACATCTTTAATAAGACATATAGTTGCCTTGAGATTAGATTCATAAATTTTAGATAAAAACCATTCACAAGAACCTGCAAAAGTTGATGAATTGGTCACTACTAACATTGTTTTATACTCAAGGTAAGTTCGCGTCAAAAGTCTCTCTCTTTCAAAATCTCGGTAATTTGAAATATCATAAATAGTAGATTTATTGCGAATGAGTTCTTTAATTTTTGTTAGTGTTATTTTCCACACATTAAATGTATTAAGTGAATATGTATTATTAACTCCTATTTTGCTAAATACAGCATTTGCGTAATTTACTGTCCCGTATAAGTAATAAAAAAGAAGTGATTTTCCATTTTGATAGGAAGCAAAAAGCATCTCTTTTTGTTTATTTATAAGATAGTTTATCTGTTCTGTACTTATAAAAGCTTGTTCTAGCAACTTCTCAAAAGCAGTTAATTCTTGGATTAATAAAGAATGTGAAAATTTATTTTCATATTTTTCAATAAAATCTTCGTTATGTTCTACAGAAAAAACTAAACATTTTAGTCCCATTAAGACGTGTTTTTTCTGAACGTTAGATGAAACAATTAGAAGGTTGTCAATTCGGAGCGGGTTAGTACCACTAATCTTTGCACCATCACTGCAGTTGTAGAATGTTTGTAATTTTGGCTTTTTATGAGTGACTTGTTCAATGATCTGCCGTGAAATTTTAAATTCGTGCTTAGTATTTACGCGGGGGCGAAAATTCCCTGGGACGACTAATGAGGTATTATTATTCTCTGCATAATCATAAATTTCTTGGCCATCTTCCTGATAATAACCAGAAGATTTGGAGTGATGGTGTTTCACATTAATAAAGCCTAAATCAACGCCCATCAAATAAATATGATTAAAACCGATCACACTGGTAAGGTTAACTACAAAGTTACTCACCGTGGGGAAGGCGTGCTGCAACACTTCAAAGTGTTGTTGTCCTAAAACGCTCAATGCTGAAACAGTCGATGATTCACCTTCTTTGAACGCAATTAGAACATCCTTGTAAAGGTCACAGGTATCGGGATGAATGCCGTTACATGAAATCAGTGTGATCTTCGTTAAGTACTCTAAGTCTCCGATTAGTACGGCCCAATCATAGGTACTGCGGTTTTGCTCTATTTCAGCATGGAAGTCAGGGGTAATTCCGTTTCGATGTAAAGCTTGTAAAGCTGTGCCACAGCTAATGATAATCGCTTGTTCTTGCCATTCTTTAATCGCCTCTATAGACAGATCCAAAGACGGACCATTGCCGACGATAAAAACAGGTACTTCTTTGTCGTCGTAACTGAGTTTGCTCGACGGATTTTTGGTTAAAACTGGAATGTTTCTTCTAAAGCCTTCTTTAGTGTGTTCGATACCGTAATAGGCATGATCAAAATACTCTCCCATCGAAATAACAATTTGTAACTGCTCTCGTAACTGTGCGATGGCTGTGTTTAAAGATGCGTTGTAATAACTTTGATAAAAGTAGGTGTTATTGAGAATGTAGGGCCCAATTGAATGGAACTGGCGCAATAAGTCTCGAAAAAGATTTGTACCATCGTCACCTACATTCAGATAAATTCGCGCGTTTGAATTTTCAACAGTTTCGAAAATAGATTGCCAATCAATTGCAAAAAGTGAGGCGTAAAAAAAATCAGTATTTGGCTCACATAAGAATAATTTTTCAACTGTATGGTTAGCCAACAAGCTTTCAAGTTGATAACCCACCCCTAAACCAAACATAATTATCGATGCAATGTTTTCAGGTAGTGCGCCTACTTCGTCTTCTGCTTGAGCGAGTAATTCTTCAGTTTCCTTAACAAATTGATAATGAATATAGTGTGCGAGTTTAGTGCCTTTGTAACCTAAAACTAATCCATCTTTGTGGGGTTGTTCTTTGTAATTTTCGTAGTTAATCAAGCAATCGTTTTTTGGGTTGTTGCTGTACCATGCGGTTAACGAATCTGCTTTTACAACGTTTATTTCGCCTTGTTCATTTTGGAGAGGTAACCAAACTTTTGGCTGATAATCTTGGTATTCTTTATGGATATCAGGAAAGTAGTGTTGAAAGGCCTGCAGATTACGTTTAAATAGTTCATCGTTTTTTGAGCAGCTTTTATATCGTTTTATATCAAGGCTACTTGTCCAACTCGGCAGGTACCTTAGGTAGTTTTCAGTGAAATCAAACGACAGACCATTTTCAGTTAATTCATCCCAGCTTTTAGTTCTTAAGTCTTTTAATAAACTATTGAACACTGGGTGGTTGTAGTGTTTATAAACAAAGAAATGAGAAATTTTCTCATGCTCAACGAGCTCGTTTATATCATCAACGAGATTTCGCCCATCCTTTTCAATCTGCAAAAATATTTTAGTCCCCTTTTGCTTAGCTAAGTCAAAAATATCACTCCATTTATTGATTAAAACCGAGCATTGAAAATACTGCAGTTCAGGCTCGTAAATCACTAAGCAATTGATTGTTTTACCTTGCATCAGCTCTAATACATGGAAACCCAAACCGCAACCGAGTACAACCAAACACTCAATGTTTTCAGGAGCCGGTTTCTGTGCAATATAGTACTGATATCCCTCGCTTGACTTGAAATTTTCGGGATCTAATTCACCTTTGATCTGCGTCTGAGTATTTGCTGTGTTTAGGTAAAAGAGTGGGGCGTGAGAATTAAAATCGCCAACTTGTTCAAGAACTTCTTGCTGTGGATGAAAACCGTAAAGCGTTCTGCCTACACCGTAATCCACAATATTTATTTCACCAAATTTATTACAAAATAAGGAGTAGTTTTGCAGGTTGGGTTGTTTAATGTAGTGACTTAAAGACGGAATGTTTCTATCGAAACTGTTTACATTTTTATGGTGGGCCTCAAGAATGCTTTTAGCTAAGGATGCTTCTAGTTCTTGTTGTTTTTCTTCATCTTTTTCTAAATGTAAACGTATATTTTTTAGCATGATTATATTTTGACTACCAACCGTGCTGATAGGTTAGCAAAAAGTAAGCCTAACCGTCAGTAACTGTTACAGTAAAGCGCATTAAAAAAAGAATGTTATCAATCTTTAAGATGAAAAGTATCGAATTGTGGTGCTAGGTATTCATTTATATTGTTTACGCTTTGAGCGATATTTTGCTATTATCAGGGACTAGGTTGAGAGGGCCTTACTATGATTAAACTAGACAGCAGTTCAAATTCATCATTTTTACAGCAAATTCAACAGAAACAAGATTCTATTCTTGAAAAACTGTCGTCTGGTAAGCGTATCAATAGCGCGGCCGATGGCGCTGCAGCCCAGCAGATTATTGATCGCTTAACCAGTCAAGTTGAAGGCAATCGGCAGTCGATTTCTAATGCTTATGACGGTATTTCTTTGGCTCAGGTGGCTGAAGGTGGCTTGGCTGGAATTAATGAAGATGTTAATAGGATCCGTGAATTGTCTGTGCAAGCAGGCAATGGTTTATTGACTGACGGTGATCGCAAAGCACTACAATCTGAAGTATCTCAGCTGCAGCAAAATATTTCCCAAACGATCAAACAAACAGAGTTTGGTGGCAAGTCGCTTTTAAGCGGTTCTGAAAGTATTAATTTTCAAGTGGGCGCCAATGCAGGTCAAAAAATTGGCGTGCAAACTAACGATGTCGCCTCCGGTTTGAGCGATATTCTTAATGTAGACTTGAGCACAGCGCAGGGCGCGCAAGATGCTTTAGTAGCAGCAGATAGCGCAATTGATTATGTGGGTAATGCGCGCACTGATTTAGGCGCCACGCAAAATCGCTTCGAAAGTGCTGCCAGAAACTTATCACAAGCTGATGTTGATGTATCAGCGGCCCGCAGCCGAATTCAAGATACCGATTATGCGCAAGCCTCTGCGGAACGAGCAAGTAATGACATACTTAGTCAGGCGTCAATTGCCATGCAGAGTAGCGCGAATCAACAAAGAGGGCAGGTGCTTAGCCTATTAAATGGTTAGATTTTGCGATTAAGAGATTATTTTAGAAAGAGCAATTTGTTTGCTCTTTTTTTTATCTTGATTTTTGTCCGAGCGTAACAGAATAATTTGATTTAACTGTCACTTGCTCAGTAATTTGTGTTGCTATCCAGCCTTGAAAAGCTAAAATCATATAAGTTACATTGGCTTACAAGAATAATACGTGGTTGAGGAAGGCATGAGCGACATTTTGATTATTAGTTCCCAAGTAGATCGAGCCAATAATCTATGCACTATTTTAACCTTTCTTGCTGAGTCTTTTGGCAGTATTACATTCGCTGAAAGTATGCAAACCTTGCAGAAAAAACAAGGCTTTAAAGCAGTGTTTATCGATGCCAATGATCTTCAACTTGCCTCTGATATTTGTGAAAAATTCCCTCATTTACCTTTCGTAATGTTTGGACAAGAACTCGACTTAACTACCAAGGGCAATATCGTGGGAGCAATAGGCGAACCTTTTACCTATCCATCGTTAACCCAAGTGCTGCACCGTTGTCAGGAATACAAACGCCACCAACCCAATGCAAAAACCAGCGTTAATAATAAAACCCGTTTATTTAGAAGCTTAGTCGGGCAGAGCCGGCAAATTCAAAATGTGCGTCATTTGATTGAGCAAGTTGCTCCCACTGAGGCAAATGTGCTGATTTTGGGGGAGTCTGGTACCGGCAAGGAAGTAATTGCCCGTAATGTACACTTTTTATCAAATCGAAATGAAAGCACCTTTATCCCTGTGAATTGCGGTGCTATCCCCGGAGAGTTGTTGGAGAGTGAGCTGTTTGGCCACGAAAAAGGCGCTTTTACAGGTGCGGTTAATTCACGTAAAGGACGCTTTGAGCTAGCCGAGGGTGGAACATTATTTTTAGATGAAATTGGTGATATGCCTTTGCAAATGCAAGTTAAGTTGCTCAGGGTCCTCCAAGAAAGAACCTATGAAAGAGTTGGGGGCACCAAACCTATTAAGTGCAATGTCAGAGTGATTGCAGCGACCCATAGAGATTTGGAAATGATGATCGAGCAAGGGCAATTTCGCGAAGATTTATATTACCGCCTGAACGTTTTTCCTATTGAAAGCCCAGCGTTGCGTGAGCGAAAAGAAGATATTCCACTGTTATTACAAGAACTTATTTCACGGCTTGAATCTGAGAATGCGCAAATTAAATTTACTGAGAATGCCTTAACCTCTTTGATGGAACACAATTGGGCAGGGAACGTGCGTGAACTGTCAAATCTGGTAGAACGCTTGATGATTTTATTTCCCAATCAATTGATTGATTTGCATGACTTGCCTCATAAGTACAAACATATTGATGCTGAGGCCTATCAACCCGAATATCCCCAAGAATTGTTGGAACGCGAAGCCATTAATGCGATGTTTCAAGAGTCGGTCAATGCAGAAGAGGATCTAACTACTTTTGACGAATTGGCAGACCCAAGCACGAAAGCCTTACCTTCAGACGGCTTGAATCTCAAAGAATACATTTCAGATTTAGAAGTGAGTTTAATTACTCAAGCTTTAGATCAGCAAGACTGGGTAGTTGCCAGAGCTGCAGAAGTGTTAGGTATGCGACGCACGACTTTAGTGGAAAAAATGCGCAAATATACTATCTGCAAAGACTAATTTTTATCGTTCACTTTCTATCTTATCCTGAATTGCGTCAGTACCTTGACGCTTTTTTTCTGTCTTAAACTATCTAAGTAACTGATTTTAAAAAATATATACCTTGGCATGCCCTGTGCAATAGCTCTGCTGTAACTAATCTGTCTAAGTTTTGACGAGAGGACAATATGGCAAGTAGTGAATTGTTAAAAAATGAACATGTTCAAAGCCCATGTTTGACTTCAAACTCGACCAAAAAAATACTTCAAAAGGCCAACATTGAAGTTGTTGAGCAAGGTATCACTTGCAGTGAGCAAGAAATTGCTAATTTGCGTCAAGAAACGGCGCGACTGAATCATATATTACAAGTCATGCCTGCTGGTGTTGTGGTCATAGATGGTAACGGTCTGGTTAAACAAGCGAATAAGCTCGCTACAGACTTGCTGGGTGAACCGTTAGAAGGTCAACTATGGCGCGTTATTATCCATCGCTCATTTAAACCTCAGGCAGACGATGGGCATGAAGTCTCCTTAATCGATGGTCGTAAAGTGAAACTATCCATTACGCCGCTCGCTAACGAGCCGGGCCAACTTATCGTTTTGACCGATTTAACCGAAACAAGACAACTTCAACAACGGATTGGCCATCTACAAAAACTGTCCTCTCTAGGAAAAATGGTCGCCTCTTTGGCTCATCAGATCCGTACTCCTTTATCTGCAGCTATTTTGTATGCGGCTAATTTATCGAATAATACCTTGAGTAAAGAGTCCCGGGCTTCGTTTGCTGATAAGCTGCAATCTCGATTGCGGGACTTGGAAAATCAAGTCAATGACATGTTGTTGTTTGCTAAAAGTGGCAGTGAACAAGTGGTCAGCCGAATTTCTTTGCAAAGCTTACTGCAAGAGGTACAGCTTGGTGCTGAGGTGATGTTAGGGCGCCAAAATGCCGTATTAAAAGTTAATCTGCCTGACCCAGATATTCACATACTGGGCAATAAAGTGGCCCTTGCAGGGGCGTTACAAAACCTTATCCATAATGCCCTTGGGTTTACTCCGACCAATGCAGTTATTGAGCTTACTGCAAGTCGCGACTTACAAAACATCAGCCGAGTAAACATATCTGTTTCTGACAATGGACCAGGTATTAAAAAAGAACACTTAAAACAAATTTTTGAACCGTTTTTTACTACCCGTACACACGGTACAGGCTTGGGGCTTGCGGTGGTAAAAACAGTGGCACAATCTCATCATGGTAAAATTACGGTGACAAATAATATTGATGGAGGGGCCTGTTTTACCCTGCGCTTACCCATTTTATCAAGCCAGCCTTCACAAATAACGGCAATTCAAAATGCTACTGAATCTACACAACACTTTGCCAATGTAGCGAGGAACTAAAGTATGTCGCAAGCAAAAATTATGATCGTTGAAGACGATGCCGGGCTAAGAGAAGCCTTAGTTGATACCTTACTGTTAGGTGGTTATGACGTTGTTGAAGCCGATAGCGGTGAACAAGCTTTAGTTAAGTTAGGCGAACATGTTGTTGATTTAGTGGTGAGCGACATCCAAATGGGCGATATGAGTGGTTTAACGCTGCTTAAAAATATTAAACACCGCAACGCAACTATGCCCGTGTTATTGATGACGGCGTACGCCACCATCAATGATGCGGTGCAAGCAATGCGCGATGGCGCTACAGATTATTTGTCTAAGCCCTTTGCTCCTGAAGTACTGCTTAATTTAGTGGGACGTTATGCTCCAGCCCATAAAGTTGAGTCTTGTAACCCAATCGTCGGTGATCCATCAAGTGCCCAACTATTAGAGTTGGCCAAAAAAGTAGCACGCTCAGAGGCAAGCGTTATGGTGTTGGGCCCAAGTGGTTCAGGCAAAGAAGTGCTTGCACGATTTATTCATGATCAGTCACCTCGCAGTCAACAGCCTTTTGTTGCGATTAATTGCGCCGCGATCCCAGAAAATATGCTTGAAGCCACTTTGTTTGGTTACGATAAAGGCGCGTTTACAGGCGCTGTACAAGCTTGCCCCGGTAAATTTGAGCAAGCTCAAGGTGGCACTATTTTACTGGATGAAATCAGTGAAATGGATTTGAGTTTGCAAGCAAAATTGCTCAGAGTACTACAAGAAAAAGAAGTTGAGCGCTTGGGTAGTCGTAAAACCATTGCGCTGGATGTCAGAGTGATTGCCACCAGTAACCGGAATTTAAAAAAGACCGTAGACAATGGTGAGTTCAGAGAAGACTTATACTACCGCCTCAATGTATTTCCACTTACCTGGTTACCTCTTGATAAACGAGCGGGCGATATTCTGCCATTGGCCGAGCATTTAATAGAAAGACATTGTCAAAAACAGGGCAGTGCCATTCCTAAACTCAGTGCCGCGGCGCGCAGTAAATTGCTGCAACATGCATGGCCTGGTAATGTGCGTGAGTTAGAAAACGTGATCCAGCGGGCACTAATCTTAGCAGAACCCTCACAAATTGATGCTGGCGATTTAATGATTGAACAAGATCAACCTTTTACCTCGAGTAACAGTCAACTTAGCGTTGAGAAGTTTGAAGATGACAGTAAATTAGGCTCTGAGCTGCGCCAGCAAGAACATCAAATTATTTTAGATACCCTTCAAAGCTGCAAGGGGAGACGGAAAGATGTTGCTGAACGTCTTGGGATTAGCCCACGAACCCTGCGTTACAAACTTGCTAAAATGCGTGAAGTAGGTATTGACCTCCCTGCTTGATAGCGCACATTAGTACGTTTTTCAAAAAAACGATAGCGACCTTTCTGCTATCGTTTTTGCTTATTTGCACCCCACTTAGTGAATAATTGCCTTAACTAAAAAGAGCGTTTCCAAAATCCACATAGCGTGAAATGACGCGCTGCAATAATTCCGCCGAGCTTTATTTGCTTTAAGTCAATTTTATGACGCTGTTTTCATCGTTTTAAATAAGTTTAAGTTATTGATTTTAAATAAATATTGTTATTTTTTGGCTGGCTGTATGTTGGCACTCAGTTTGCTATAACTCTCTATATACAGTTTTTCACATCGTATAGTAAGCGGCGTGATAATCGGAGAAAACCAATGGATATTAAAGCTCAGTCTCTTTACTCAGAATTTCAAAATATGGCGGCGCAAAGCAAAATTGGCTTAGGCGACAGTCTTCCTAATTTGCAGGAAAATCCGTCTTCAGCCAACTTTGCTGACATGCTTGGCAAGGCGATAGATACGGTTAACACCATGCAATTGGAATCAAGAGACAAAACTATGGCATTTGAGATGGGTGATAAAAGCCTTAGTTTAGCTGATGTCATGGTAGCTAAAGAGAAGTCAGGCATTGCTTTTGAGGCCACCGTTCAAGTACGTAACAAAGTGCTTGAAGCTTACAAACAAATCATGAATATGCCGGTGTAGGAGTTAACTCGTGGCTGAAGCAACTGGTACAGAATTAGCGATGAACAATAACATGGGAATGGATTCCTATGGCAATGATCAAATCGTTGAACAAAAGTCTGGATTCATGGATTCGCTTGGTGGCACAGACTTAATGCGACAAGTTGTGTTAATTATTGCCTTGGTGATCTGTTGTACTATCGCGATTGTAGTTTTTTTGTGGGCCAATCAACCTGATTATCGCCCTTTGGCGGCAATGCAAACCCAAGAGCTGGTAGAAACCCTTGATTACTTTGATCAGAACCAAATTGATTATCGTCTTGAGGGCAACACCATTCTTGTAAACAGTGAACAGTATCAAAGCATCAAATTAGGTATGACCCGTCAAGGACTGACCCAAAGTGATACTCAAGGCACTGATATTATTATGCAAGACATGGGTTTTGGTGTCAGTCAGCGGGTCGAAAAAGAGCGTCTAAAACATTCTCGTGAGTTACAAATCGCCAATACCATTGAAGAAATGAGCGGTATTACCCGTGCAAAAGTCTTATTAGCTTTGCCTGTAGAAAATGTGTTTGCAAGGCGTGAAAAGAAAGCCAGTGCTACCGTGGTGGTCACACCTCGTCGCGGCACCGCGATTACCAGTGAAGAAGTGAATGCCATCGTAGATATTGTGTCATCAGCCGTACAAGGTATGGAGCCACAGCGCGTTACGGTCACAGACAGTAATGGCAGGTTGCTAAATTCAGGATCGCAAGATGCCGACTCAGCTCGTTCACGTAAAGAATATGAATTAGAAAAGCAGCGCGAAAGCGAATACTTATCCAAAATAGATTCAATTTTAATTCCGGTTTTAGGGCTCGGTAATTATACCGCGCAAGCTGATGTATCAATGGATTTTACGGCTGTTGAGCAAACGCAGCGCAGTTACAATCCAGATTTACCGGCAATTCGCAGCGAAATGACGATGGAAGACAATAGTATCGGTGGAGTCATTGCAGGTATACCGGGGGCGTTAACCAATCAACCGCCGCTAGATGCTAACATTCCAGAGCGAGCGACAGGCAGTAATTCTCAACAAACGGCGCCAGGTAGAAATCTTAAAGAAGCCACTCGCAATTATGAACTTGATACCACGGTAAGCCATACCAAACAGCAAACTGGGGTTATTCGCCGTTTAAGCGTCTCGGTCGCCCTTGATTATGTTGCTACAACTGCAGCCGATGGTACCGTAACCACCGCACCTCGTGCACAGGCAGAGCTACTTGATATTCGTCGTTTATTACAAGGCGGTATTGGCTTTGATGTCACTCGTGGGGATTCACTGGAAGTGGTGAGCATTCCGTTTAGTCGTCAAGATGAGTATGTGCCAATCGAGCTACCGTTTTGGCAAGATCCTGAAAACCTGCCGCTTGCTAAGCTTATTGCTGCGTTAATTGTAGGCATCATCTTGGTTCTGTTTGTCCTGCGTCCTATGGTTATGAAACTGATTTACCCAGATGATATTAAATCTAAAGATGAATATGACGCAGACGAAGCACTGGACTTGGGTGACGAAAGTATCAGTATGCTGGCTCAAGAGTTTGATGAGTCTCAAGTGGGCTTCGCTCCGGATGGAACCTTTAGATTACCTGATTTACATAAAGACGAAGATTTACTCCGTGCAGTGCGGGCCTTGGTGGCCAATGAGCCAGAGTTATCGTCGCAAGTGGTTAAAAATTGGTTGTTACATGATGAATAGCAAGATCAAGGCTATGAATAAAGACTTAAAGGTCGCATTATCTGCAAATAGTATTTCAGTAGGAGTTGCTCATGGCTGATGAAAATCCAGCGGAAAGTTCTGGTTACGATATTAGTAAACTAGAAGGTGTTGATAAGGCTGCTATTTTATTATTGAGCTTAACTGAGGATGATGCTGCCCAAATTTTAAAACATTTGGAGCCAAAACAAGTTCAGCGGCTCGGCCAAGCCATGGCTCAAATTGACGATATGACGCAGTCTAAGATCACGGCCGTGCATCGTCATTTTATCGAAGAGATTCAAAACTACAGTACCATTGGTTTCCAAAGCCATGACTTTGTTAAGCGTGCGCTTACCTCCGCCTTGGGTGAAGACAAGGCCGCTAATTTAATTGACCAAATTTTGATGGGTAGCGGTGCGAAAGGTCTGGATTCTCTTAAATGGATGGATTCAAAACAAGTGGCTAGCATCATTCGTAATGAACACCCACAGATTCAAACCATTGTTATGTCTTATTTAGATGCCGAGCAATCTGCCGAGATCTTAAGCCAGTTCCCTGAAAAAGTACGACTTGATTTAATGATGCGCGTGGCTAATTTGGAAGAAGTCCAACCAGCGGCATTACAAGAATTAAACGAAATCATGGAGAAACAATTTGCCGGTCAAGCGGGTACTCAAGCGGCCAAAATGGGCGGCTTAAAATCTGCTGCAGACATCATGAACTACCTCGACACCAATATTGAAGGGCAGTTAATGGATGCTATCCGTGAACAAGATGAAGAGATGAGTCAGCAGATACAAGACCTCATGTTTGTCTTTGATAACTTAGCTGATGTTGACGACCGCGCAATTCAAGCGATTCTGCGTGAAGTCCAACAAGATTCCTTACTTAAAGCCATCAAAGGTGCAGACGAAGAGCTGCGTAATAAGATCAGTAAAAATATGTCTAAACGCGCCGCTGAAATGCTCATGGATGATTTGGAAGCAATGGGACCTGTTCGAATTAGTGAAGTTGAGACCGCCCAGAAAGAAATTTTGTCTGTCGCTCGGCGCTTAGCCGATGCGGGTGAAATCATGTTAGGCGGCGGTGGTGGTGATGAGTTCTTGTAAGCCCAACCCTGCCAACCTAGGCGAGTACCATTATGTCTGAAGAGCCAAAAGAAGGGGTGAAGTCTTGGGATTTGCCTTACATTGAACAACGTCCAGATCACAACGATGCAAATAAAACCAATGTCTTTAACCGCCGTAATGACTGGAAATATGAACCACCCGAGGAAGAGGAAGAGATCCTTCCTCCTACCGCTGAAGAAATCGAAGCCATTCGTGCTGCGGCTCATACTGACGGTTTCGAACAAGGTAAGCAAGAAGGCCATGAAAAAGGTCTACAAGATGGTCTTAAGCAAGGCTACGAAGAGGGGTTTGCGAAAGGACTCGAGGAAGGCAATCAGCAAGGTTTAGCCGCGGCGCAAGAAGAGGTTTCGACGCATATTACTGCTCTAGCTGATATCGTTGAGCGCTTGCAAAAACCAGTGAGTAAAGTTGAAAAAGTACTTGAGAAGGAAGTCGTCCTTTTGGCCGTAAGTTTGGCGCGGGCGGTCATACGAGCCGAGGTAAAAACAAATGAAAATTTAATTTTTCAGGCATTGAGTGAAGGCTTAAAAGTACTGCCTATTCAAGAAGTAAAATATCAAATTCATTTACATCCGCAAGATCTTGCTTTGGTGACTAACCATTTTAGTCAGGAAGAAATCGAAAAACATCACTGGAATTTTGTCGAAAATCCAGAATTTAATCGCGGTGGATGTGAGGTTATTACTGAATCGAATGCCGTAGATATCACCATCGATCGGCGTGTGCGAGATGTGCTTGACCGCTTTTTACTAGAACAAGGTTTACATACCATCAGCACTGACGCCAGTGATGACGTATTATGAGCAGCGCGCTTCTAAACAAAATAAAGCAGTTGCAAGAGCAAGTGCCGCAAGCCCCCATTATCGCGGCCGGTAAACTAGTTAGAGGCATTGGCCTGACGTTGGAAGCTGTAGGTTGCCAAATGCCTGTTGGAAGTCAGTGCCTGATCCAAACCATTGACGGTGAAATAGAAGCGGAAGTGGTTGGCTTTGCAGGCAATATCACTTACTTGATGCCAACTACTGCCGTTAAAGGCATTGTGCCAGGTTCTCGCGTACAACCCCTTAATCGAGAGCAAGGACTTGCCGTTGGCATGAGTTTGCTAGGACGAGTGGTTGATGGGAATGGTCAACCTCTTGACGGTCTAGGGCCGATCAAAGCTGAAAAACGTGTTCCTTTGACACGCCCGCCAATGAATCCTTTGTTACGCAAACCTATTAGGCAACCATTGGATGTTGGTGTTAGAGCGATTAATTCGCTGATAACCGTCGGCTCAGGCCAGCGCATGGGCTTGTTTGCTGGCAGTGGCGTAGGTAAAAGCGTGCTATTGGGAATGATGACCCGAGGAACGTCGGCCGATGTGGTTGTGGTTGGCCTGGTGGGTGAAAGAGGACGAGAAGTAAAAGAATTTATTGACGATATACTCGGCGAAGAAGAGCGCAAAAAAGCAGTTGTGGTTGCAGCTCCTGCCGATACCTCACCCTTGATGCGCTTAAAAGGCTGCGAAACGGCAGTTACTATTGCCGAGTATTTTCGAGACAGAGGCTTGAACGTATTGCTTTTGGTGGATTCTTTGACTCGATACGCCATGGCTCAACGTGAAATCGCCCTTGCCGTCGGTGAACCACCTGCTACAAAGGGTTATCCTCCGTCGGTTTTTGCTCGCTTACCAGCCTTAGTTGAACGGGCGGGTAATGGCGCTGAACATCAAGGCTCGATAACCGCTTTTTATACCGTGCTTACTGAGGGCGATGATTTACAAGATCCTATTGCTGACGCCGCTCGGGCCATTCTTGATGGTCATATTGTATTGTCGCGTAGTATCGCTGATGCAGGTCACTACCCAGCCATCGATATTGAAGCTTCTATCAGCCGTGTTATGCCGATGGTGGTGTCACAAGAACATGTGCAACAAGCTCGGCGTATCAAGCAGGTCTATTCTACTTACCAACGTAACCGAGATTTGATCAGTATTGGCGCTTACACCAGAGGCACTGATCCGCGAATAGATTTGGCCATTAACGCTGAGCCTGCAATTAATGCTTTTTTACAGCAAGGTATGCACAACATTATTCCTTTTGAAGAGTCTGCAAACGCAATGAAAAGTCTGAGTTCCGGACTGGGTAAAGGCTAAAACGTTGAGGCAAACAAGGTGATAATTCAATGTCCATAGCGCAATTAGAGATGGTTGCTGAGCTGGAAAGCAATAAGGAGCAGAAATGTCTTCGCGACTTCCAGTTAGCTCAGCAACACGTGCAAAACAATAAACACAAGTTAACAGGCCTTGAACAATATCGTCTCGACTATTTGCGTCAGGCTCAGGCTAAAGCTAAACAAGGCATGGCCGCCACAAGTTATGGCCAGCATCAGCAGTTTATTGGAAAGTTAGATAAAGCCTGTGAACAACAAACTAAAGTGGTGAGCAACGCTCTGCTAGTGGCCGAGCAAAGGCGACAGCAATGGTTAAACCAGCAAAAAAAACGTAAAGCAGTAGAAATGTTACTGGCCAAACAGCGCAAAGCGATTGATTTTAAAATGGCCAAACAAGAGCAGCACATGCTGGATGAATTAGCCCTACAACGCTTTGTTCGCAAAGAACCCAGCTACAAGTTTTAAGCAACTCGCACCTTTGGAACAGACTTTGCTATTACCTAAGCATTGCAGCCCTAATGACTGTTTCAACTGGCTAAAGAGGTTAACATGCACATGTTTTATCGCCAATTGGCATTAAAATATTCTCAAAATACAACTCGATCTATAGGTTTATCTCAATTAAATCAGGGAGTTGTCTTACTATGATGCAAACTATTGCCTCTTCTAAATCTGAGCTTGCCGCTTTTGCCGCCCTGTCTGATCCCAGCGAAGCCAGCGTAAGCTCTACCTTTGAACAGATATTTCAGCAGCAGAGTAAGCAACAGACTGCGCCTTCTTCACCGCAAAAAACAAGCGCCAAGTCATCTGAGCAAACAACGGTACCAGTATTAAATAACTCAGCCAAAGCATCAGATGTGAAACCTGAGCCAAATTCTGAAGACTCGTTAATCGTAAGTGATTCTAAAAGCGCTGAAGAGCTCACCACATCGCCAAAGAATCAAGACCCCGCGCAAGATTTGCTTGAAAGTACACAGCCGACAAAAACTAAATCTGTGTTCAACGGACAAGAGGAGCAAGTTGTTAATGACGAGCAAGCGGAAGATTGGGTGGAGCTTGTTTATCAATTGCAGTTATTGAATATTGATGAGCAAAGTCAAGAAGTGGCGCCACGCCCAGAACAGGCAGTAGTGAATGAGGGGGAGGAGCTAACTGATGTACTATCGTTCATTGATACATTAGCTAACGCCCCTCGTTTTCAAGAAGCTTTATTGAAAGCTGGTTTCAGCTCGCTAGATGATTTTAAACAGCAAGTGAGCGGATTAATAGACAAACCCAACTCGGCGTTAACCAAGCTGTTAAACGATATCCAAGCTAGCCCTGAGATAGTTGAGTTAGTCTCATACCACAATGGCGACAAAGTTAATCAGAAGATTGAAGCTAACACGGTCGACACTAACATTGAGTTATTTGCGAATAACGTCTTACGACTCATGCAACAAGACCAATTAAGTGGCAGTGAAATTAAACAAATTCAGCAGGCTCTCAATGACAGTGTGAACAAAAATAATGTCATAAGCCCCGAGTTGCTATCGCTTGTGCAGTCAAAGCTAGCGGCTACGAGTCAAGATGTAAGTCAGCAAAAGGACACTCTTGCGAGTGAGCTTCCTCAGACTGAACTTGATGCTCTGAGTCAGTTGCTAACTAAATTCACACAAAATGAGAAGTCGCGTGGTGTAAAAGGTGAAATCAAATCACAAATCGACTTCCCATTGAACGAGTTAGCAGCAAAACCACAGCAATCGCCCTTTTCAGCAATGGTTAGGCAAGAGTCCAATGTGTTTGATGAATTCGTTATGTTAGTAGTTAGAGAAGCCGGTAATTCAGAGACAGGTGATAAAACCGCACCTAAAACGAGCGAAAAAATAGACCTTACCCTGCCGGTAGCGACGGGAGCAGAAAAAAGCCAGTCAAATAAGCTTACTAGCGATTCTGACCTTAAAGCTTTATTAGCTCTACCTACTGAAAAAATTGATGAAGCATTAGTGAATATTGCCCAGCGAGTGGCCGCTATTTTAGCCGATGAAGTAAAAGCCAAAGGAGCAAATTTAGACCTTGGTAAAGCGAGTAGTGACGCTGCTTTGCCTAATACCAATAGCAAAGATATTTTGGCTGCTTTAAAGGCTGGTGTCAGCGAGTTTAAACAACAACTAGCCGACGGCCGCCAGCCTGGTATTGATCTGAACGCACTGGTGAGCCAAGCAATATCTCAATCCGGTGATAGCGAATTATCAGCTAACGCGGCTAAAAGTATTGAACAGTCTTTATTGGGACTTAGCCAAGCTCTTAGCTTGGCTAGCCAGCTTGATGAAAGTGCGCAACGTCAGCAGGCGTTAGCGGCAGTTGACGTCAGTTTCGACAAGTTATTGACGCAATCTGAACAGATAAAAGTGCATAGCGCGAGTCAATTTGAAAGCAAACTGGATAAGGCCATTAACTTGGCTAAACCTGAAGCACATCAGCAGCTTGCAGAAAAAGTGCGCTGGATGGTGAATACCAACAATCTGATAGCAGAAATCCGTTTAGATCCGGCTGAGTTAGGTTCGATGCAGGTGAAAGTCTCGCTCTCATCAGATTCCGCTTCAGTTAATTTTGTCGTGCAGTCGCAGCAAACCCGAGATGCCCTTGAAAGCGCTACCCCGAGACTAAGGGAAATGTTGGCTGATAAGGGTATTGAACTGGGGCAATCATCAGTGCGCCAAGAAAGCCAAGCTAAACAAGATAATCAAGGCCAGTCGCAGCAGCAGACGAAGGCTGATCAGGGGGTAGCCGCTAATGATGGTTTAACCGATGATGCTGCGCTTATGTCACGACCTAACGTTAATCAGAGTCAGGTTTCTGGAGGCATAGACTACTTCGTTTAATCCTTTATTTTATTGGCTATTTACTTGTGATTTTAATTGGCAGGTAGATAATAACGCTACATGTTACAGATCTTGAGAAAGCGATGGCTGAAGAAGAATTAAAAATGGAAGAGGGCGGTAAGAAAAAAAAGCTGATAATCATTATTATTGCAGCTGTTGTTTTACTTGCCGGAGGCGGTGCTGCTGCTTATTTTTTACTGGGTGATTCGGAAGAAGTTACCACTGAAGTGGTCGAAGGTGAAGCTGAAAGTACAGAGGAAGCGACTGCCAGTGCGCCATCGCAAAGTGGATCGGCACTTTATGTTGCGATGCCACGACCATTTGTTTTTAATGTGCCTGGTTCCACCCGGGATCGTTTGGTTGAGATAAAAGTGCAGTTAATGCTGCGAGGTTATGACAACGAAGAACAAATTAAAATGCATATTCCATCCATCGAAGGTGCATTATTGAGAGTGTTTAGTACCGCCAATGCTGATGATTTAGTGACCGAAGCGGGGAAAATAGCGATTCGCGATAGCGCACTAAAAGAAGTACAGAAAAAGATGCAGGAAATCACCGGCAAGCAACTCGTGGAAGAAGTGTTGTTCACGGGTTTCGTCATGCAATAGCAATTAGTTAGCAAGAGAGAACTACATTGAGTGATTTATTATCCCAAGACGAAATTGACGCCTTATTACACGGTGTTGACGATGTTGAAGAAGAAGATACCAGTGGACGTGATTCTGACGGCTCACTACTAGAATACGACTTTTCTTCACAGGACAGGATAGTGCGTGGGCGCATGCCCACCTTGGAGATAGTAAACGAACGTTTTGCAAGGCATATGCGGGTAAGTTTGTTCAATATGATGCGACGCTCTGCAGAAGTCTCGATTAACGGCATCCAGATGATTAAGTTTGGTGAATATATTCACACATTGTTTGTACCAACAAGTTTAAATATGGTGCGCTTTAGACCTTTAAAAGGGACTGGACTTATCACCATGGAAGCGCGTTTAGTCTTCATTTTAGTTGATAACTTTTTTGGTGGTGATGGCCGTTATCACGCCAAGATAGAAGGTCGTGAATTCACTCCCACTGAGCGGCGTATTATTCAAATGTTATTAAAATTAATTTTTGAAGATTACAAAGAAGCATGGGCTCCGGTGATGGATGTGTCTTTTGAATATTTAGATTCTGAAGTTAACCCGGCCATGGCAAACATTGTCAACCCTACAGAAGTGGTGGTTATTAGCTCTTTTCATATTGAGCTTGACGGTGGCGGTGGTGACTTCCATGTTTCCTTGCCGTATTCGATGCTTGAGCCTATCCGTGAGCTACTTGATGCCGGTGTGCAAAGTGATAAGGAGGACACTGATCTTAGATGGAGTAAAGCCCTACGTGATGAAATCATGGATGTCAAAGTAGAGCTTTCAACTCACATGTTAGATGTTGAGTTGTCTTTAAGAGAAATCATGGAATTTAAACCGGGTGACATTATACCGATTGAGATGCCTGAGCATATTACCGTGTTAATCGAAGACTTACCGACGTTCAGAGCGAAACTAGGCCGTTCAAGAGAATATATAGCGTTGAAGATTACTGACAAAATTCCGCGTCCGACTTCTGTTAAGTCGGAATTGCAATTATTAACCAAAGGCGGTCGCAGAATAGATAGCGATGCTGAATTACAAACCCTTGAATTAGATTTGTAATCAATAGGAGTAGATTTTATGAGTGGTGATGACGAGTTAGACGATTGGGCAGCGGCCATGGCCGAACAAGCTGACGAAGAAGCAAAAGATGGTATTCCTCGTGTGGCTGAGTTTGATGAATTCGATGAAGATCGCGAGATTACCCCTGCCGAAAAGCGCAAACTGGATACGATTTTAGATATCCCGGTTACGATATCGATGGAGGTCGGTAGAAGTAACATCAGTATTCGTAATTTATTACAGCTTAACCAAGGTTCAGTTGTTGAATTAGAGCGGGTTGCTGGAGAGCCATTAGATGTTTTAGTAAATGGCACGTTGATTGCTCATGGAGAAGTAGTAGTAGTTAACGATAAATTCGGTATTCGCCTAACAGATGTTATTAGTCAATTGGAAAGAATCAAAAAACTCAGGTAGTAAATTACCTTTAAATTCATGGGCTTGGATTGCACTAAGCCCTTTATTTTTACTTTCTTTTAGTGCCCAAAGTGAGCCTCAATCACTATCAAATTCTACTTCAGTAGTGTCAATTTTCCTCTCTTTACTCTTGGTTATCGCAGTTGTTTTTATGCTGGCCTTTCTGATGCGTCGGTTTAATGTCACTCACGCGGGTTCATCTCAGTTAAAAGTTGTTGCGTCAATGATGGCTGGAACTCGTGAGCGTGTGATGGTGATTGAAGTAGGCGACGAGCAACATCTTATTGGCGTTACCGCGCACAATATTAATCATTTAGCCAAGTTATCTCAGCCATTAGCTGAATCTAAGCCCCTCGCTGGCGATAACTTCAAAGACAAGTTAGCTATGTTTATGGCAGGCAAAATAAATCCCAGCCAGCAGCAAGATAAAGTGTCAACAAAAGGGCGTAATGATGAATAAACTAAGTTGGTTCATGCTGGTCTTGCTGTTATCCCTGTGCAGCACGTCTGTATTTGCAGGGCCGGGTATTCCCGCATTGACCGTGACTGATAACGCCACTGGTGGACAAGACTATACCATGACCTTGCAAGTTCTGGCGATAATGACGTCTTTAAGTCTATTACCTGCCTTTGTCATGATGATGACCTCGTTTACTCGTATCATTATTGTATTGTCAATATTACGTCAAGCCATCGGTCTACAGCAGGCACCATCAAACCAAATTCTCATTGGCGTCAGCTTGTTTTTGTCGATGTTTATTATGGCGCCGGTTTTTGAAAAGATTAATGAAACAGCGCTGCAGCCATACCTGAATGAAGAAATTACCTCTCTTGAGGCTTATGAACTGGGTAAGCAGCCTTTGCGAGCCTTTATGTTGGCCCAAACACGGGTAAAAGATTTAGAGACTTTCGTTCAAATAGGAGGAATGGAAGGGCAGTTTCAAGATCCACAAGATGTACCCATGAATGTTTTGATCCCTGCCTTTGTAACCAGTGAATTAAAAACCGCGTTTCAAATTGGTTTTATGTTGTTTATTCCCTTCCTTATTCTCGACTTGGTGGTTGCCTCGATATTGATGGCGATGGGTATGATGATGTTATCGCCGATGATTGTTTCATTGCCTTTTAAGTTAATGTTGTTTGTTTTGGTCGACGGTTGGAATTTGATATTTGGTAGTTTAGCTAACAGTTTCGGAATGGGGTAATTAGATGAGTCCTGAGGTCTTTGTCGAGATTTTAAAAGAAGCGCTGCAGATGGTTATTTTATTGGTATCTGCCATCATCCTACCCAGTTTATTTGTGGGTTTGATTGTCGCAGTTTTCCAAGCTGCAACATCCATTAACGAACAAACCATGAGCTTTTTACCTCGTTTAATCGTGACTTTGCTCGCGCTGAGTTGGGGGGGACATTGGTTAGTGCAAAAATTAATGGATTTTACCTTTACAATGGTTGAACGCATCCCTGAGGTAGTGGGTTAAGCTCTTATGGAAGTCGCATCTGGCACCATCATGCAGTACCTGACGGATTTGTTGCTGCCGTTTATGCGCATATCAGGCATGTTTGCTGCGATGGTTGGGCTTAGTGCTAAGTCAGTACCGACCATGACTAAAGCGCTATTAACCTTATTTTTAACTATGTTGGTGATGCCTTTAGTTCCCCCTATTTCTATCGGTGAACTCTTTTCAGTGGGAACGTTTCTACTGGTTATTCAACAGCTCATTATTGGTATTGCGATCGGGTTTATATCAAATATGGTGCTCAATACCTTCGTTTTAGCCGGGCAAATCGTGGCCTTACAAACCGGTCTAGGTTTTGCGTCGATGGTTGACCCCGTGAATGGCATAAACGTACCTGCCGTTGGTCAATTTTATCTTATTTTGGCCACCTTAATTTTTTGGGCCTTAGATGGTCATTTGGCCATGATCCGGATGATTGTACTGAGTTTTGAGGCCTTACCCATAGGTGAGGCCTGGTTGACCGGCGAGCAATTTCGCGAAATCGCCCACTGGGCAAGCTGGATGTTTATTTCAGCGATAACTATTTCTTTAGCACCTATTATCTCGCTGCTAATCGTTAATTTAGCCTTTGGCATTATGACTAAAGCTGCACCGCAGCTTAACGTATTCAGTCTTGGTTTTTCAATTGCTCAGATCATGGGTTTATTCATTATTTGGTTGACCTTAGACAATTTAACCCACCACTTTGAAGTGCTGTGGGACCGCGCTCAGTTGTTGATGTGTCAACTGCTGCAAGTGTGTCAGTAAAGGGGGTAAGCGATGGCTGATGAGAGTGATAAAACCGAAGACCCCACGGGTAAAAAGGTTGATGACTCCCGAAAAAAGGGACAGATAGCTCGTTCAAAGGAGCTTTCTACTGCCTTGGTCTTGGTCGGCAGTGCTGCTTGTCTTATGCTAATGAGTTCAAGTATCGCTGAAGCAATGTTTAACATTACTCAGCGCACGTTTACTTTGTCTCGAGATGAAACCTATGACTATAACCATATGTTTCAGGCGTGGGGACAAGCCATTGAAACCATCGCATCTCCGGTATTGTTGTTTATGTTTGTAGTGGCCGCTGCCGGTATTTATGGCAGCATTGCCCTTGGCGGATACAACTTTACTTGGGAGTCAGCATCGCCAAAAGCCAGTAAAATTAACCCTTTGGCTGGTCTCAAACGCATGTTTGGAATGAATGGTTTGGTGGAACTGCTCAAGGCCTTAGCAAAATTTTTTATTGTTGCCGCTATGGCTTATGCCGCCATGGTGTTTTTTCATGACGAAGCTCTGCATATTGACATGGAGCTTTACCCGATGAATTTATTTCATGCCATGGACATGGTTCAGTGGAGCTTTTTGATCATGTGTTGTGCGTTGATCCCAATTGCTATTTTTGATGTGCCTTATCAAGCATGGAAGCACAATAAAGAAATGAAAATGTCTAAACAGGAAGTGAAAGACGAACGTAAAAATTCTGATGGTGATCCACAAGTAAAAAGTCGGATAAGACGATTACAATATCAGTCTGCTGCCAGACGCATGATGCAAGAAGTTCCTCACGCTGATGTGGTTGTGACAAACCCAACACATTATTCTATCGCGTTAAAATATGATCAGAATGGAACTAAAGCGCCTGTTGTGGTTGCCAAAGGGGTGGATGAATTAGCTATGCATATCCGAAAAATTGCTAATGCCCATGAAGTTCCCATTATCGAGTCCCCCATGTTAGCCCGAGCAATCTACTACTCAACTGAAGCTGAACAGCCCATTCCTGACAAATTATTTATGGCAGTAGCACAAGTACTTGCTTATGTTTATCAGTTAAAGGCCTATAAAAAAGGCAAGGGTAAACGGCCTAAACCACTTCGTAAAGATTTGCCTATCCCAGCTGAGCTCAGAAGGTAAACAGGCACAAAGGCTGTGTCGAAAAACGAACCAACTCAAGCCCCTCGCTCTTGAGCAGAAAATTCGAGGGTATTGTTTATTAAGTCAGCAAGTAACGTATCTCACCTTAAAATTGGCTTACTAGTTGCAGTGAGACTATCAATCGCCATCAAGTGTCAAACTTTCGTTCATGGAACTAGCCAGCTATTTTAATCAGTTCGACAAGAAGCAAATCAAAAATGTTGCTTCTGGTTTAGGTGCGCCTATTGTTCTTTTGGCCATCATGGGCATGGTTATCTTGCCCATGCCGGCCTTTCTCCTTGATGTGCTGTTTAGCTTTAATATTGCTCTTTCTCTGGTCGTCATTTTAGTGGCAATGTTCACTAAAAAACCGGTGGATTTTGGTATTTTCCCACTGGTACTGTTGATTGCCACCGTTTTGCGTCTTGCCTTAAATGTTGCCTCAACCCGGATCGTATTGCTTGAAGGTCATGAGGGCGCTGATTCTGCTGGTAAAGTGATACAAGCTTTTGGTGAAGTGGTCATTGGCGGAAACTTTGCAGTAGGTATCGTGGTATTTGCCATCCTTTTGATCATTAACTTTAAAGTGGTTACCGCTGGAGCGGGTCGTATATCTGAGGTTAGTGCTCGCTTTACTCTGGATGCAATGCCAGGAAAACAAATGGCCATTGATGCTGACTTAAATGCTGGGTTTATTGATCAAGACGAAGCCCGTAAGCGCCGCATTGAAATTACCAGCGAAGCCGATTTCTACGGTTCAATGGATGGTGCGTCAAAATTTGTTAAAGGGGATGCCGTCGCAGGTTTGTTTATTATGTTAATTAACATTGTAGGAGGCTTGTTTATTGGCATGATCCAACATGACCTGAGCTTTGGTGAAGCCATTGAAATATATACTTTGCTGACCATTGGTGACGGACTGGTAGCGCAAATTCCCTCGCTGTTATTATCAATCGCGACAGCCATCATTGTTACCCGTGAAAATGATTCTCAAGACATGGGCAAAGAGTTGACTAAGCAGCTCGGTAATCAACAAGCTCTGTATATTACTTCGGGTATTTTGTTTGTAATGGGCATTGTACCTGGTATGCCCCATGTGGCGTTTTTAGGTTTTAGTGCCGTAGTAGGGGGCTATGCCTATTATGGCTATTGGCGCAGTAAACAAGTAGATGAAGAGCCCCAAGTTAGCAGTAACTTCCCAGAGCAGAGTCGTCAGCCCGCTGAGATAAAAGAATTGGGTTGGGATGATGTGCAACAAGTCGACACTATTGGTTTAGAAGTTGGTTACCGTTTAATCCCCTTGGTAGATAAAGCCCAAGGCGGCGAATTATTGACACGAATTAAAGGTGTGCGCAAAAAGCTTTCTCAAGAATTGGGTTTTCTTATCCCCCCAGTGCACATTCGCGATAATTTAGATTTAAACCCAAATAGTTACACTATTTCGATGCTGGGCGTAACGGTGGGTGAGGCTGAATTAAGTCACGATGATGAATTAGCCATCAATCCTGGTCAAGTGTTTGGCAAATTAGAGGGTAAAGCGACAAAAGATCCCGCCTTTGGTTTGGACGCAGTTTGGATAAAAGCAAGTCAAAGAGAGCACGCACAAACCCTCGGTTATACGGTGGTGGATGCGGCTACAGTCGTAGCGACTCACCTCAGTCAATTACTGACTAACAACGCTTATCAGCTATTGGGCTATGAAGAAGTTCAGCAATTACTCGATTTGTTGGCAAAAAACAGTCCTAAATTAGTCGAAGGCTTAGTCCCTGATATTTTGCCACTTGGTACCGTGGTGAAAATACTTCAAACCTTGTTATCAGAAGGTGTGCCGATTAGAGATATGCGCAGCATAGTGCAAACTCTCTGCGAATATGGACCGAAAAGCCATGATCCAGATGTGCTTGTATCAGCGGTTCGTATTTCGTTAAAACGACTCATTGTTCAGCAAATTAATGGCGGATCCAATGAGATCCCTGTCATTACCTTGGCACCAGAATTGGAACAGATGTTGCACCAGTCACTTCAAGCTGGTGGCGCTGATGGTGCCGGTATAGAGCCTGGTTTAGCAGAACGTTTGCAAACCTCTTTGGGTGACGCATCCCAGCAGCAAGAATTGGCCGGGGAACCTGCGGTGCTGTTAACCTCTGGCATGCTCAGACCCGTGCTATCCAAGTTTTTAAAGCATTCAGTAAGTGGATTACATGTATTGTCATATCAGGAAATTCCAGATGACAAACAAATTAAAATAGTCAGTGCCGTTGGAAAATAGTTATTGTGCTATCTACGGTGTAAGGGGGTAAGGTGAAAATTAGACGTTTTTATGGCAAAGATATGCGCGATGTACTCAAACAGGTCAAAGATGAACTGGGCGGTGATGCGGTTATTATGTCAAATAAAAAGCATGCTGATGGCATTGAAATCGTCGCTGCCTACGACCGAGAGCCCGTGGCCAAACTCAAACCCCAGCAGTTGAAAAGCTCGACGGTAAAAACACCGACTTTAAGCGAAATAATAGGCGATTCGGGACCAGATAGCTTGCGCGCCCTATTAGAGAAACAGTCAAAAGTTTCTGCCCAGCCACAACGACAAACAGAAAGCCCCAGCCCCAAAGTTGCAGATAAGAAAGAAACGGCTTCTCACAAGCCTAGCGCTCTAACCAACGCTGACAGTGCAGCTATTGCTGAAATGCGTTCTGAACTGAGTTCGTTACGGAATATATTACAATACCAGGTCTCTGGCTTGTTACAGCAAGACAAAAACCGAAAACATCCTTTGCACGCTTATTTGGTTTCAAAATTAGAACAAATGGGTATTGCTACCCCATTGGCTGAAGAAGTGGTTTCTTATGCTCCTGACAAAGCAGACGAGCGCGAGGCGTGGGTATTTTTATTGAAGCTATTGGCTAATAGGCTGCAAACCAAGCACGATGACATTTTACTCAATGGTGGCGTTGTTGCGCTAATGGGCCCAACCGGCAATGGTAAAACGACGACTATTGCTAAATTAGCGGCCCAAGGAGCGCAAAAATATGGTGCTGATCAAATCGCTATAATTACCTTAGATAATTACCGCATTGCCGCCTACGAGCAGATAGCCACTTATGGCCGAATTATTGGATGTAGTGTTAAAAAAGCACAAACAAGTGAAGAATTAGCAGATTTATTATTTCAATATAGAAATAAGCGCCTAGTATTAATAGACACTGCCGGTTTTGGTCAGAGAGATGTTAGATTAATCAAACAGTTAGATACCTTAAATGCTGATGTGTGTGCTAATATTAAAAAATTCTTGGTTCTGCAGGCAAACTGCCAATATCAGGTGATACAACAAAGTATTAGAGCCTACAAACAAGTGTCGTTACAAGGGTGTATTTTAACTAAACTTGACGAGTGTTACAGTTTAGGCGAGGCCATCAGTGCCGTGATTGAACATAAGCTGCCTGTCTGTTATTTGACCAATGGGCAACGAGTACCGGAAGATTTGCAAATGGCTGATACAAAATTTTTAATAACCAGTGCTGCGAAGCTTTATAAAAAATATGGTTTAATTCATACTACGAGAAATGACGCACATAAAGCAGCAGTGGCAGTATGATTGAGGATCAAGCGAGTAGCTTAAGAAGAATGAATCAATCTAGATTAATTAAAGTAATAGCAGTGACGGGCGGTAAAGGGGGCGTAGGTAAAACTAACGTAACCCTTAATACTGCGATTTCATTAGCACAACAAGGCAAACGAGTCATGGTGCTTGACGCTGACTTGGGTTTAGCTAATGTTGATGTGTTATTGGGACTACGTGTTGAAAAAAATCTTTCCCATGTCTTATCAGGCGAATGTACTCTTGATGAAGTGCTAGTTGAGGGCCCCTACGGTATCAAAATCGCGCCGGCGACCTCCGGTAGTCAGTCTATGACTGAGCTGACTCCTACCGAACATGCAGGATTAATTAGAGCATTTAGCGAGCTGCAGTCTCAAATTGACGTATTGTTGGTTGATACCGCAGCAGGTATCTCTGATATGGTGTTAAGCTTTTCCAAAGCGTCACAGGACATTTTGATGGTGGTGTGTGATGAGCCAACGTCTTTGACCGATGCTTATGCTTTGATCAAAATTTTGAACAAAGAACATGGCGTTTTTCGCTTTAAAATTGTGGCTAATATGGTACGTACACCCCGTGAAGGCGATGAATTGTTTGCTAAATTAAGTAAAGTTACTGACCGTTTTCTTGATGTCGCTTTAGAATTAGTGGCGGTTATTCCGTTTGACGAAAATGTGAGAAAAGCCGTTAGAAAACAAAAAGCGATTGTCGATGCTTTCCCCAGTTCACCAGCGTCATTAGCTATTAGAAAACTAGCAAGAAAGGCAATCGATTGGCCAATACCTTCACAACCAGGAGGACATTTGGAGTTTTTCTTGGAACAATTAGTCAGTAAAAAAGCAGTGGGCGATAATCGGTGAATACTAAAGCCTCAGCTTATCAACAAATGACAGATAAGAATGAGCTTGTTGAACGTCATGCCCCTTTAGTTAAGCGCATCGCGCATCATTTGTTAGCGAGACTTCCGGCAAGTGTGCTGGTGGATGATTTGATTCAAGCAGGTATGATTGGTTTGCTTGAAGCATCCAGAAATTTTGATGGCAGTAAAGGCGCGAGTTTTGAAACCTTCGCCGGTATTCGGATCAGGGGTTCAATGCTCGATGAAATCCGCAAAGGAGACTGGACCCCCCGTTCAGTGCATAAGAATGGTCGCGCCATTACTCAAGCTATTCGTGAGGTAGAGCGTGAAACTGGCAGAGACGCAAGAGACGTCGATGTCGCTGAAAAACTTCAGGTTAGTATTGATGTTTATCATCAAATGTTACTTGAAGTTAACTCTGGTAAATTGATTGGTATAGAAGATTTAGGCGTAACGGAAGACGTTGTAAGCACGGAACAAACCAAAGGTTCGGACACTCCTTTTGAGGATTTGTTACAAGGTTCATTTCAAAAAGCGCTGGCTCATGCTATTACTACCTTACCTGAAAGAGATGCCATAGTTTTGTCACTCTATTATGATGAAGAATTAAACTTGCGTGAAATAGGTGAAGTGCTAGATGTTAGTGAATCACGCGTAAGCCAAATACATAGTCAAGCCATGTTGAAACTAAAGTCTCGCATGCAAGCTTGGCAAAATAACGATAATTAAATTTGCATTGAAGATGGGTTGAAACCCTTACCGGAGGTAGTTTTGGATAAGAATATGAAGATTCTTGTTGTTGATGATTTCTCAACCATGCGTCGGATTATCAAGAACTTACTTAAAGATCTTGGCTTTACGAATATACAAGAAGCAGACGATGGTAGTACTGCTTTACCGATGTTACAACAAGGTGATTTTGACTTTGTTGTAACTGATTGGAATATGCCCGGTATGCAAGGTATTGATTTGCTTAGAGCTATTAGAGCGAATCCTAACTTGAAACACATTCCGGTGTTAATGGTGACAGCAGAAGCGAAAAAAGAGCAAATAGTCGCTGCTGCTCAAGCTGGAGTAAATGGCTATGTCATAAAACCATTCACTGCAGCTACGCTTAAAGAGAAACTAGCGAAAATCTTCGAACGCTTAGGTTGAATTCAGAAAACCCTGATATAGAGGAATTGCTGTATGAAAACCCAAAGCGCGGTCAAAACACCAATCTCATTAGAAGAAGCTAAAAAATTAGTAGAGTTATTAGAAAAAGGCGACAACGAAGGTGCCAATGACCTCCTAGAAACAATTGGCGTACAAGACTCAGTAGAGCTATTTGCAGAAGTGGGTAAATTGACCCGTCAACTGCACGATTCGTTAAATAATTTTCAGCTTGATCCACGGATTGTTAATTTAACAACCGAAGATATACCCGATGCACAGGCCCGCTTAACCTACGTTATTCAGTCCACTGAAGATGCGGCCAATAAGACCATGGATCTGGTTGATTCATGTATGCCTATCGCTGAAAAACTTCATGAGGGGATCGCCACTTTATTACCAGAGTGGAATAAATTGATGTCCCGTGATTTGCAACTTGGGGAGTTTAACCAGCTTTGCAAAAATATGGATGCGTTTTTAAAGAGTGGAAGTGAAGACTCTGCGCAGTTAACTGGACTGCTTACAGAGGTACTAATGGCCCAAGGATATCAGGATTTGACTGGGCAAGTAATCCGTCGAGTGATTGAATTGGTCAAGGAAGTTGAAGACAACTTAGTTTATATGTTAACCATGTTTGGTGGCATTGAATCCAAAGACGTTAAACAACGTAAGGATAAAGCTAAGACTTCAGATGATCAGGCCGATACGATTAAAGCGGAAGGTCCAATCTTAGATGCTGAGTCTCGTGAAGACGTTGCTTCAGATCAGGTTGATGTTGATGATTTGCTTTCGAGTCTTGGTTTTTAGGGGTGCTACTGTATGGCTTTTGATGTGGATGAGGATATATTACAAGACTTTCTCGTTGAAGCAGGAGAGATCTTAGAACAACTACAAGAACAACTTGTTGATCTTGAAAATAACCCAGAAGATGCAGGTTTACTTAATGCTATCTTTAGGGGGTACCATACCGTCAAAGGTGGTGCAGGATTTCTATCTCTGACCGAGCTCGTTGATGTCTGTCATGGTGCTGAAAACGTATTCGACGTAATGCGTACAGGCCAACGTACACTCACTCCTGAACTTATGGATGTTATCTTACAGGCCACTGATGAAGTGGTAAAAATGTTTGATAGTGTAAAAGCCGCCCAGCCCTTAGTGCCCGCTGGCCAAGAATTATTAGATACTCTTCATAGATTGAGTCGCCCGGAGTCAGAAGACGAGGTGGCGATTGAGCACGACACAGTTGCCGACGACACGTCAGACCCCCTTGCGGTGGAAAGTACTAACCCGTCCGACTCTGATGATTTCAGTGAAGACGAATTTGAAGCTTTGCTTGACGAATTACATGGTAAATCAAGCGCTCCAGCTGCTAAACCAGCAGTCAGTCAACCGTCTAATCCAGCAAATGCTGATCAAGACATCAGTGATGATGAATTTGAAGCACTGCTTGATGAATTGCATGGCAAAGGCAAGTTCAAGGTGGAGGCAGAAGCAAAGCCTGCTGCCAAAAGTGTTGATTCAGCTGAAAAAGTAAGTAAAAAACCCCCAGCGAGTGATGAAATCAGCGACGAGGAATTTGAGGCCTTGCTTGATGAGTTACACGGTAAAGGTAAAGCACCTGATACCGTTGAAGCTGCTCAGCCACCTAAAAAAGAAACGCCTGCGCCAACAAAATCTGAACCGGTAAAAGCAAGTGCAGCAGTTAACAAACCAGCGCCATCAGTGGTTAAACCGGTTGAAAAAGCGAAACCTGCATTAGAGCCTGATCCCAAAGAAGATAAAAAATCAGCCGCCGCACCACAAGCCGAAACGACAGTCAGGGTTGACACTAAGCGACTCGACCAAATCATGAACATGGTGGGAGAGTTAGTTTTAGTGCGTAACCGACTCATCAGCCTTGGTATTAATACCAATGATGAAAGCATGTCGAAAGCGATTGCGAATTTAGATGTGGTAACTGGAGATTTGCAAGGCGCGGTCATGAAAACTCGGATGCAGCCGATTAAGAAAGTGTTTGGCCGCTTCCCTCGGGTTGTTCGTGATCTTGCTCGAGCATTGAAGAAAGAAATCACCTTAGAACTCGAAGGTGAAGAAACAGATTTAGATAAAAACTTAGTTGAAGCCTTAGCCGATCCCTTGGTGCATTTGGTAAGAAACTCGGTTGATCATGGTATTGAATCACCAGAAGATCGTAAAGCCGCGGGCAAGCCAAGTATGGGAACGGTTAAATTAGCAGCCTCTCAAGAAGGCGACCATATATTGCTTACTATCACAGACGATGGTAAGGGTATGGATCCTGAAAAGTTAAAAGAGATAGCCATAAAACGGGGCGTTATGGATGCTGACACGGCAGCCAGAATGACGGATGTTGAGGCGTTCAACCTCATATTTGCCCCAGGATTCTCAACCAAAACTGAAATCTCTGAAGTATCTGGCCGCGGCGTGGGTATGGATGTTGTTAAAACTAAAATTAATCAGTTGAACGGAACGGTAAAGATTGATTCAAGATTAGGTATAGGAACAACTCTTGAGATAAAAGTACCGCTCACGCTGGCAATTTTACCAACATTAATGATTGTTGTCGGTGAGCAGACCTTCGCCTTACCATTAGGTTCAGTGAACGAAATCATCAATGTGGATGCCAGTAAAACCAACACGGTTGATGGTCAACTTACGATGATAGTGCGCTCTAAAGCCATTCCATTGTTTTACTTAAAGGAATGGTTAACTCGAATTCCGGGCAAGCATACCCCAGTTGATAAAACCAAAGGCCACGTTGTGGTGGTGCAGATTGGTACAAAACAGCTTGGTTTTGTGGTTGATGCCCTGATCGGACAGGAGGAAGTGGTTATTAAGCCCCTTGATGAGCTGCTACAAGGTACGCCAGGTATGGCGGGTGCAACTATAACGAGTGATGGTGGTATTGCATTAATACTTGACGTTCCTGGCCTACTCAAACGTTATGCAACAAAAAAAGTGTAGTGACGGTAAGCTCATTTTACGGTTTTTAATATTACTTAAGGTTTAAATGGCATACCGAATTTTAATAGTGGACGATTCCACGTTTTTCCGTCGTCGTATTACTCAAATTCTTCAAGAAGATGCTGAGTTACAAGTGGTGGGAGAAGCTAAAAATGGTATGGAAGCGATTTCTTTAGCGCAAAGTCTCAAGCCGGATGTAATAACGATGGACGTTGAAATGCCCGTTATGGATGGCATCTCGGCGGTTAAGAAAATAATGGCCCTGTGCCCCGTGCCAATCATCATGTTTTCATCTTTAACCCACGATGGTGCTAGCGCTACATTAGATGCTCTTGATGCTGGCGCTGTGGATTTTTTACCTAAAAAGTTTGAAGATATAGCGCTGAATAGAAAAGAGGCCACACTATTATTACAGCAACGTGTTAAAACGTTGGCCCGCAAAAATCCCAACGTCCACAGCTCTGTTGTAAAAAGATCTTTTACTGACAGGTTTGAACCAAGGCAATCTTTAAGTTCGCTATCCAGTCGTAACGACCAACACGACAAATACAGTCATCCCTCGTATCCAAGCCATGCTAGCAAAAAAAGTTACAAATGTTTGGCCATTGGAACCTCAACCGGTGGGCCTGTTGCATTGCAAAAGATCCTTGTTGATTTACCGAGCTCATTTCCCTATCCCATTATCATGGTACAACACATGCCAGCAGCGTTTACAGAAGCGTTTGCAAATCGGCTAAATGACTTGTGTAACATTACGGTGAAAGAAGCTAAAAATGGCGATCTGCTGAGTCCCGGGACGGCATATTTGGCACCGGGCGGATGTCAAATGTTAGTCGAAGGAAGGCCTAGCTCTGCGCATATCCGAATTGTAGATGCTGATCGATACTCCGATATCACGTACAAACCAAGCGTTGACATAACCTTTAGGTCTTTATCAAGCGTTTTTGGTGGTGATGTACTTGGCGTTATCTTGACTGGAATGGGGGCTGATGGACGAGAAGGCTGTCGTGAACTCAAGTTACTTGGCGCAAAAATTTGGGCTCAAGATGAAAAGAGTTCAGTTGTATATGGCATGCCTCAGGCGGTTACGGTCGCTAATATTGCCGAACAAAATTATGATATAGAACACATGTCCCAACAAATTAAGTCTGAAATGCTTAATTAATACAACATGATATTGGTAAGTGTCTGTCTTGATTTTTTCGGGTGATTAAAATTAAGATTTTACAGTATTTATAAGGCGACAATTTTGATTGTTTGGACAGTTGCTAATCACAAAGGTGGAGTTGGCAAAACAACGACGACCGTGACTATGGGCGGTCTACTCGCACAAGCTGGCAAGCAAGTTATCTTGGTTGATACCGATCCTCAAGCGTCTTTAAGTTACTACTTTGGTGTTGATTCAGAGCAGTTAAGCTCGAGTCTTTATGATGTTTTCATCAGTGGCAAATCTTTAACGAGGGAAAATGTACTAGACTGTTTGTGTCCAACAAAGCTTGATTCGTTGTTTATATTACCCGCAACGATGGCGTTGGCTACGTTAGACCGAAAAATGGGTACACAAAATGGAATGGGGCTTATTCTTAAAAAGGCTTTGCAATTGATTAGTGACGAATTTGATTTTGCTATAATTGATTGTCCGCCAGTTTTAGGCGTATTAATGATAAATGCGCTGGCCGCTTGCGACAGGGTGATTGTGCCGGTACAGACGGAATTTTTAGCCTTAAAAGGCCTAGAACGAATAATGCACTCTATGGAAATAATGCAAAAATCACTCGATAAAACGTTCTCGTTTACAATCGTGCCCACGATGTTTGATAGAAGGGTTAATGCAGCTATCGAGTCTTATAGAAACCTGAAATTAACCTATGGTGATGGCGTTTGGCCCGGTGTCATTCCTGTTGATACCCGATTTAGAGATGCTAGCCAGGCCCAGACCCCGCCTTCTGTTTTTTCTGCCAAATCCAGAGGTGTATTCGCTTATGAAAAATTACTTAAATATATTTTAGATATGGATCATAAATCATGAGTGGTAAGCCCTTCGCTAACGAAGATGTCATGGAAGATTATATGTCAGCGTTGCTGACCGAAGAGCCTGTGATTGATTCCCTACAAAAACAGGCTATTTCAAGCTTGCTCGAAAAAGCTAAGCCTGTTCCTCGTAGTGAACCTTATGTGGCACCTGTGGAGACGCCTGTTGCCGAAGAAGCTAAAGTAATTGTTGAAAGTGTCGACATAAAAACCACAAACAGTGAAAAGAAAACTAAAAGAGTTGCAGCTCTGATACCAGAATCTGCATTTCAGGCCTTGTTTTTTGAAATATCCGGTCTGACCTTGGCAGTGCCTTTAACTGAACTAGGTGGTATTCATCAGATTGAAACGATTAACCCTCTGTTTGGCAAACCAAGTTGGTTTAAAGGGGTAATGTTGCATAAAGAGCAAAAATTTAATGTAGTTGATACGGCAAAATGGATAATGCCAGAAAAATCTGCTGAAAAACTGGCAGAATCTGCAAAATATCAATATCTTATACTATTAGATGATAGTGGCTGGGGTTTAGCTTGCGAGCGTTTGATAAGCACCTCAACCTTGCAGCCTGAAGATGTTAAGTGGCGAAGTGCAGATGCTAACCGACCTTGGTTAGCGGGCATGGTAAAAAATAAAATGTGCGCCTTGGTTAATGTGCAACAACTTGTTTGTATGTTAACGCAGGGATTAAGTAGTAACGAATAACCCTATCAGGGTGGAGCCTTTGCAATGAGTAATAACAAAAATCCAAGTAATAAAGTCACTGCTGGTGATGACGTTCTACAATGGGTCACCTACAAGTTAGGTGAAGAAACCTATGGAATAAATGTTATGCAGGTGCAAGAGGTCCTGCGTTACACTGAAATTGCACCAGTGCCTGGGGCGCCAGATTATGTGCTGGGTATCATTAATTTACGCGGTAATGTGGTTACCGTGATTGATACTCGCTCTCGTTTTGGATTGCCTTCATCTGAGATTTCAGATAACAGCCGTATCGTGATTATCGAATCAGACGAGCAAGTTGTCGGTATTATGGTCGATAGCGTTGCTGAAGTTGTTTACTTACGTTCTTCTGAAATCGACAGTGCCCCTAATGTTGGCACTGAAGAAAGTGCAAAGTTTATCCAAGGTGTTAGTAATCGTGACGGTCAGTTATTAATATTGGTGGATTTAAACAAATTATTAAATGACGATGAGTGGGACGAGATTACCAATATCTAAGGTTTAATGAGGGTAAACTTTATTTAAGAGAACTCATTGCAAGAGTTTTAGATAGAAAATCCATTAGTTGAATTAATCATGCCCCAGTTTTTAATTATGAGTGTCATTACAGGAATACTGTTCTTAATAAGCTGGGGTGCCATCGTTTATCTTATTATTCAAACCCGTAAACTTAAGAGTCAATTGTTGTTATTGCAGCAAATCAGCATGGCCAACGAGGTTAAATTAAAGGAAGTGGATGATGAGTTCCACGAAATTCATACGGGCAGCCAAGCTTTAGGCCGGAAAGTAAAAGAACTTGTTGTCAGTATCAAAGGCTTACGGGAGCAACATCAGCAGCTAGCTGAACAATATCCGCAAAGTCGCTTCTATTTAAACGCAGTAAAGCTCATCACTGACGGTGCTTCCCTTGAAGAAGTGATGCGGGAATGTGACCTGCCTAGAGCCGAAGCAGAGCTGCTCTTTAATCTGCATCAATCATAAAAATAATGACTCACTATTTGTGGCTACTACGCTAACATTGATCATCAACTGCGTGTTTATAGGTCATCGTGAGTGATGCAAAATCTGTTGCTGACTTTTATCACTTCCATCGAGGCTGACGCTTCTCCGTTTTTTTTACTTAAGTTGAATAGAAGCAACTAAAAAGAACTTAATTGTGGCGCATGCGATGCATCTTGATATTAATTACGTGTATACTACGCGGCCGTAAATTTCATCCGTATTATTGATTTAGAGGCGAGTTTTCATGCGCACAGATTATTGTGGCAACATCAATGCATCCTATATTGGGCAAACTGTAACCTTGTGTGGCTGGGTAAACCGCCGTCGCGATCTTGGAGGTGTTATTTTTATCGATCTACGCGATCGTGAAGGCATTGTTCAAGTGGTTTTTGATCCTGATTTAGCAGAGCTATTTGACGTTGCTAATAGTTTACGCAACGAGTTTTGTGTGCAACTCAGTGGCCTTGTCCGCCCTCGTCCAGCTGGTCAAGTAAACAGTGATATGTCCACTGGTGAGATTGAGATGCTGGGTAAATCTTTAACGATATTAAATAAATCTGCGCCATTGCCCTTAGATTGGAATCAAGAAAACTCCGAAGAGCAGCGCCTTAAGTATCGTTATTTGGACTTGCGCCGTCCTTTGATGAGTGACCGTTTAAAATTTAGAGCCAAAGTTACCAGCGCCGTTCGCAGCTTTATGGATAATGCTGGTTTTTTAGATATTGAAACTCCTATTTTGACCAAAGCGACACCTGAAGGCGCCAGAGATTATTTGGTACCAAGTCGAACACATAAAGGTCAATTTTTTGCATTGCCTCAGTCTCCACAGTTGTTTAAACAATTGCTGATGATGGCTGGAATGGATCGTTATTATCAAATTGTAAAGTGTTTTCGTGACGAAGACTTACGCGCTGATCGTCAACCAGAATTTACCCAAATAGATATAGAAACAACGTTTTTAGACGCAGCCGGCGTCATGTCTATTACTGAAAATATGATCCGTGATCTATTTCAAAAAATGTTAAACGTTGATTTAGGCGTGTTTCCTCAAATGACTTATGCAGAAGCGATGCGTCGTTTTGGTAGTGACAAGCCTGACTTGCGTAACCCACTTGAATTGACTGATGTTGCCGATTTATTAGCCGAAGTTGAATTTAAAGTATTCGCCGAGCCTGCCAATGATCCTAAAGGACGCATTGCTGTTATAAAAGTGCCAAGTGGCGCCTCCCTATCTCGTAAACAGTTAGATGACTACGCAAAATTTGTAGCTATTTATGGTGCTAAAGGCTTAGCTTGGATGAAAGTCAACGACCTAGCTGCAGGCATGGATGGTTTACAATCACCAGTACTCAAATTTTTGCCAGAGACTGCGGCACTGGCTATCGTCGAGCGCTGTGGTGCGCAATCAGGTGATTTGATTTTATTTGGTGCAGATAACAAAACTGTTGTTACAGAAGCCATGGGCGCTTTGCGTTTAAAGTTGGGCGAAGATTTAAACCTGTTGGAAGGCGAGTGGCGTCCATTGTGGGTTGTTGATTTTCCTATGTTTGAAGAGATTGATGGTCGCTTTTATGCACTTCATCATCCTTTTACCGCACCACGAGACCTCAGTGCAGAAGAATTAGCCGCTGATCCAGCTAATGCATTGTCGAATGCTTACGACATGGTTTTAAATGGTGTTGAGCTTGGAGGTGGCTCGGTACGTATTCATCAACAAGATATTCAAGCAAAAGTTTTTCAACTCCTTGGTATCAGTGATGATGAAGCACAAATTAAGTTCGGTTTCTTGTTAGAAGCCCTGAAATTTGGTGCCCCCCCTCACGCTGGACTTGCCTTTGGTCTTGACCGGTTGGTGATGTTAATGACAGGTGCTACTTCGATTCGTGACGTGATGGCTTTTCCTAAAACGACAACAGCAGCATGTCCTTTAACTAATGCCCCAGGCGAAGCGAATCCTGAGCAGTTGAAAGAGTTAGCAATTCAAACTGTCAAACCTGCCGTTGAAAAATAGTCAGCTTGGCGGTTTGTGAGTAGTCAATGGCGTATTCCTGAATCTGCCCTGATAGTCATATACAATATGGCTGGGCAGGTTTTGGTACTACAACGAAATGACGACCCCTTGTTTTGGCAGTCAGTAACGGGGACTCGTGAACAGGGCGAGTCACCTTTGCAAACTGCTATCCGCGAAGTGCGGGAAGAAACCGGTATTGATATTACTGCTTCAAATTATCAACTTGTTGATTGTAAGCAAACGAATCAATATGAAATACGTTCTCGCTGGCGTCATCGATACCCCCCAGATGTCAGTACCAATACGGAATATGTTTTTAGTGTTCAAGTCGTTAATGATCAGCAGATTATTTTGACTGAGCACAGTGCATTTTCTTGGCTACCAAAGGCGCAGGCTATAGAAAAGGTCTGGTCTGAAACCAATAAAGCGGCGATTGAACGTTTTGTCCCAAAGGTAGTTGATAATGATGATATGTCAGAGTAATAAGGGATTAAATGGCGATTATCTTAGGCATTGATCCCGGCTCGAGATTGACCGGTTATGGCATTATTAAACAGCTTGGGGCTAAAACAGAATATTTGGGTAGTGGCTGTATTCGTATGCAAGGTGATCCTCTTGCGCCAAGATTAAAACAAATATTTGACGGCGTCAGTGAAATTATCACGCAGTTTAGGCCTACTGAGTTTGCGATTGAGCAAGTTTTTATGGCTAAGAATCCTGATTCGGCATTAAAACTTGGTCAAGCACGTGGCGCCGCAATTGTGGCTGCTACATATCACAATCTACCGGTCGCGGAATATTCTGCCAGACAAATTAAACAATCAGTGGTGGGAAAAGGTAATGCGGATAAAAGCCAAGTACAGCATATGGTCACTTATTTATTAAAGTTAAGCGCCAGCCCACAGGCAGATGCTGCAGATGCGCTCGCCGTCGCGCTGTGTCATAGTCATACACAACAAAGCTTGATTAAGATGTTGGGGCAAGCGAGTAAGACAGTGCGAGGGCGCTTAAGATGAGCCTTGCAAACCTATTAACCAGCCTTTATCTAAGCTCAGCCATCTGCTAAGCGACAGGAATTATTATGATCGGCAGTATTCGTGGCATTTTATTAGAAAAACAAGCTCCAGAAATTTTAATTGAAGCTGGAGGCGTTGGTTACGAAGTGCAAGTCCCTATGACCAGTTTTTATCAATTGCCGGATGTGGGCCAAGAAGTTAGCTTGTGTGTGCATTTTGTGGTCAGAGAAGATGCTCAATTATTATTCGGTTTTGCTAATAAACAAGAAAGAGCTGTATTTCGTGAACTCATCAAAGCGAGTGGGGTAGGTCCTAAGTTAGCTTTAACCATCTTATCGGGCATGAATGCTGCTCAATTTATGCAAGCAGTGAGCCTTGATGATGTCACCGGTTTAACTAAATTACCCGGGGTGGGCAAAAAAACAGCAGAACGTTTGGTTATTGAATTGCGAGATCGATTGACAAAATTGTCTGTAGCTCCCAGCAATACCGAAGCGTTCGGTCGTGTATCGAGTCTACCTATCGAAAATACATTTTTACAAAGTAATGATGCCAAGGAAGAAGCCTTAAGTGCGCTAGTTGCCTTAGGCTATAAGCCTGCTCAGGGAAGTAAGGTTATCAACTCAGTGTATAAATCTGAGATGAGCAGTGAAGCCTTGATCAGAGAAGCATTAAGGGCAATGATTTAATCAAAAACTAATTTGCTTTTATAAGATATTCACCAACAATTCTGCTAACGTACTGAGCAGTAAACCCATTAACTTATCTCGTTAACCCGTGATATCAGTAACATTACCTAAGAATACACTGTAAAAACATGATTGAAGCTGACCGACTAATACAACCTGTTGCCAACAGAGAAGATGAACTTATCGACCGTGCTATTCGACCAAAAATGTTGGCTGACTACACTGGGCAAGATCATGTGTGCTCACAAATGGAAATCTTTATTGCCGCGGCGCGGCAAAGGCAAGAACCTTTAGATCATTTACTCATCTTTGGCCCTCCTGGCTTAGGTAAAACGACACTGGCTAACATTGTAGCAAATGAAATGGGCGTGGGAATAAAAACCACGTCTGGACCTGTCCTTGAAAAAGCCGGTGATTTGGCGGCTTTACTAACAAATCTTGAAGAAAATGATGTGCTATTTATTGACGAGATCCACCGCCTTTCGCCAGTTGTTGAGGAAATTCTCTATCCAGCTATGGAAGATTACCAATTAGATATCATGATTGGTGAAGGACCCGCTGCGCGTTCCATCAAGCTTGAATTACCTCCTTTTACGTTAGTTGGAGCAACAACGCGAGCCGGCTCATTAACCTCCCCTTTACGAGATCGTTTTGGTATCGTCCAACGCCTTGAGTTTTATAGTGTTAAAGACTTAACTACCATAGTAAAACGTTCTTCAAGCTATTTAAATTTGCCCATTGATGAAGCGGGTGCAATTGAGATTGCACGACGCTCCCGCGGTACACCAAGGATCAGTAATCGGTTACTCAGACGCGTACGAGATTTTGCAGAGGTAAAAGCCAAAGGAGAGATTACCGCTGAAGTCGCGTGTAATGCATTAGATATGCTAGACGTTGATGGAGAAGGCTTTGATTATATGGATAGAAAATTGTTGGTTGCTATCATCGACAAATTTTTAGGTGGGCCAGTTGGTTTAGAAAACCTAGCCGCTGCCATTGGAGAGGAGAAAGATACAATAGAAGATGTGATTGAGCCTTTTTTAATTCAGCAGGGCTTTTTACAACGAACACCTCGAGGGCGAATTGCGACACAAAGGGCGTTCTTGCATTTCAATCGTGATTACTCTCCTAGCTAAGTCAGCAAACCCGATAAAAATCCAAAAAAAAACCCACGAAATTCGTGGGTTAACAACAAAAACTGTTGAGGAAATATCCAGGGAACATGTTAGTCAACACAAATTGACTGGAGCATCTACAGACCGCTGTACTTAGAAGCACAACTGCCTTCAAGAAAACTGTGATTAGTATAAACGTAAGTTAATTGCCTACAACTGAAAAAAATTGTTTTTATTCATTATAAAAACTAATGCTAGACCTTTCATTTCTTCCTGGTTTACTGAAAAAAATGGCCTTCAAATCCTATAAAACATATGCATTACAATTACTTAAAATAGTTGTCTTATATTTAATCAATTAATTTAAGTAAGGTGGGGCTGGGTCTGTGAATTATATTTCTGCATTGAAATGCTGAATTGTAGCTACAACTTACAATGAACTTTTTGAGTTAAAGGGATTCAAATGACACTTATTTACAATTAACTATTTGAAAATTATCATAATAATTTTTATTGTAGATTTAATGTGTAAATTGCGTTTAATCAATCGTGATGCATAAAAATTCAAAATAACACGAGTTATAACCAGTTAAATTAAGGCGGTAACGAGTTATGGGGCATCAACATTCCATAAGAGTTTATTACGAAGATACCGACGCAGGTGGCATTGTTTATTATGCTAACTATTTAAAGTTTTTTGAGAGAGCCAGAACAGAGTGGTTACGTAATTTAGGTACTGAACAAGATGAACTGTTGGAACATTCCATAGGTTTTGTCGTCAAACGCGTTGAAATGGATAATCATGCGCCGGCTCGCTTCAATCAGTTGTTGTGTATTCAAAGCGAAATAGTAGAATTGAAGCGAGCGAGTCTGGTATTCAAACAAACCATCATAAGTCCAAGCGATACGCGCTTGGTTAGTGCAATAATCAAGGTGGCTTGCGTTAATTTATCATCGATGAAGCCGCAAGCAATACCAGCCAATATTTTAGAGGAATTCAAGCGTGTCGTCTGATTTAAACTTTTTTGACCTTTTTCTGCAAGCCAGCATATTAGTGCAATTTGTGATGTTATTACTGCTTGCAGTGTCGATTTTTTCTTGGGCTTTTATCTTTGAGCGCAGTAAGGCTCTGACTCATGCCCGTAATGAAATGAAAAAATTTGAAGATAAATTTTGGTCGGGCGTCGACCTCAATAAACTTTATCAAGAACTGTCTGCTCGGCAATCTATTCAGGGTATGTCAAGTATGTTCTGCGCAGGTTTTAAGGAGTTTGTCCGTTTACGTAAAACCACCTCAACTCCGTCGGAAGCGGTTATGGAGGGATGTTATCGGGCCATGCGAGTCGCCTTATCCAGAGAGGTGGATAATTTAGAAAATCGTTTACCGTTTTTAGCCACAGCAGGTTCGATAAGTCCGTATATCGGTTTATTTGGCACTGTATGGGGGATAATGAACGCCTTTATCGCATTGGGTGAAGTTCAACAAGCTACTCTTGCTATGGTTGCGCCTGGCATCGCTGAGGCATTAATCGCTACTGCAATGGGGTTGTTTGCTGCGATTCCGGCAGTTATTGCCTATAACCGTTTCAGTCATCAGGTCGAGAAACTCGAAAATAACTATGGCAATTTTATGGAAGAATTTTCGAGCATTTTGCATCGTCAGGCCTTAGCTGCAAACGCTGAGTCAGCCACACGCAGTAATAATCAAAGTAACTAAGGCTATTATCCTATGGTTGTATACACCAGAAAACGCCGTCGGCCAGTATCAGAAATTAACGTTGTGCCCTACATAGACGTAATGTTGGTTTTGCTTATCATTTTTATGGTTACAGCCCCTCTAATAACGCAAGGGGTAAAGGTCGATTTGCCAAAAGCAGAAGCGGCAGCGTTAGATAAAGACAGTAAGCCTCCGTTAATTGCGTCAGTTGACGCTCAGGGTAACTATTTTCTGAACATTGGCGATAGTCAAGAAGAGTCTATGTCAGCGGTTGATCTGGCGACTCTAGTGGCTGCACATTTACAGCTAGAGCCTCAAACACCCGTCGTAGTAAAAGGTGATGGAGCAGTGCCTTATAGTGAAGTGGTGCAATTAATGGTTTTATTGCAACGAGCAGGTGTGCCTTCAGTTGGTTTAATGACAGCGCCTCCTGAGAAAAAGAGATAGTGAACTGAAATGCAAAAATTTTCTATTCCTTTGTCTTTTTCTATCGCTTTGCATGCTGCGGTCGGAATTGTATTAACCTTGAGTATGAGTTTTACCCATCCAGTCTCAGAGGACCTAAGCCTTGATGCGCCGATTATCGATGCAGTGGTGGTTGATCAAAAAACGCTTGAAACACAAGTAAGGAAGTTAAAAGACGAAAAAACTGCTCAACGACAAAAAGAAGAACAGCGCGTTAAAGAATTGGAGCGTCGTGCAGAAGAGGCTGAGCGTGAGCGTCGTCAAAAAGAAACTCAAGTCGCTGAACTTGAAAAACAAACGCAAAATAAGCTAAATGAAAAGAAAAAGGCTGACCAAGCTGCAGTAGAGGCACGGGAGAAACAGCAACAGGAAAAAGCCAAAGCGGCCGCTTTAGAAGAACAGCGTAAGCGCAAAGAGCAGGAGCGAATTAAGGCTGACGAGCAAGCGAAAGCCGCCAAAGAAAAACGCGAAAAAGAAGAAAAAGCTTTGAAAGAAGCTGAGCGTAAAAAGCAAGAGGCTGCTGAGCAAGCGGCTCAAGAAAAGTTATTGCAAGAACAACTCCAAGCAGAACAAGCTACTCGTCAACAACGTCGAAATAAGCAAGTTTTAACTGAAGTGCAGAAATACGAAATTTTAATTAAGCAGACTATCCAGCGTAATTTAATTGTGGATGATGCAATGAAAGGAAAATCTTGTCGTCTAAATATTCGCCTAGCGTCGAACGGTTTAGTGACCCAAGTAAAAGAACTTTCAGGTGACGCGGTTCTGTGCAGAGCAGCTATCGCCGCAGTGAAAAAGTCAGATACACTTCCGGTCTCACCTGAGGCAGATGTATTTGAAAAATTAAGAGATATTAATTTAACAGTTGAACCAGGACTCTAATGTTTAAAAATAAAGTGCTTGTCTTTTTTGTCATTATTTTAGTCGCGAGCTTTAAAAGTATGGCGGCGCTAGAAATTGTTATTACTGAAGGTATCGATACCTCAAGACCTATCGGCATTGTGCCATTTAGTTGGGTAGGTGAGGGAGCAATGCCTGAAAAATTGACTAACACCATCGCGGCTGATTTAAAGCGCAGTGGTAAATTTAATCCAATTAATGTTGCTAATATGCCGCAGTTCCCTAGTTCGTATCGTGATGTTGACTATGGAGCTTGGGTCGCTGCAGGTGTTGAAGCCATTCTTGTGGGGAAGGTAGAGTTAGTAGGGATAGGTCAATACGCGGTTTCATTCGAGCTTATCGATGTGATCCGTGGGCAAATCACGGGCGGGCAAAGCCAAGTATTAAGCAATGGAAAATTGATTGCGAGTAATGACCAAATAATGGACGCTCGTCAAGCGACGATAGGCGGCAAGGAATTTAGGCAATATGCTCACCGAATTAGCGATGTGGTTTATGAAAAATTAACTGGGGAAAAGGGGGCGTTCTTGACCAGAATTGCCTATGTGATAGTAAGGGATAGTGCCACAACAGAATTTCCATTCCAATTAGTCGTTGCAGACTATGACGGCGCTAACGAAACGACATTATTACGTTCTAAAGAGCCATTGATGTCGCCTTCTTGGTCACCGGACGGAACTAAATTAGCTTACGTGACGTTTGAAAATAAGCGTCCACAGATTTTTATCCAAGATATCTATACAATGAGTCGTAAGCAAATGTCTGATTTTAGCGGCATCAATGGCTCTCCTGTGTTTTCGCCTGATGGTAAACAGCTAGCCCTAGTGTCATCGAAAGACGGTAACCCAGAATTGTATGTGATGGATATTGCGACAAAACAAGTACGTCGAATTACTAATGATCGCGCCATTGATACCGAACCAAGCTGGATGCCAGATGGTAAGAGTCTGGTATTTAGTTCAGAGCGGGGTGGTAAACCGCAGATTTATCGAGTAGATTTAATGAGCAATAAAGTGCGTCGTCTTACTTTTGAAGGCGATATGAATTTAGGGGGGACGGTTACACCAGATGGAAAACAACTGGTTTTTGTCAATCGTACCCGCGGAAATTATCATATAGCGAGACAAGATCTAGCCACGGGGAATATGCAAGTATTAACCAAAACATATTTAGATGAATCTCCTAGTATTGCTCCGAACGGGAGTATGATAATTTATAGTACTTTGCATGAAGGTAAGCAGGTTTTATCACTGGTTTCCCTTGATGGGAGGTTTAAGGCGCGGTTACCCGCAGCCGATGGGCAGGTTAAGGCACCAAATTGGTCACCCTTTTTGTTTTAATGTTCAACCTAATTGGTTTAGTTTAGATAAAAATAAGGAAAAAAAATGCAGTTCAATAAAGTTTTAAAAGGGTTAATCATAGCTCTACCTATTATGACTATGGTTGCTTGTAAGTCTGGTCCTACTGCTGAAGAAATTGAAGCTCAAAAAAATAAAGAAGCGGCAACTGCGCAAGCTGAAGCTGATCGTTTGGCTGCAGAGGCGCGCAATGCACAAACTCAAGTCGGATCAATGACTCCACTTGTCTCGCCTGCTGAAAAAATGAAAATGGAATTACAAGCATTGCAGGGTGAGCAAACTGTTTATTTCGACTTCGACCGTTCAACTATCAGCTCGGACTTTTATTCTGTGCTGGATAAGCATGCTGCGTTTTTAGTAAAAAATCCAAGCCAATCGATTGTTATTGAAGGTCACTGTGATAGCCGCGGTACGCCTGAATACAATATCGCTCTTGGTGAGTTACGTGCCAAGTCTGTGCAGACTTACCTACAAAATGCTGGCGTGAGCAGCTCACAATTGACAGTGGTCTCTTACGGTGAAGAAAAGCCGGTTGTTAGTGGTAGCACAGAAGCTGCATTTGCTAAAAACCGTCGTGGTGTCTTAGTTTATCAATAAAAAAGTAGAAAACATGATCAAACGCACGTTTGCGCTTAGTCTGTTATCAGTATACGGAGCCGCATTATTTGCGGCTCCTGCTCCTGTAGCAGACGTTACTAGCGGTAGTAATGACCAACGCATAGAAGCATTAGAAAGAATGTTTGCTACGCGAACTGAAGCTCAGCACAGACTGCAACAGCAGCTCGACGTGATGCAACAGGAAGTGAACGAATTACGTGGCAGCATAGAGTTACACAATTATCAATTAGAGCGGATCCTCGATAGACAACGGGAATTGTATGCTGAAATTGATAAACGGATGTCCAACCTGAGCCAGGCTCCCAGTGCTGCTCCCATAGAAACTGATGACAATGGTTCCTCTTCTGCTAACTCAGCTGTTTTATCTGAGAACGAGAATGAGGCGTACGACAAAGCTGTTAATCTGATTTTAAAAGATAAGCTTTATGACCAAGCCATTCCTGCATTTCAATCGTTTTTACAAACGTACCCCAATTCTAGTTATGCATCAAATGCACACTATTGGTTGGGCCAGCTATTGTTTAACAAACAAGATTGGGCAGGGGCAAGTGGTCAGTTTCAAGCCTTAGTGACGAACTTTCCCGATTCAAGTAAGCGAGCCGACGCTATCCTGAAATTAGGTATAACAGAAATAGAGCGTGCTAATTCAGCCCGTGCTAAGCAGTTATGGGAACAGGTATTGAAAGAATACCCTAATTCACCTTCAAGTAAATTAGCTGAGAAGCGGCTTAAAAATTTATAAGTCGCGATACTTTTTTGCAGTCTAAGCCACTTTTATTGGTTACTAATTGACTGAATTGTTTGCTTTTTCGGCAAACAAACCGAATATTTAAAATAAAACGGATTTTGACTTGCACTGAAGTATGGATTGAGTATTATATGCGCCCGTCGCAGTGAGGCGGAAGGAAAAGGGTCGTTAGCTCAGTTGGTAGAGCAGTTGACTTTTAATCAATTGGTCGCTGGTTCGAATCCAGCACGACCCACCACTTTCCTAAATTTATGATAAGAACGTTTTATCGTAAAATCACAAAAAGCGTTTCAATTAGATGGGTCGTTAGCTCAGTTGGTAGAGCAGTTGACTTTTAATCAATTGGTCGCTGGTTCGAATCCAGCACGACCCACCATCTAAATCTCTGTGTTAATCAGCAAAAATAATTAGAATATTTCTAAACCAGCAATAGCGTAAAGCACGTTTTATGATTCGCTAATGCTAAAGAACAATCTATCCTCCCTGCGTCTAAATAATTCTTCAAAAAAATCTTAAGTAGTCAAAACAAATCAGAAACGGGTGTACGAATTGGTACAAAAATTCGGTGTTTAAGCCTTTTACAAAATATCTCTATCGTTAACCCTAGTGGCTACCTTGGTTTTGTTTGGTGTTTTCAACTGACGAAATAAACAGTCACGGTTCATCAAACGATTTTTGGTTTGATCGAGGCAAGCTTATTTCAAATCAACGTTAACTAATTTGTATGGCTGAATTTTTAGATACAGTGTAAATCATCAATATACGTCTTTATGCAACGCAGTGAGCTATTGAGATACATTTTCTAAGTAAGCGGAAGAACGCTTGTGAAACGACGTCAAGGCTCTTTCAACATGCCAAAATGATAAAAGTCGGGCTAATAAGATATATTACATGTTTTAATCTGGTGACGATGGGGCGAATAGTAAACAAGTTGCGCGCTGCAGGTGAATATCGTGTGTACCGGTATCGAAAGTTCATCATCGATTAGTTTCGTATTTTCTTTTTGCTTAAAATTATTGTGCTATTTCCTTGTTTAATTTAGTCTTTTCATACGGATGCATTGTTTTTTTATGCGGGTTTTAAATTCATGGGTTACACTTTGTGGACTCAATGCGCAAGGCACAAAATTTAATGAATGCAAAAGATTATGCTGTTAACGCTGACGATGTCTTTGTTTTACCTGAAGCGGTTATCAAGATTAAGCAATTAATTGATGATCAGAAGGCGTCTATGGATGAAATAGCAGACGTTATCAATTACGACCCCGCTATCACTTCTCAAGTATTAAAAATTGCTAACAGTGCGTTGTATAAGTTTCCTGCAACGATTTCGACTGTTAGCAAAGCCATTCAAGTAATTGGCACAAAATCAGTTTACGATTTAGTGTTGGCCTACGGTGTTTCTTCAGCCTTTCAGTCTATATCTTCTGAAGTCATTGATTTAGAACGTTTTTGGGAGAGGGGCGTCAGTTGCGGTTTGCTAGCTAAGTATTTTGCCGAAGAGTTAGGCGTCAAAGAGCCAGAACGTTTGTTTGTATGTGGCCTACTGCATAATATTGGTGAACTTGTGATGGTAAAGTTTAATCCTGAGGCGGCGCAGTTATGCGCTAAATTTGATGTAAATACCACACCACTGGATTTAGAACTGACTCATTTGGGCTTCAGTTATGCTGAGTTGACCGGGGAATTACTAAAATTATGGGGGTTGCCACTCGCTATTTATCAACCGATAAAAAGAATTCATCCAAGCTTAGCGACTGCTTTGACCAAAGAAGACCAAATTTTGCAACTCAGCTATTTGTTATCGGTGAACAACATTTACAAAGAGCATTACACTTCTCACTCAAGACTGACGCCTTACCTTTATGAAAATTTAGGTTTGGATCTTCCTCATGTTAATGATGCCTTAGATTTAACCAACCTCCAGTTTATGAGCGCTATGGCTGTGTTCAGTCCTTCGTCATTTGCTATGTTTTAACGAAAGACCTTCTATCTAGTCGAATACGGCGACAACTTGACGACTAATGGCCACTAATGCACCTTCTTCATCCCAAATATTCGCTTCGGTGTGAGCGTAGCCATTTGAAGCCTGTCTGGTTGTAGCCTGATAAGCAAACCATTCATCGTTATTAAAAATTTTATGCGGGTAGATAAACTCTAAGTTCCAACTCATTGTGCTTGCCGGAGCCGGTGAGGGTAACATCTGCAAGATAGTGGGCGGCCACAGGTCAATGATGGCGACTAAATGAGCATCGGTAAAGACTGCTGGTGCCTCTTTGAAACGCATCCAGCCATGTATGTCAGCCGTTTTACTGCTGCTAAAAGGCATTTCTCCAACTATTTTCGCTAAGTCGAAATGGGCTAAAAAGCTAGGGGTGATGTTGGGGATCATAGGAATGAAATTACTTTCATTCGGTTTTTCCATAGCATGCTTGATGTGATTATCAATCTTGATGCTAGATGCTCTATCTAAGCCAAAATTTGCTAGCGTACTCAACGCTACCTTTCCATTCTGTAAAATATCTCCTCTTACAACACTTGTATTTTTTCCCTCTCTAACGGTTTCTATTTTAATTATAAAAGGAGAATCGGGTTCTATAGGCCCGATAAAATTAGTGTTAAGCGATCTCAGACTCTTAAGATTGTCAGTAATTTCACGGGCTGCTCGATAGACTAGAGAAGCCGATATACCACCGTACAACGTTCTCCCTTGTGCCCAATTAGCCGGCACTGAAATTTCCGCTGAGGTCGAGGATTGACTGATCTGTTGTTTCACTTGTTCAAATAATTGGTCTATATGCATAGGATTCTTTGGTTAACTCAACTCAACTCCTTATACCAGTTTATTTTAGCCAATGTCTAGAAAGAGCGCTTTGTTAAGGGAAATAAGTGGCTTTATTGTTCCCCCTTATGTTGTTGCATAAGTCCTTGTTATGTTTACATAATATTAACAATATTGTCTTGTTATTAACCAATGTAAGGCTTTAAGATGGTTCTACTAAAGGTCTAAAGTTACCAGTTCATTTGGTAAGTCGCATTATAAGAGGCAATAAAATGGAATCTAAGCAAGCTGTAGAACAAGATAAAACAGATAAGTCGTCAAATGCTTATCGAAATTATGTCTTGTTTATTTTAACCCTAGTTTACGCCTTTAATTTTATAGACCGTCAAATCATTGGGATTTTGTCACCATTTATAAAAGCTGACCTAGGTCTTGATGATGCGCAATTAGGCTGGCTCAAAGGCCTGTACTTTGCGCTCTTGTACACAGTGTTGGGGATCCCCATTGCGTGGTTGGCGGACCGTTACAGCCGAGTTAATATCGTAGTGATTTCTCTTACTCTGTGGAGTGGTTTTACTGCACTCTCGGGTTTAGCAACCAACTTTACTCAGCTTGCCCTTGCAAGAGTTGGAGTGGGTATTGGTGAAGCAGGCGGAAGTCCCCCCTCACATTCTATTATTTCTGATTTGTTTCCAAAAGAAAAACGCGCAGGTGCACTTGCAGTTTATTCTTTAGGGATCCCGTTTGGTATCATGTTAGCGTTTTTTGCTTCTGCTTATTTTTTAAAGGGCGGGAGCACCGATTGGCGCATGGCTATGTTAGCTGTAGGATTGCCAGGTATCGCCCTAGCAATTATTTTGAAGCTAACTGTCAAGGAGCCGGTTAGAAGCGGTAACATGCAATCAGAGGCCGCTAAAACAAAGTCCTGGAACTCGATAAAAACCTTACTTAGTATAAAAAGTTGGTGGGGGATGTGTTTCGCCATCTCTTTTGGTTCATTTGGTAATTATGCTATATCGACGTGGATGATCGATTTTTATGTCAGAGCCCATGTAGGTTTAGACGTCACATCGTTGTTGATTACCATCGGTATTATAAACGGCACGGCCTACGCAGGTGGTGTTTGGTTAGGTGGTGTCTTGGTTGATAAACTAGGTCGCAAAAATCGCGGAGCATATGGTTTCGTGCCAGGCATTGCTTTACTAATAGGGGCTCCTGCTTATTTTATTTCATTGCAAGTAGAATCGCTTAATATGTCTATTGGTTTGCTGGCGATTTTACTAATGACAAGTGGTTTTTATTTAGGGCCATCGTTCGCCTTGGCGCAAACGCTAGCGCCCGTTAAAGTCAGGGCCATGTCTACCGCTTTGTTTTTCTTTGTGTTAAATATCATTGCATTAGGTGGTGGTCCAACATTTGTGGGTCTATTGAGCCAAGGTTTAACAGCGGAGCATGGGGAAGTAGAGGCTTTAAGATTATCGTTATCGTGGTTGGCTGTCCCCTATGCTCTATCGATATTGGCGTTCTTTTGGACAGCAAAACAAATTCCTGCAGATTGGGATGCCGCAGAGTCTAGAAACGCCTGAGTTTATATTTTAAGGAAATAGTTTGACTAACAAAAATGGCATTAATCTGCACTTTGCTCACGCTAATGGTTTTCCTGCAGCGAGCTATAAGCAAGTTTTTAATGCGTTTCCTGAGCATTTTAATGTTGCGGCCTTATCCCAATTTGGCCACGATGCCACATTTCCCGTTAACAGTAACTTGTCTAATTTGGTCGACGAGTTACTTGCTTACTTACGAACGAAATCTATAGGCCCAGTGTATGGCATTGGCCATTCAATGGGGGCGCTTGTTACTTATATGGCGGCCTGTGAAGCCCCCGAGTTGTTTAAGGGGGTGATTATGTTAGATCCACCCATTGCGTCAGGTGTGGCCAGATTGGTATTTAAAATGGCGAAAATGACGCCCATGATCGACAAAATAACCCCAGCAGGCAAAGCCGCTGTTCGTTGTCAGTCTTGGCCAATTGATGAGGACTTGTTGACTTATTTCAGCTCAAAAGCCCTTTTTAAGGATTTTGTACCTGCTTGCATTGAAGATTATGTCAACGCTGCGATCAAGGTTGATGGTCAACGCAAAGTCTTAACGTTTAAAGCCTCAGTCGAAGCACAGATATTCCGTAATGTGAGTCACAATATCCATCGTTATTATGGAAAAATGCAAAGGCCTAGTTGTTTGATTACAGCTGAATTAAGTCAAGTCTGTGTGCCAAGAAATATAAATCACTTTCTTAAGCGTACTCAAATTGAACACATTCGAGTGCCAAACGTCGGCCATATGTTTCCCTTTGAAGCACCGGTTGATGTGGCTAAACTCATCACTCAGAAAATTGACCAATGGGAAGCAATAAAAAAGGCTGATTAAAATCAGCCTTCTCTTCTGAGTTATCTATAAGTAACTAGTAACCAACGGGTAAACCTAACATCTCACGTGTTACCAAGACTACACCCTTGTCGGTCACTCTAAAACCACGCTCAATGTCGTCTGCTCTACTGTGTCCAATAACCATACCCTCAGGAATAACGCAGCCTCGGTCAATGATGGCTTTGCGAATACGGCAGTTACGTTTAACTTCAACATCTGGCAGTAAAACTGAGTCTTCGATTTCACTGTATGAATGGACTCTGACATTTGAGAAACACAAACTACGCCTTACGGTGGCTCCGGAGATGATGCAACCACCTGATACCACAGAGTTGATGGCAGTACCGCGCCTGTTGTCTTCTTCCCATACAAATTTAGCTGGAGGAAGTTGCTCTTGATAAGTCCAAATTGGCCATTTTTTATCGTATAAATTTAATGCCGGTACGGGCGCAACCAATTCCATATTGGCTTGCCAGAACGAATCTAAGGTTCCTACATCACGCCAATAGGCTTGGGTGTCACCTTCGTCCATAAAGGGGAAGGCATATACGGGATGATCTTTGATGATAGAAGGGATGATGTCTTTACCGAAGTCTCTTTCTGAGCCTGATTTCTCGGCGTCTTTTTTGAGTTGTTCAAACAAGAAATCCGTATCAAAAACATAGTTGCCCATTGACGCTAAGCATTTAGTTGGATCATTCGGCAAGGGAGTAGGGTGCTCTGGTTTTTCTTCAAAACCAATAATCTTATAGTTCTCGTCTACCGACATAACACCAAATTGACCAGCAGCTTCTTCAATTGGCACCGGCATACAACTGACCGTCATTTTGGCGCCAGATTCGGCATGTTTTGCAATGAGACTGCCATAGTCCATTCGGTATATATGGTCGCCAGACAAGACCATGACATATTTGGGGACTTCATCACGAATAATATCAATGTTCTGAAAAACAGCATCCGCAGTACCCTCGTACCAATTGTCCGAGAAACGCTGTGAGGCGGGTAAAATTTCAACAGATTCACCTAATTCTTTTTTGAAGTGACCCCAGCCACGTACCAAATGTCTGATTAAAGAATGAGATTTGTATTGGGTGACTACGCCAATTCGTCTGATGCCAGAATTAACACAGTTTGAAAGTGGGAAATCAATAATACGGAATTTACCACCAAAATAGAGAGCGGGTTTCGCTCGCCAATTCGTCAGTTCATACAGTCTAGAACCTCTCCCTCCAGCCAAAATTAAAGCATATGTATCACGAGTTAAATTACTAATATATCGGGACGGTTTTTCTGTCATACGACGAGCTCCATTAAAATTACCTTAAACTAAATGATTCCATTAGCTACAAAACTGCAGACTAGCTTTACTGTTTTTGCTGAATACGCCTTAGCAGACACTAGCGTAATTTAAAAATAATTGACAGTACATTTAATGTCTAAATGTAAAACTTTAACCATACTAAAGCTCAATAAACTTGCGGCTCTTGAGAATACTCGTTAGCTGTGCGTTAATGAGATGTTAATGGTGGCTGGGAGTGAGTAATGTTGGCTATGAAGAAAACAGTTATTGTCGTTGTGGTTGTATTTTTAACCTTTTTGTTAATAGGTTATTTGCTTCCTTCCCAATACAAAATTGAACGTTCGGTTATCGTCAATGCCCCTGAAAAAAGTATTTTTCCACATATCGCTGATCTTAAAAAATGGCAAAACTGGGGAGTGTGGTTTAAACGGGATTTGAATATAACGATTGAATATGTCGGCGAAGAAGGGGTTGTCGGTATGAAATCTATTTGGGTAGGCGAAGTAATGGGTGAGGGTGAAATAGAAATCATAGCATTAGAAAGCAACCATCGCTTAATTTATACAGTACGTCTTGCCGATGCGTCTAAAACGTCGACCGGAGAGTTTGTTCTAACCAAAGTAGAAAGTGGCACCCAAGTGGTATGGATGGAATATGGCAATGTTGGGTATAACCCCATTCATCGCTATGTGGCGTTTTTCATGGATTATTCTATTGGGCATGATTTTGAATTGGGTTTAGACAACTTAAAACTTGTAGCAGAATCCTCATAAAGTACTGGTTAACCAGTAAGAAAGCATATAAATTAGACAAGAATTAGGGTTAGTGTGGGCTCTGTAGGAATAGCCCAATACAACAGTTTGATGTTGATAGCCGTGTTGTTCTTATCTAAAGAGGATATTTTGATGAGTCGCTTTCAAGTTCATGGAACCATTAATCTCAATATTGTTGATCGGATCCTAGTAGTTGAAGGAACAGGGCCATGGAATGTCGAGTCTGTTGCTCAAGCCAGTAAAGCTGTCTCTCCGCTCATTAAAACGCTAAGCGGTAAACATTGGGGAGTCCTGGTCATTTTACACGGCGAGCCCATCTACGTGCCAGAAGCTGCTAGCTACCTTAGTCAATCAATCAAAGCAGAGAAAACCCGAGGGCGTGTTGCTACCGCCGTTATCGTTGTTGAATCAAAGTCTCCCGAATTTGCTAAAAGCCATTTGAATAGTATTTATCGAGATGCGGGTGAAACTGTGCGTTTTTTTGATAACAAAGAGCAGGCTAATTGGTGGTTGATTCAACAAATTAGCCAGCAAGATGTGATTGACGTTTAAGGGCTTAGCAAGTTTGACAGAGGTTTATAGTGCGCCCATGGCTTGGGCTACCTTTGATTGCGAAACACGCCCTAGCTGGTGCATAATTTTACGTCCCGCGGTGGCTAAGCTGCTCAAATCGATACCGGTAAAAATATTCATCCCATTAAGCATGTAGACGACATCTTCTGTTGCAACGTTGCCGGCAGCCCCCTTCGCATAAGGGCACCCTCCTAGTCCTGCCACAGAGCTATCAATCACACTGATCCCGTGCTGCAATGCCACCAATATGTTAGCAAGTGCTTGTCCGTAGGTATCATGAAAATGCACTGCAAGTTTATCAGCAGGGATATCGTTCAACAGTGTTGCTAACAATTCAGCTGTTTTACATGGTGTGCCAACCCCGATGGTATCGCCCAGAGAAACTTCATAACAGCCCATGTCGAGCATGGTATTAGCAACATAAGCAACTTGTTCAGGTTGAATATTGCCTTCATAGGGGCAGCCTAGTACACACGACACATAAGCTCGAACTCGCACGTTTTTGGCTTTTGCTTGCTCAAGCACCGGTTGAAAGCGTCGTAAACTCTCCTCTATAGAGCAATTGATGTTTTTCTGCGAAAAACGCTCAGACGCTGAGCCAAATATAGCTACCTCGTCAACGTCTGCTAACAAAGCCGCTTCAAATCCTTTTAAATTAGGCGTTAAGGCTGAATAACACACATCAGCATGGCGCAGTAAATTTGCAAATAGATCGGCACTATCTGCCATTTGGGGCACCCAGCGGGGAGAAACAAAGCTCCCTGTTTCTATCCACTTAACACCCGCGGTGGCTAAATCAGCGACTAGTTGTAATTTCGCCTCAAGGGGAATGAGTTGTTTTTCATTTTGTAATCCATCTCTTGGGCCAACTTCTACAATTTTTACGGATGAAGGCAGAGTTGTTCGATTAAACATTTACGCTCCTTCTTCGCCATGAAAAGCCAGCAGTTCAGCGCCACCGTCAACAAGTTCGCCCACATTGAAATAAAACTCAGAGACTCTTCCGGCCGTTTTTGCCTTGATTGCATGTTCCATTTTCATGGCTTCCATGACTAGCAAGGTTTGGCCTGGTTCAACGCGCTCGTTGGTGTCTACTAATATAGCTACCACGGTACCGTTCATCGGAGCCGTGAAATTGTTTGTGTGATGGGTGTCTTCGTTTAAGCCTAGATCAATTAATGCTCGACTAAAACGTACCCGTCCTTGTGCAGTAAAAAGCACTTTTTCTGGTGAATTGCCAGAGATAGTTGAAGTGCTAATGTGCCCGTTAATGCTACTGATAAGTTGTTGCCCATCGAGAATTCCCCAACAAGTGTAGTTCTGTTGTTGGAATTCGAGGTTAAAGAGCTGCCTGTCTTGTGACATAAGTGAATTAACCAACACATCATGCGACTCATCGTTAACATAAAGTTTAAGCGCTTCTTGATAATTGTCGTTTGCTCGCCAAACAGATTGCACTGACCACGGTGAATAAGGATCCTGTTTAGCAATGTTCGTTTGTTGTTGACGCTCTAGTAGTAAAGCAAGTGCAGCTATCGGCACAATATCCGCATACGCAAGCTTATACTCTGAGCTAAGCTGTTCGTGGTGTTTTTCAATAAAACTGGTATCGATAGCGCCTGCTTTAAAATCGTCAATTTGGCTAATACGACTTAAAAAATCGATGTTTGTACTTACCCCATCAATGAAATATTCACTTAGGGCTTTTTGTAAACGAGCCAGCGCTGTGCTTCTATCTTGATCCCAAACAATCAATTTGGCTAACATCGGATCGTAATAAACCGAAACTTCATCACCTTCTTGTATGCCAGTATCTATCCGAACATAGGCAGATTCATTGGGCGTTTTTACTAAGCTCAAGCGACCTGTTGCAGGTAAAAAGTTATTGTTGGGATCTTCAGCGTAAATGCGCGCCTCAAACGCGTGCCCCTTAATTTTCAATTGCTCTTGTGTTAAAGGCAGGCGCTCATGATTCGCGACACGAATTTGCCATTCGACTAAATCTTGACCTGTAATTAACTCCGTGACGGGATGTTCTACTTGTAATCGGGTATTCATTTCCATGAAATAAAAACGTTGGTCTACATCTAGCAAAAATTCAACAGTTCCCGCGCCCACATAATTAATGGCCTTTGCCGCTTTTAATGCAGCTTCGCCCATTTGTTGGCGCAGTGTTTCACTTAAACCTGGTGCGGGAGCTTCTTCAATAACCTTTTGATGACGTCGTTGGATTGAGCAATCTCGTTCGAATAAATACACCCCATTTTCGTGTTGATCACAAAATACTTGGATTTCAACGTGGCGAGGTTGCGTTAAGTACTTCTCGACTAACATATGATCATCATTAAAGCTGGATAGGGCTTCGCGTTTAGCTGCCGCCAGCGCATCATTAAACTCATTGGCATGCCACACTTGGCGCATGCCCTTACCACCACCACCGGCAGCGGCTTTTAGTAAGACAGGGTAGCCCATGGTATCTGCGTGGTATTTTAGTATGTCGGCTGCTTGTTCGTCGCCATGATAGCCTGGTACCAGAGGCACGTTGGCTTGCTGCATGATGTGTTTGGCTGCTGACTTTGAGCCCATTGCCTCTATCGCACTGATAGGCGGGCCGATAAAAGTGATATTATTTTTTGCACATTGGCGCGCAAATTCAGCATTTTCTGATAAAAAACCATAACCAGGGTGAATGGCATTGGCGCCAACTTTTCGCGCAATTGCTATAATTTTATCGCCACACAAATAGCTTAATTTTGATGGCGCAGGGCCAAGGTAAACCGCTTCGTCTGCCAATTTAACGTGTAGGGCATTTTGGTCGGCGTCTGAATATACCGCTACCGTCGCAATACCCATGCGTTTAGCGGTTTTTATAACACGGCAACAAATTTCACCGCGATTAGCAATTAATAATTTGTGAATCATAGTGATGCCTTGTTCCAACTAGCGAGCCGTTTTTGTAAAAATGCCTGTAAACCTTCTTGCCCCTCTTCTGACACCCGAATATGCGCAATTTGCTCACAGGTATAATCAATTAAAGCGTGGTCTATTTTGCGGTTTTCTACGTGATTGATTAAGCTTTTGGCCGCGCTGACTGCTTGTGGTGAGTTGCGTAATATATGTTCAATTAACGATTCAATAGTTGAATCGAGCTCTTCTTCAGTCACCGCTTCACTGAGTAAACCCAAGCGCCGTGCACGACGTGCTGAAAATACTTCTGCGGTGGTAAAGTATCTACGGGCTGCTCTTGCGCCTATCGCACTGATTACATAGGGGCTAATGGTGGCAGGCACTAAACCAATCTTAACTTCGCTTAAACAAAATTTACTTAGTTTGCTGCCCACCGCCATATCACAACAGGCGATGAGGCCAATGGCGCCGCCAAAAGCAGCGCCTTGTACTCTAGCAATGGTTGGTTTGCTGAAATGATTTAAGCTGGCTAGCATTGTGGCGAGTTTTGCTGCATCTTGCATATTCTCAGCGTAACTATAGTCTGCCATTTTTTGCATCCAATTTAGATCGGCTCCAGCACTAAAACTGCGGCCATTGGCGGCTAAAATCATCGCACGGACCTCAGGCTGGCTACCTAAGTAGTTAAACACTTCGGTGAGATCTGCAATCAATTGTGCATCAAACGCATTGTGCAATTCAGGGCGATTGAGCGTGACTTTGGCAACACCCCGTTCATCAATATTGACTAATAAACCACTATAGGTATTTTTCATTACATTCTAAACACCCCAAAACGGGTGTCCTCAATTGGTTTGTTTAAACTGGCTGAAATACATAAACCAAGCACTTGCCTGGTATCTGCCGGATCAATAACGCCATCATCCCAAAGGCGAGCTGAGGCATAATAGGGATGACCTTGATGTTCGTAAGTATCAACAATGGGCTGTTTGAAGTTGGCTTCTTCTTCTTTCGACCAAGATTCGTTAGCCCGTTCTTTTTGTTCTCGTTTCACCTGTGCCAATACACCAGCCGCTTGTTCGCCGCCCATTACAGAGATGCGGGCATTTGGCCACATAAATAGAAAGCGAGGATCGTATGCGCGACCACACATGCCATAGTTACCCGCACCAAAACTTCCGCCAATCAAGATAGTGAATTTGGGGACTTTGGCACATGCAACAGCGGTAACCATTTTGGCGCCATGTTTGGCAATTCCGCCAGCTTCATATTGTTTGCCAACCATAAATCCAGTGATGTTTTGTAAAAATACCAATGGAATTTTGCGTTGAGTGCACAGCTCAATAAAGTGGGCGCCTTTTTGTGCCGATTCGGAAAACAGGATGCCGTTGTTGGCTATGATGCCAACGGGATAGCCAAAGATGCGGGCAAAACCGCAGACCAGCGTTTGGCCGTATAACGTTTTAAATTCATCAAATTCAGAACCATCAACAATACGGGCGATGACTTCTCTGGCATCGTAGGGCTGCCGTGTGTCTTTTGGGATCAAACCATAAATGTCGTCAGCAGGGTAAAGCGGTGCGATAGGCGCGTGAATATCAAGTTCAATTTTTTTCGTGCGGTTTAAACGGCTTATGGCATCTCGGGCTATTTGTAACGCATGAGAATCGTTGTTTGCCAGATGATCAACTACACCCGAAGTGCGACAATGAACGTCGCCGCCGCCCAATTCCTCGGCGCTTACAACTTCACCAGTAGCCGCTTTAACCAGGGGCGGACCACCTAAAAAAATGGTAGCTTGGTTTTTAACGATAATGGACTCATCTGCCATGGCAGGCACATAAGCGCCACCTGCTGTACAAGAGCCCATCACGACGGCAATTTGTGGGATGTTTTGCGCCGACAGATTCGCTTGGTTATAAAAAATGCGGCCAAAGTGCTCACGATCAGGAAATACTTCATCTTGTTGCGGCAAATTCGCGCCTCCAGAATCCACTAAATAGATGCAAGGCAGATTATTTTGTTCCGCGATAGTTTGTGCTCTGAGGTGCTTCTTTACTGTTAAGGGGTAGTAAGTGCCACCTTTTACTGTGGCATCATTTGCTACAATCATACATTCAATACCAGAAACTCGACCGATACCTGCAATCACACCTGCAGCGGGAACATAGTCACTGTATACATTGAGGGCGGCAAGTTGCGAGATTTCTAAAAATGCTGAGCCAGGATCCAGTAGCTGATTGATACGCTCCCGTGGTAACAGCTTACCTCGTGAGGTGTGACGCTCATTGGCTTTTTCGCCACCGCCCTGCTTTATTTGGGTAATTTTTTCTTTTAGATCGGCAACTTGCAAGCGCATGTGCGCGGCGTTGTCAGCGAACTCTTGGCTTTTGGTATTTATTTTACTAATGATAGTGGGCATCTGGGGGTCCTTGCCTAGCTTATGCTGATTCTTTAAACAATTCGCGGCCAATCAGCATACGGCGAATTTCTGATGTGCCCGCTCCAATTTCATATAGCTTCGCGTCCCGTAATAAACGTCCCGCAGGAAATTCGTTTATATAACCATTACCGCCTAGTAGTTGAATTGTATCTAAGGCCATTTTTGTGGCCAGTTCTGCTGAATAAAGTATTGCGCCAGCTGCGTCTTTGCGGGTGGTTTCTCCTCGGTCACATGAACGGGCTACCGCATAAACATAAGCTCGGGCGGCATTCATTTGGGTGTACATATCAGCAATCTTGCCTTGCACCAACTGAAATTCCCCAATAGATTGACCAAATTGTTTGCGGTCGTGGATATAGGGCACAACTAAGTCCATACAGCTTTGCATGATACCTAAGGGACCTCCTGATAAAACCACTCGTTCGTAGTCAAGACCACTCATTAAAACGCGGGCACCACCCCCTTCTTGGCCGAGAATGTTTTCAGCAGGAACATGGCAATCTTGAAAAACCAATTCACAGGTATTGGAAGAGCGCATGCCGAGCTTGTCGAGTTTCTGAGCTTGGGTGAACCCAGAGGTGCCTCGCTCTACAATAAAAGCCGTCATGCCTTTTGAGCCCGCATGCACGTCAGTTTTGGCATACACCACGTAAGTATTGGCGTCAGGTCCATTGGTAATCCACATTTTGTTGCCGTTAAGGACATAGTGCTCACCCTTACGATCAGCGCGTAATTTCATGCTGACCACATCTGAACCCGCATTTGGTTCGCTCATGGCTAAGGCCCCAATGTGTTCGCCACTGACTAATTTAGGTAGGTATTTCTGCTTTTGGCTGTCACTGCCGTTTTTATGAATTTGGTTAACACATAAATTCGAATGCGCCCCATAACTTAAACCGACTCCTGCTGAAGCTCTGCTAACTTCTTCCATGGCTACGACGTGAGCTAAATACCCCATATTTGAACCACCATACTGTTCAGAAACCGTTACCCCCAGCAGACCCATTTCACCGAGTTTGGGCCATAGATGATTAGGAAAAGCGTTGTCTTTATCCGCTTGCTCAGCCAAGGGGGCAATTTCATTTTGAGCAAAATGATAGACATGTTCGCGCAGCATATCGATGTCTTCACCAAGGCCAAAGTTCAGGCTGGGGTAGGGTAGGTTCATAAAATTTTCCTCAAATTACGGGTGGCTTAGTGCCGCTAATTCTTCTTTACACCGACTTTCAACTTCGTCTAGTTCGTTCATCAAAATTTGAATATCTTCAAGTTGCTGTAACATGTGTCGACGTTTCTCGGTGGTCATCAATAGCATGGTTTCGAGTTGTGCCTTTGAGTTTTGATTACTGTCGTAAAGCTCAAACAAGGTTTTTGTTTCGGCCAATGAAAAGCCGAGTCTTTTACCTCGTAAAATAAGCTTGAGCCTTACCTTATCTTTTTTAAAATAGACTCGGTTTTGACCTTGACGCTCTGGATTGAGTAAACCCTGCTCTTCATAAAAGCGAATAGAACGTGGGGTGATATCCAGTGCTTTTGCCAACTCACCGATGCTAAATGTTTGTGTATTCATGATTACTCGTGGGCAAATAATACGTAAATTAAATGTAAAAATACTTTACGTTTACGTAAACTGAAAGTAAAGGTAAAGTAAGCCTTGGTCAAGGTAGCCAAAAAAATTATCAAGGTGTAGGAATGTGTCTGTGTGCAGTTTCCTATACACTTTAAATCTCACTGTGGGCGATGCTCACTGCTTCATCGAATTGAAGTCGTGCAAAAATTAAAAAGGAGAAAATATGTCAGATAATTCAGTGGTCATAGTTGCAGCGAAACGCACGCCGATGGGTGGTTTTATGGGGGCGTTATCTTCGCTAACCTCGCCAAATTTAGGGGCAGAGGCCTTAAAAGCCACGATTGATGCGGCTGGCGGAAATAGAGCTGCCGTCAATAGTTCAGTCGATGAAGTCATTCTGGGATGTGTTTTGCCCGCTGGCTTAGGGCAGTCACCAACTCGCCAAGCGAGTATCGCAGCCCAACTGCCTTTAGCGAGCGGAGTGACAACGATCAATAAAGTGTGTGGTTCAGGTATGAAGGCGGTCATGTTAGCGCACGATTTGATTAAAGCAGGTAGTGCTCATAGTATTTTAGCTGGTGGTATGGAAAGCATGAGTAACGCACCGTATTTGTTACCTAAAGCTCGTGCTGGCTATCGTATGGGCCACGGACAAGTGCTGGATCATATGATGTTAGATGGTCTTGAAAATGCCTATGATGGTAAAGCCATGGGGTGTTTTGCCCAAGCAACTGCTGATGAGCAGGGCATTGATCGTCAACAAATGGATGAGTTTGCACTGAGCAGTTTGGCTAAGGCGAATGCCGCCACCACTAATGGGAGTTTTAGTCATGAAATTTGCCCCATTAGCGTAAAAACACGTCAAGGTGAAATTATCGTCGCTGAAGACGAGGGCCCTAAAAACGCCAAACCAGAAAAAATTCCTAATTTAAAACCGGCTTTTACGAAGGATGGTACGGTTACTGCGGCCAACTCCAGTTCAATTTCTGATGGGGCTGCAACTTTACTTGTCATGTCAGCAAGCAAAGCAAAAGAGCTAGGTTTAACGCCAATGGCACGCATTGTGGCTCATACTTCACATGCTATCGAACCTGAAAATTTTACTGTTGCCCCAGTTGGTGCAATGGAAAAGCTGTTTGCTAAAACCGGTTGGAGTAAAGAAGACGTCGATCTTTTTGAGATTAACGAGGCCTTTGCCATGGTAACGATGTTGGCCATCAATACACTGCAACTCGACCCTAATAAAGTGAATGTTAACGGCGGAGCTTGCGCGCTGGGTCATCCTATTGGCGCCTCGGGTGCGCGTATTTTGGTGACTTTGTTACATGCCCTGCAACAGCGCAAGTTGTCTAAAGGCGTTGCGGCTATTTGCATTGGTGGCGGCGAAGCAACGGCTATTGCCCTAGAAGTGTGCTAAGAAAGACTGACTAAGGGGTCACATGAAAATTCATTTATTTGCCTTTCTGCTGTTAGCAGGTAGTAGCGCGGCGCAGACTAACGGTAAAGTCATTGAATATGCGGCAATAGACAGCAATGTGGCTTATTCAGCCATAGGTGCTTTGCCTTTCAGAGCCCCTGATGAACAAATACGTTATGGTGACGACCCCTTACAATATGGCGCGCTGTGGTTGCCACTTGGCGCAGACAATAGCGCCAGAAAAGTCATTGTTTTAGTGCATGGTGGTTGTTGGTTAAACGCCTATGACATCAAACATAGCTATGCCCTAAGTACCGCTTTGGCACAAGCTGGTTATCTTGTTTGGTCATTAGAATATCGACGTATTGGCGATGCGGGAGGCGGTTGGCCTGGCACCTTTGAGGATATTCTTGCGGGCATCAAATATGGTGCTAACTTACCTGAACATGCGTTTAATTTACCCAATGTGGTTGTGGTTGGGCACTCTGCTGGCGGCCATTTAGCCCTGCTTGCTGGTAGCCGATTACCTGAATTGAAAGGTGTTATGGGATTAGCCGCTATCACTGATGTACTTAGTTATTCTCAAGGGCAAAACAGTTGTCAACAAGCTACGCCACAATTTATGGGTGGCACAGCGCTTGATAAACCAAGAGAATATCAATCAGCTAATCCCATCAATATGCCTATGCATGTTAAGACGGTATTGATGCAGGGAAATGAGGATAACATTGTTCCCCCATCGCAGGCCTTTGCTTTAAAAGCGACGTTGGTTTTAAATCCACTAGCAGGCCATTTTGATTGGATCCATCCAGGCACGTCAGCGTATCAGCAACTATTAACTCAATTAGATGACATGTTTAAGCAATGATAGATTTACAGCATATACAAAACCTTGACGCTACTGATCCTTTAGCGCACAAAAAAGCAGAGTTTGATCTCCCCTCAGGCTGTGTTTATTTGGATGGTAACTCATTAGGCGCTTTGCCCTTTGCTGCAAAAAAACGGGTTGCAGAGGTGGTTAGTGAGCAATGGGGTAAGGATCTTATTAAAAGTTGGAATTGCCACCAATGGATTGATTTACCGCAAAAAGTGGGCGAAAAAATCGCTCCACTTATTGGTGCCGCCCCAGGTCAAGTGATTTGCTGTGATTCTATTTCGGTTAATTTGTTTAAGTTGCTGTGCAGCGCCCTAGCGATGCAAAAGGGCCGCAACGTCGTGTTATCTCAAGGGGACAACTTTCCAACCGATTTGTATATGGTGCAAGGTTTACAAGATTTACTTGGCGAAACGCAGTGTGAATTGCGTATATGCGCTGAAGAGTACATCGAGCAAAGCTTGCACTCTGACGTGGCTGTTTTGTTGCTGACTCAAGTTAATTTTCGCTCAGGACAATTGCACAATATGCAGCGCATAACTAAGTTAGCCCATCGACATGGCATTTTGGTTATTTGGGATCTTGCCCACAGCGCTGGCGCCTTGCCTGTGCAGCTAGACGATTGTCAGGTGGATTTTGCTGTTGGCTGTGGTTACAAATATCTCAATGGAGGGCCTGGGGCCCCGGCTTTTGTTTACGTGGCATCTCGCCATCAACAAACCGTTAAACAACCGTTAACTGGATGGATGGGGCATCGCCAACCTTTTCGTTTTGACCCAGAATACTCGGCAGCCGAAGGCGTGCATCAATACCTTAGTGGCACGCCATCCATAGTAGCAATGTCTGCTCTAGATGCTGCTTTAGACGTGTTTGCAGATATCAATATGCACCAAGTGCGCACAAAGTCTTTGTTGCTTGCAAAGTTATGTTTAGATTTGTTTGCACAATATCGGGCCTTAAGTGCGTTAACGCTAGCGTCTCCCATGCGAAATGAGGAGAGAGGTAGCCAACTGGCTTTCGCCCATCCCCAAGCCTTCGCAATATGTCAGGCACTTATCGCGCAGAATGTTATATGTGACTTCAGAGCCCCAGATATTTTGCGAATTGGTTTCACTCCGTTGTATACCTCTTATGCGGATGTATGGTTAGCGGTGTCTCGATTAAATGACGTCGTTGAAAACAAGGTATTTAAAGAGGTGGCGTACCAGCAACACAGTAAGGTGACCTAGTAAAAGGGATACATAGGCGAGCGATTTGTTAATAAATGGACAACAACTGATTGAAAAAAGAGCAGAATTGATATCTGATAGACCTTAGCTTATTTTTTTGTTGCAGTGGCTAACCGTTCAATGTTTGTTACTGTTCAAAGGAATGTATCTGAATCTTTGAATTAGGGCGAAGAACGATTAACGTTGTCAGTTGGTGCACAGAAAACACTCGTTATGTCAGGGGACTCTGCTTAGGCCTCTTGTCATCATTTTCTTTGGTCATATCGGCAAACGAAGTAATAGGCCTGCCAACTGATTTCGTGGACAAAACATCGGTTAGCTATTGTATCGACCCAGATTGGTTACCTTACGAAGCCATACGCAATAACCAGCATGTTGGTATGTCTGCTGATTACATGATGTATATAGGTGTATTAGCAGACATTAATTTTATGTTGGTTAAAACCAAAACGTGGTCTGAAACCTTAGCGAAATTGCAAACGGGCGAGTGCCAAGTCGCCAGCATGTTAAATGCCAGCCCTGAGCGAGAAAAATACCTTCTATTCACCCGTCCATTTTTTGTAGGTGCGAATGTGCTTGTCTCTGACTCAGAGCAAGGTTTTTTGCAAGGCTACGAAAATATTGGTGAGCAAATGTTAGGCACGGTGTCAAACTATCGGCAAGCAGAATACGTCAAAAATTACTATCCCAATATAAAACTTAAATTAGTGGAAACTGAATTAGCGGGCCTAAAAAGTTTAGCATCGGGGGAGATTGATTTATTTGTTGGCTCACTTTTGTCGATCAATGCTCAAATTCAAAAAAGTGGATTTTCCAATTTGCGAATCGCTGGTATCGCTGAACCGCAAGATATGCTGGGAATGGGTGTAGCCGGTAATGATACTGAGCTATTAGCGAGGCTCAACGATGCCATCGCGCAACTACCTGAATGGGTACATGTTGATATTTACAAACAATGGAATAATGTCAGAGTTATTGACGAAATTGACACTCGATACATTTGGGGCGCAGCAGGGATTATTTTCTGTTTAGTGATAGTGGGCATTTGGCGGCAAATTATTGTGAGACGTTACAATAATGCCTTACTAGCAAAAAATACTCAGTTACAAGCCTTGCAAAATGAGTTAGTAGATAAGAATCAACGACTAGAGTTTATCTCGATTCGAGATCCGCTTACCGCTATGTTCAACCGGCACTTTATGCAAGAGCGGCTAGAGCAAGAAAAGCAAGCGAGTTTACGTAACAATACTGCGGTGTGTCTTATTCTGATAGACATCGATTTTTTTAAAGCAGTGAATGATCAACATGGTCATTCGGTTGGTGACACTGTGTTACAACAAGTTGCCCAGATAGTGCACTCTACGATACGCGAGATGGATGTTGCGGCTCGTTGGGGTGGTGAAGAGTTTGTTGTGCTGTGTCCTAATTCTGCGCTGGATGACGCAATTCAACTTGCTACTCGATTAAGAGACACTATTAGCCAATTTATGTTTAGCAAGGTGGGGCATATTACCTGCAGTTTTGGGGTGGCACAAAATAAAGAGACAGAAAGTTTTAGAGAGTGGTTCGACCGTGCTGACAAGGCGCTATATCAGGCTAAAGATGGCGGTAGAGATGCTATCTTTACCGCCAAATAGTGTTTCAATGTGCTAATAAACGATCTGTGTTAATACGTGACTCTGGCCTGGGGCAAGTATCTCACCTTGTGTTATTGCGGTTTCCACACATACCATTGTTAAGTAGCCCTCATCTTCCATATCGTTCATCGAAATCGACTTATCCTGCCATGGATTCCATACCACAAGACTATCATGTCCATTTGAACCAATAACGGTGTGTAGTTGCTTATCTACAATAGTCACATTGCTAGCTTGACACAAATGAACTCTATCTGTTTCCGCGTTGAATTTATAAGGAGAGGGAGTCTTGAACGTTTGCATGTCCTGAGTTTTGTCTCGGTAGTCGCCAGTGATACCTTGCAAACTAATGGTGCGAATATCTGAAATAGCAAAATAACTGTGTAAGGCGCAGCGATATTCCAAATGAGCAGAGCCAACATTACTCGTGACAAGCTGCATGGAACAATGTTGGCCAATCGTGATAATGAGCTGCAATTGTGCCTCGCCTTTAAAGCCTGCTCCTTGAGTAGTTGTAGGGCTTAAGGTCACTTCGGTTCCTTTGGGAGTATCCAAAGTTTTGACTATATTCCAGAGTTGAGTTCGCACGTAACCGTGACTCGGGAAGTCTTTGTTATCGGGCTCGATTTGTTTGATTTGATGGTCGCCAAACCATGGCCAACACAGCGGTACACCGCCTCTGATGGCTTGAACACCGTCTAACTTTGCCGCTTTACTCAACCAAAATCGCTCACGTAAATCGCTTTTAGGTTGAAAGCTCAACATATGTGCCCCAAACAAGGCAACTTGAGCGCTAGCGAAAGCATTATCAATATGCAGAACTTGAATATTATCTCTTATAGAAATTGAACAGGCTGGTGAAAGCAAACGGAGTCTCCTTAAAGTAAAAAAGGCGACAATCTGTTAAGAGTCGTCGCCTTTGAAGCATAAATAAACCGAGAGGGTAATGCTACCCTAGAACTTATTTACTGATGTGTGCCACTAAATCAAGTACTTTGTTTGAGTAACCAATTTCATTATCATACCAAGACACTAATTTTACGAACGTGTCAGTTAATGCGATACCAGCTGTAGCATCAAAGATTGAGGTACGTTTGTCGCCGATGAAGTCTTGCGAAACAACTGCTTCTTCGGTGTAACCCATAATGCCTTTTAATTCGCCTTCAGAGGCGGCTTTCATTACGGCACAAATTTCAGCATAAGTAGCTGGTTTTGCAAGGTTTACGGTTAAGTCCACGACCGACACGTCAGCCGTTGGTACGCGAAATGCCATACCTGTTAACTTGCCGTTTAATTCAGGGATAACCTTGCCCACTGCTTTAGCAGCGCCAGTTGATGACGGGATGATATTTTGAGAAGCACCACGTCCACCGCGCCAGTCTTTTGCTGATGGGCCATCAACGGTTTTTTGCGTCGCCGTTGTTGCATGGACGGTTGTCATTAAACCGTCAACAATACCAAAATTATCATGTAATACTTTTGCTAAAGGCGCTAAGCAATTTGTCGTACAAGAAGCGTTAGACACAATATCTTGGCCAGCATAGCTGTCATGGTTAACACCCATAACAAACATCGGAGTGTTATCTTTAGAAGGTGCCGATAGGACTACTTTCTTTGCACCTGCTTCAATATGTTTACGGGCGGTAGTGTCATCTAAAAATAAGCCAGTTGCTTCAACGACTACGTCAGCAGAAATTGCATCCCAAGCTAGATTAGCAGGGTCTCGCTCTGCAGAGACACGAATCACTTTACCGTTTACAACCAACTGGCCGTTTTGTACTTCTACAGTGCCATTAAAGCGACCATGAGTTGAGTCGTACTTCAACATATAGGCCATGTATTCAGCATCAAGTAAGTCATTGATACCGACGATTTCAATGTCAGAGCGTTCGCATGCTGCGCGGAACACGAAACGACCAATGCGACCAAATCCGTTAATGCCAACCTTTATTGTCATAATACACCCCTCTAAAATGAGTTAAATTGAAAGATAATTACAAAATTATGGACTATTTAGCCAAATAAGGCAAAATATTAACAAATAAATGTTATTTAATTACAGTTATGCTTCTGCAAACGTATTCAACTTCGGTTGTTAGAATTTTTAGATGATAATAAGTTGTTAACAGACTATGTCAAAATCACAGGAATTTTAAGTTAATGGCCTCATCGCTAATTGATCATCTAGTAGAATATCGCGGAATCGAGTCAAACTATACTGACGCTTGGGGCAAAGCTGCCACTATCGATCCTAATACCAAACAAAAGCTGCTGGGCGTTATGGGCTACGACGTGGATGATGCGGAAAAGCTTCAGGTTCAAGCTGACGAAGATGTTAAGACCAGTTGGTTAAATCCACTGAACCCCGTTCAAGTACTTCGAACCGGAGACACTATTCAGTTAGCCCTTAGACTTCCTATCGAATTAGTCAATGACCAATATCTTATTCGGATTATGACAGAACAGGGCGATAATTTAAGTCATGCTCTTACGCCGGTTGATGAACAGTTAATAAATGTCATTCATATTGATGGTATTGAATTTCAAGAATACTTGATTGATTTACCCTTTGGATTGCCATTGGGCTACCACGAGCTTGCTCTTACTATTGATGATGACGAAATTGCTAACATGCGTTTAATTATGGCACCGAAGTCGTGTTATAAGCCTAAAACCATTATTGATGGCAACAAAATCTGGGGATTAAGCGTTCAACTTTATTGCTTGCGTAGTGAGCATAACTGGGGCGTTGGTGACTTTTCTGACTTGGCCTATTTATTAGAAAAAGCCGCCAAACAAGGGGCCCAGTTTGTTGGATTAAATCCAATTCATGCTCTGTACCCGGCTAATCCTGATGCGTGCAGTCCTTATGGACCGTCATCTCGTCGTTGGCTCAACTTTATCTATATAGATGTAACCGCCTTAGATGGATATCAAAGCGCTGCAACTCAACACATCGTGGATGATGCTAACTTTCAGCGAGAGTTAGCCAGTGCTCGAGCGAATGAGCTGGTTGACTATCCCGCGGTAACTCGATTAAAACTGCAAGCACTGAGTGCCATCTTCGAGTATCAGAATAGTCAGTATCTCAATAAAAATACGAAACTTAACAAAGCCTTTAAAGCGTTTGTTGAGGAGGGAGGGGAAAGCTTACAAACCTTAGCGGTTTATGACGCCTTGCAGGAAAACTTAGCGGCACAAGGTAAGCCTTCTTGGGGTTGGCCTGTTTTTCCGGCAGAATTTTCTGACTTTCAAAAACCTGCCGTTGCCCGTTTTATTAAGAAAAACGCGACAAGGGTTAAATTTTTCCTATGGCTGCAATGGCAAGCCGCATTGCAGTTGGCCGCAGCTAACGAAGTGGCGGCAGCAAATAACATGTGTATTGGTCTGTACCGTGATTTAGCCGTGGGCGTGAGCGAAGGGAGTGCTGAAATTTGGGGTAACAAAGACCTCTACTGCACCAACGCCAGTGTGGGGGCGCCACCCGACGTATTGGGGCCTCTGGGACAAAATTGGGGTTTACCTCCAATGGATCCAGAAAAACTGTATCAGCAACGATATCAGCCGATAATTGATTTATTTAGCGCGAACATGCAAGCCACAGGTGCATTGCGTATCGACCACGTTATGGCCTTACTCCGCCTATGGTGGGTGGTTAAAGGCGATTCCGCTAAACAGGGCGGTTACGTTTATTATCCGGTTGATGACTTGTTAGCCATCTTGGCCCTTGAAAGCCACAAAAATCAAAGTTTGGTCATTGGCGAGGATTTAGGTACAGTACCTGAAGAAATCCGTGACAAATTAGCTGACAACGGTGTTTATTCCTATCGAGTATTCTTTTTTGAGCAGGCCAAGGACGGAGGGTTTTATTCTCCTGGTCATTATCCTACTCAGTCCATGTCTACGCTGACTACCCACGATATGCCGACATTGACAGGTTATTGGCATTGTTATGATTTGGAGCTTGGCAAAGAATTAGGCTTGTACCCAACAGAAGAGATTTTGCAGGAGCTTTTTGTTAGCCGTCATGAGAACAAACAGGCTATATTAGATACCCTGCATGCACATAAGTCAGTTGGCGATGAGATAGGTATCGACGTAAATTATGTGGGAATGAGTACCGCGCTAAACTTTGGTATGCAAAAACACATGGCTGGAGGTTCAAGCGAATTATTGAGCCTACAACTAGAAGATTGGTTACAGATGGATAAACCCGTTAATATTCCTGGTACGTTTAAGGAGTATCCTAACTGGCAACGTAAATTGACTCGAAATCTACAGGGCATATTTGATGATCCTATGCTTAATGAGCTAGCTTTGAGTCTGACAGAGGCAAGAAAAAACGCTTCGACATAATGTGATAATTAATAGCGGTTCGACCAAATTGGCGAACCGCCTTCATTAAGGCGGTAAAATGCAGCTAGAACAACAGTTACAACATGCACAGTGTGCTTCCCCATTCAATCAACTAGGCCCACGTTTCGATTCAGCTAAGTCAATTCTCTCTCTCACTGCATGGGTTCCACACGCTCTAAGCATTAAAGCCGTCGACTTAAAAACCGGTCTTGAGATCGGTGAGTTAAAGCAGGTCAATGGCACGCATTTATTTACTGGTGATTTTAAGGCGCAAGCCGCTCCTCTTGCCTATAGTCTTCATATTACTAATGCAGATACACATTATGAAATAGTTGACCCTTATCAATTCAAAGAGCAGGCCTATCACGCGGTCCATTTTGTCGATCATTCAGCGCAAAATGTGTACAAACAACTCGGCGCACAATTAGTGTCTTTGGATGTCGGATTAGCGCAGCCTATCAAGGCGACTCGTTTTGCCGTCTTTGCTCCTAACGCCAGCGCAGTTTCGTTAATCGGCGATTTCAATTTCTGGGATGGCAGCTGTTTGCCAATGCAAAAAACCGATTTTGGATACTGGGTACTCGTTGTTCCTGGAATTCGTCCGGGGGCAAAATATAAATATCAAATTAAAGATGCAGCGGGTAATAGTTTACCGCACAAGGCTGACCCTGTAGGGTTTTCTGCTGAACAATACCCTTCACATACCTCAGTGGTTTATGATCATAATGCTTATCAATGGCAAGACAGTGATTGGATAAAGCACGCGCAAAAAGACAAATATCGAACCCCAATGAGTATCTATGAAATCCACCTAGGTTCATGGAAACGCCCTGATAGAGATTCGAATGAAACGTATTTAAGCTATCGTGATTTAGTCAAAGAGCTCATTCCTTATATCAAAGATATGGGTTATACCCATCTTGAATTACTGCCCGTATCAGAATTTCCATTTGATGGGTCTTGGGGATATCAACCTGTTGGACTCTTTTCGCCAACCAGTCGCTTTGGTTCGCCCGATGACTTTAAATATTTTGTTGATCAATGCCACCAGAATGGCATTGGCGTAATCATTGATTGGGTACCTGCCCACTTCCCAGAAGATGGTCACGGGCTTGCTCGCTTTGATGGTACACATGTATACGAATATGAAGATCCTCGTAAAGGCTGGCATCCAGATTGGAATTCCTGCATCTACGATTTTGGTAAAGATACGGTGCGTCAGTTTTTAGTCGCTAACGCCTTGTTTTGGATTGATAAATTCCATATCGATGGTTTACGCGTCGATGCGGTTGCTTCAATGTTGTACCTTGATTACTCTCGGGAAGACGGCGAGTGGATCCCAAATGTTGATGGCGGTAACCACAATTATGAAGCGATTAGTTTATTGCAATGGATGAATCGTGAAGTCTATGAGAAGTTCCCTCATGCAATGACCATTGCAGAGGAATCCACTTCATTTCCAAAAGTATCTCGTCCGTTGTTCGACGGCGGCCTCGGTTTTGGTTTTAAGTGGAATATGGGCTGGATGCATGACTCGCTGCACTATATTTCAAAGGATCCAAGTTATCGCCGCTATCATCATAATGAAATCACTTTTAGTATGGTGTACGCCTTTGATGAAAATTTTGTATTACCTATCTCTCATGATGAAGTGGTACATGGTAAGGGCTCCTTATTACGCAAAATGCCAGGGGATGAGTGGCAACAAGCAGCAAACTTGCGCGCTTATGCTGCATTCATGTACGGGCACCCCGGTAAAAAACTAAACTTCATGGGTAATGAAATTGGTCAAGCCGCTGAATGGAACCATGATAGTTCTGTGAATTGGCATTTGCTGGAGTTTGAAAAACATAAAGGCATTCAAAGCTTATATCGTGACCTAAATGGTTTATATGCAAAGTACCCTGCTTTATATGAATTAGATAGCAGTCATGCTGGGTTTGAGTGGATTGATCATGGTAATGCTGAGCAAAGTATTTTGTCATTTTTACGTAAGTCTGACGGCCAACAACAAAAGATCTATTGCATAACCAATTTCACGCCTGTACCACGTGATAACTTCTTACTCGGTGTGCAAGATGAAGGGACGTATCAATTGTTGATGAATACCGATGATAAAAAATACTGGGGGAGTGGTTACAAGGTAGTGAAAAAAATGACGTCCAAAGCGAAGTCTTGGAATGGCCAACCGGCTGCCATTAGTATCAATTTACCGCCCTTGGCGAGTTTATTTATTATTTTTAAAGGTTAGAAAAAAATGGATGCTAAAGCGTTAAATGTATTACCGGGCGCGGCTCATCCACTTGGTGCAACCTTAACGGCAAATGGCTGCAATTTTGCAGTCCATTGCCCCAATGCCACGGAAGTGCAACTTTGCTTATTTGCAAAAGATACCGAAGAACAACTCGCTGTCATTCCCTTACCTGCTAAAACAGGCAAGGTTTGGCATGGTTTTATTGAAGGGATAACAGAAGGGCAGTTATATGGCTACCGAACATGCGGTGAAAATAACGCTCAACTTGGATTACAGTTCAATCCTGAAAAATTACTCATTGACCCCTATGCCAAGGCACTAAATCGCCCCTTAGTATGGAATGCCCAGCAGTACCATGGCGATAGCCAGTTTATGATTGCCAAGGGCCTTGTCTTAAAAACCAGTGAATGTCGCGGCCGGATTACCAAACCACGAGTGCCAATGAGCCAAACCGTTTTATATGAAGCCCACGTAAAAGGCATCAGTCAACTTCATCCTGATGTGCCCGATGCCCATCGTGGAAAGTTTTTAGGTTTGTCTCATCCTTCAATTATCAAGCATATTAAGTCCCTTGGTGTCACGAGTGTTCAGCTCATGCCGGTGATGGCGTTTATGCCAGAGCGTTATATTACTGAAAAAGGGTTGACCAACTATTGGGGATATAATCCGATCAACTATTTTAGTCCTGATCCTCGTTATGTCGTGGCTGATGGGGTGTGTGAATTTAAAAGTATGGTTGATAGTTTGCATGAGGCAGGTTTAGAGGTCATTTTAGATGTGGTGTTTAATCACACGGCTGAAGGGGGTCTAGACGGCCCTACCTTGGCGTTTAAAGGGCTTGATAACGCTTCGTTTTATTTGTTTGAGCGCAATGAGTACGGCACTGTTGATTATCGCAAGTATGTGAATAACTCAGGTTGCGGTAATAGCGTCAATACGGCCTATCCCTATGTACTGAAACTGGTCATGGATTCACTGCGTTATTGGGTTCAAGAAATGGGGGTGGATGGCTTTCGTTTTGATCTTGCCGCAAGTTTGGGCCGAGACCCTTATGAATTCTCTAGTGTATCGGGTTTTTTTAGAGCCATACGACAAGATCCCGTATTATTAAACATCAAGCTTATCGCTGAGCCTTGGGATATTGGCAATGGTGGTTATCGATTAGGCCAGTTTCCATCGAATTGGGTGGAATGCAATGACAAATACCGTGATACGGTGCGCGCATTTTGGCGCGGAGATAAAGGCCACACAAGTGATTTTGCTACTCGTTTATTAGGCTCACGAGATATTTTTCCTAAGGAAAATCGAGCTATTCATACCTCTGTCAATATGGTGACTTACCACGACGGTTTTACATTGCAAGATTTGGTTAGCTACAACGAACGCCATAATGAAGCAAACTTAGAACAAAATCGTGATGGTCATGGGCATAATATTTCGTCAAATCATGGATTTGAGGGGGTGACAGGCGATACGCAAATTAAGGCTCTTAGAGATCGTCAGAAGCGAAACTTGTTTGCTACCTTAATGATGTCGCAAGGCATTCCCCATGTGTTAGGTGGCGACGAATTAAGTCGCACGCAACAGGGTAATAACAATGCCTATTGTCAAGACAATGAAATTAATTGGTTTGATTGGGAGTTAAGCGAAAATGAACAGGACTTTTTAGATTTTTGCCGTCACATGATCAAGCTTCGCCGCGACAGTGAGCTGTTAAGTCAACTTAATTTGGAAGATGATAGTTACTCCTTGCAACACAACGTCGACAAGATCAATTGGTATCGCCCTGATGGTGAAAGAAAATTAGTCGATGATTGGCACGATCATAATAATCAGGCCTTCGCCGTAGAATTTGTCGGTCTCGAACCAGCAGATACAGTCAACAAAACTGAGCACTGGTTATTGGTTTTTAATGCAACTGACCATGATGTACGTTTTAATTTGCCCCTTTTAAGTCAGGCTCATGGTTGGAAAATTATGGTGGATACCCGTTATCCAAAATTAGCCCTTCAACCTCAGGTGGCTGTAAAGCAGGTTTATATGCAGGCATTTAAGAGCATCTGTTTATTCAAGGTTATAAATGACCAAACCTAAGCTATTTTTGCCGGAGGGGACTTGACTGAACAATGTGCCCAGTAATATAACTGTCATATCCATCGATTGGATACCTTACACATCAACCATGGAATCATGACGGTCGGAGTATAATTGTGAAGTTAACTGAATCGCAGTGGCGAGAGAGATTAACAGAGGAAGAGTTTAAGGTTTGTCGTGAAAAAGGGACTGAGCGCCCTTTCACGGGGCACTTACTCGACAGTAGAGCAGCTGGTGATTATGTTTGCACCTGCTGTGAAAAGAAGTTATTTACCTCTGAAGATAAGTTTGATTCCGGTTGTGGTTGGCCCTCATTTTTTAGCCAAAGCACGGAACAGAATGTTGAATATCACAGCGATAACAGCTTAGGGATGCTGCGCATCGAAATCGTTTGTCGTCATTGTGATGCCCACCTAGGGCATGTCTTTGATGATGGCCCGCCACCAACGGGCAAGCGCTATTGTGTTAATTCAGTTGCCGTTAAATTTAAACCCACGTAATCCCTATTTGCTTGAAAACGCTCAATTATTGGGCGTTTTTTGTTTTAGGCCAAAAAAGTATAAAAAATATCGTGAAAGTAAATTTCATTTATTAGGTCTCACAAACGCTGAATAAGGCTGTTTTAACCCTTGCCTGCCGATTTATCACCTCACTCTGAATCTATTTTAAAAGTCTAAGTTAAAAGTGTAGAAATATTACAAATTAAATAGCTTAAAAGACTGATTTTTAATCATTTTAGTAATTTAGTGCCAATTTGGCGAAAGGGATCACTTTCATTAGAATGACGCCGCTTTATCACAGCATCGCTGTATATCCTTAATCAAGATTGATATGTCAGCTAAGACTAGCGACAAAAATATCAAAATCATTCACTGTAGGTAGCCACTTTCAATTATGAATCAGCAATTAGAACAGGAATTATTAAGCAGTTGGCAAGAAAGGCAGGAATATGCTGAGCAAATGCAGCCTTTGCTAGGAAAGTTATACCGCAATCATGCAATCGAAATCTCGGTATATGGGCGTCCGTTACTTGGCGCAAGTGCAATCGACATCATCAAAGCGCACCGGTCCGTCCGCTTAAAGGAAACGCATAAACTAAGGTTGCGTGAAAGCTGGCCTTTGTTAGACGCTATCAGTCAAATGACTCTGGCCCCAGCACATATTGATTTAGGAAAGCTAGCATACGCTTATCACTATGATGCACAATTTGCAGAGCAATCAGTAGAACAATACCTGCAACAGCAACTTGCTGAAATTATTGGCGTACATGACGCTCAAGAGCCACAAGATGTGGTGTTATACGGTTTTGGTCGAATAGGTCGTATTTTAGCCAGATTACTTATCGAACGTCAGGGGAAAAATAATAAGCTGCGCTTAAAAGCGATTGTTGTAAGAGGCGGTAAGAGTGGAGATCTTGAAAAGCGTGCTAGTTTGCTAAGACGCGATTCAGTGCATGGCCCTTTTAATGGCAGCATCACCATTGATACTGAAAAAAATGCCATTAAAGCGAATGGCTCCTATATTCAAGTAATATACGCTAACTCGCCGCAAGAAGTTGACTATAGGCATTACGGTATTCAAAACGCCATTGTGATCGACAACACCGGTATGTGGCGTGATCAAGAGGGTTTGAGTCAGCATTTATTGTCGAAGGGTGTTAAAAAAGTCCTTTTGACCGCGCCGGGCAAAGGCGACATAAAAAACATTGTTTTTGGTGTTAACCATAATGACGTAGCCGCAGAAGACGTCATATTGTCAGCCGCTAGCTGTACCACCAATGCCATCACCCCTGTTTTAAAAGCGCTAGATGAACATTTTGGGATTCAAAGTGGGCATGTAGAAACGGTACATTCATTTACCAATGATCAAAATTTGATTGATAATTTCCACAAGGGTGACCGACGTGGACGCAGTGCGGCTTTGAACATGGTTATCACTGAAACCGGTGCTGCTACAGCCGTTGCGAAAGCGTACCCGCAATTAAAGGGTAAACTAACGGGTAGTGCTATTCGCGTACCTACTCCAAACGTTTCCTTAGCGATCTTAAATTTACATTTGAGCAAAGCCACTACCAAGGACGAGCTCAACAATTACTTACGTGATGTTTCGCTTTTTTCCGACCTGCAACATCAAGTTAACTATACGGCTTCAAGTGAAATAGTGAGCACAGACTTAGTAGGAACTAGAGCCCCAGCTGTGGTTGACTCAAAGGCAACCATCGTGGTTGACCAACGAGCAACTGTCTATGTTTGGTACGACAATGAGTTTGGCTATAGCTGTCAGGTCATGAAGGTGCTAGAAAAAATGTCAGGGTTGACATCACCCACCTTACCTCACGCGACAGTGAAACTGTAAGCAAAGACGCTGTGCTGTTTTAAGGCAGCATAGCGGCGTTTTTATGCGCTAATATAGGCTGTAAATTGAAAATTTCAGCCTTTTTGTTGTTCATTTTCTCCAGTTATAACCTTTTTTATTGAAGCTGTGTTAAATTACCGCGGTCAAATTTATTAGAGAATATATCGTGAGAATAAGCAGCAATTTTGATAGTGGAAATATCGAGGTAAACAATGCCTCTTCACCAAATGACATTAGACTGAGCATTAAAAAAGACAAGCAATCAGACTTTTTTCAATGGTTCCATTTTAAACTTGAAACCACCGCATTTTTATCACACAAGCTTGTTATCACCAATTTACATCAGTCCGCTTACCCTGATGGTTGGAAGAATTATCAAGCCGTAGCTTCATATGATCGCCAAGAATGGTTCAGAGTCGATACCGAGTTTGATGGTGACAGTTTAGTCATACAACACACCCCTGAATATGAGCATGTTTATTATGCTTATTTTGCCCCTTATAGCTACGAACGTCATCTTGATCTTTTAGCATGGGCGCAGCAATCACCCGTATGTCAGCAGCAGTTTTTAGGCGAGACCTTGGATGGGCGAGATATGTCGATGTTAGTGGTAGGTGAACCAGAAGAAGGCAAAAAAGTTATCTGGGTCACTGCCAGACAGCATCCAGGTGAAACCATGGCTGAGTGGTTTGTTGAAGGATTTTTGGAACGTTTATTAGATGAGAGTGATGGTGTTGCCCGTCAATTGCTGGAAAAATCTGTATTTTACGTCATACCCAATATGAATCCCGATGGTTCTGTTCGCGGTCATTTGCGCACCAATGCTATTGGCGTGAACCTTAATCGAGAATGGGCGACACCTAGTTTAGCGTCTAGTCCTGAGGTGTATTTTGTCAAACAAAAAATGATAGAAACTGGGGTGGACATGTTTTTAGATGTTCATGGTGATGAAGCACTACCCTACAATTTTGTAGCTGGCTGTGAAGGTAACCCAGGCTATTCTCCTCGCATTAAAAATTTAGAAGATAAATTTAAGCAAAACTTTATGTTAGCAACGCCAGACTTCCAAGACAGTTTTGGCTATCCAAAAGACAAACCAGGAGAGGCCAATCCCACAGTCGCCACTCACGCTATTGGTCAACACTTTGATTGTTTAGCCTTTACCTTAGAAATGCCTTTTAAAGATAATATCGATTTACCTGACAGTGCCTATGGCTGGTCGCCTGCGCGCAGTAAACAGTTGGGTGAAGATGTAATGATTGCTATGCGTGCTGTAGTTGATATGCTTCGTTAGGAACGATAAAACCGTTACAAAAAAACAATAAAATACTGACTAAAATAATAAATAAAGGGGAAAGCAGTGGAAATATTTCATGATTTTTTAAAGTCACTTGACGGCATGCTGGGTGGAGCCTTTTGGTTTCCTTATGTGCTTCTCGGTACCGGTTTGTTCTTCACAATATATTTGAAATTTCCACAAGTTCGATATTTCAAACATGCATGGAAAGTGGTGTTAGGGAAATACGATAAAGCGGATTCTCCAGGGGATACGACGCATTTTCGAGCACTGACAACCGCCTTATCAGGTACCGTTGGTACAGGTAACATCGGTGGGGTGGCATTTGCTATCTTTTTAGGTGGGCCGGCTGCGTTGTTTTGGATGTGGGCAACGGCATTTTTAGGGATGACAACCAAATTCGTAGAAGTGACCTTGTCTCACAAATATCGTGATAAAACACCTGACGGTACCATGGCTGGTGGTCCCATGTATTACATGGACAAACGCTTGAACATGAAATGGCTAGCTGTTGCCTTTGCTGTGGCAACCGTTATCAGTTCATTCGGTACTGGAAACTTGCCTCAAAGTAACGGTATCGCGACCAGTATTGAATCCACCTTTGGCTTCGATCCTCTTATTGTTGGTAGCGTGTTGGGTATTTTACTGGCATTGGTTATCTTGGGCGGTATTACCCGTATTGCAGCAGTAACGTCTAAAATCGTACCCTTAATGGCGCTTATTTATTTGGTTGGTGCGGTGTCTGTTATTTTTGCCAATCTTGAAAACGTCGGACCTTCGTTTGTGTCTGTGTTATCAGATGTGTTTACTGGCTCGGCGGCAACAGGTGGCTTCTTGGGGGCGACTATCGCTTATGCGTTTAACCGCGGCGTTAACCGAGGTTTGTTTTCAAACGAAGCGGGCCAAGGTTCTGCGCCAATTGCGCACGCAGCGGCAAAAACAGATGAGCCTGTCTCTGAAGGAATGGTATCAATACTTGAGCCCTTTATCGATACTATTATTATCTGTACCTTAACTGGTTTGGTGATCTTGTCATCGGGCGTTTGGAAAGAAAAACACTGGAATACCTTTGATCGTTCAGACATGGACATTGTTGCCGGTGCTTACCTTGAGTCGAGCGATAGCGATAAAAAACAACTTTATAATTACTTGAACGGTTTAGATGAAAGCCAAGTTGAGGAATTTAATGGTGAAATACAAGTGGTCAACGGTAAACCTGTTAGCACTGGATTTACTATTATTAACGCGCGTTCATTAGCTGAAGACGTGACCTTTACAGTGGGTGATCCTGAAGATACTTTTACCGGTACGTTAAAAGTAGTTAATGGGCAATTGCTTAAAGATAACATCATGGTGTCTGGTTACTCGTTAATTCACTCAGCCAGTTTAACGGCGGTAGCGTTTACACGAGGGTTCTTTGGCGATTCGGGAAAATATATTGTTTCAATAGGTTTATTGCTCTTTGCTTTTTCAACAGCCATCGCTTGGTCATATTATGGCGACAGAGCCATGACCTATTTATTTGGCCCGCGTTCGGTTATGCCATATAGAGTGGTTTACGTTGCAGGCTTTGTTTGGGCTGCAGTGTCTGATACGACCTTAGTTTGGACGCTATCTGCAGTAGCGATAGTAGTGATGACCTTGCCCAACTTATTTGGTATCTTTTTGCTCAGAAAAGAAATGAAAGATTCGGTAGCAAGCTACTGGGATAAATTTAATAAAGAACATAAGTCTTAAGTTTAGTGATTAACAAAAGCGCAGCTCATAGCTGCGCTTTTAAGTTAAAAACTGTTTTTAGTGAACATCGTATAAAGTAGCTTGGTCATAACCTTTATTGAGCTACCTGTGTGGAGTAGAAAAATGGCATTGATAGATTGCCCCTCATGCGGCAAAAAAATTTCAGACAAAGCACAAAGTTGCCAGCACTGTGACTTTGCAATTGGTCAAGCAAGTGTTGAGGACTTTGCGAGAAAAAACGCATTGAAAAAGTATTTGCAACGCCAAAGTATTCAAAATCAGTCAATGCTGGCCATGTTGTTGTTTGTTGGTGGTTTTGGTTTTATGTATTGGGGCGATGTGAGCCAAGAAGACATTCAATTTAAACTTGCATTTGCAGTAGCCGCGAGCGGTTTCGTTTGGTACATAGTGAATCGTGTGCGCCTTGTTTTTATTAAAAAATCTGATTGAGCGATAACCAGTAATGAATGTTGAAGTACTCGTGCAAAACATGTCGCAAGACATATACGAAAAGCTACGTGGCTCAGTAGAAACCGGAAAGTGGCTTGATGGCTCACCCTTGACAGAGCAACAAAAAGAAACATGTATTCAGGCTGTTATGCTATATCAGTCTAAAGTGCTGAAATCTGAACAACACATGACCGTTGGTGCAAACGGCGAAATAGTGCACAAAAGCCGAGACGCTTTCAAAAAAGAACTTGCCCAACAATCTTTCGATAATCAAACTATAGCGCGGTTTAAACAGGATGATATTTAATCGTTTTTTTCGTTCCAAACATCTCGATCCAAATCCACACGTTCGCATCAAAGCCATTGAAAAGTTAAACAGTGAGCTTTCTGCTGAAAAATCGGTTTTACACGAATTGGCGTTTAACGATCCTGATGCTGGAGTCAGTTTGGCTGCTTTGCAAAAGTTAGATAGTTTTACCTTGTGGTATAAAATGTCTGAGATAAGTAAAGACGAAAGGGTACTTAAAAAATCACAGCAAATTGTTGAACAAAGCCTGTTTGATCCTACCAATACCCGCTTAAATGAACAAGACAAGCTCAGTTTTGTGCGTCAATGCAAAGACGTAAAGTTGCTAGAAAAGTTGGTTTTTTTACCTTGGGTGCAATCGGATACACGCTTAGCTGAAACATTACTCACCAAAATATCAAAGCCTGTAGTGCTTGAAAAGATCATATTAGAATCCAGCAATGACGAGTTGCAAAACCGTTTAATGGATAAATTAAGCGATGAAGCAACTAGCCGAAAATTGCTAGCAAAAGTCATTAAAAAAGGTCGCGCTGAGGCAGTCAACCAAAAAGCTCGTGACATACTGCAAAAATGGGATTTGCAACAACAGTTGCCCATCAGTATTGAAAAAGACACGACAATGTTGCTCTCTCGCTTACTTGCCTTAAAAGAACAGACTGATTTACGTATTATCACGGTACAGCAAGAATTATTAACGGCTCAATATGCTGAGCTTTGTGAACAGTTTTCTTGTTTGGCCGAAAGCAAAAAACGAGAATTTGAACAAAAATTTAGTGAAATAAGCCAGCGTGTAAACAACACGATTGAGCTGCTCAAACCTCAATGGCAAGAAGAGCAAGCTGCCCAGTTACTCAGCAAAAACATCAATGATCTCCAGTCAAGGAGTCGCGAAGTCCTTGATGCAGCCAATGCTTTATTACGTGAGCACATGCTTGAGATAACAAATGACCAGGTTGAGTCGACTACTGAAGAATTAAATCACTTGTACGACAGTGTGAAACAAACACTAAGGTCGCTGCAGGCTGACAAATCTGTAGAAAAAAGGCGTTTAGAGCTGATCATCGAGCAAATAATTCAGTGTCAAGAAAGCTTGGCAAATTTGCCTGGTTTCATGTTGTGTTTAGGTCACAGCCAAGAATTATTGCAGCAGTTTAGTGCTTTAAAATTGCCGGATGATGTCAGTCAAATTGATGCCGCAGAGCAATATTTGAGAGAAGTAAAACACCAGTGGCGTGAAATTACGCAGCGTTTTAATAAAAACCTACCTGCTGAATTGCTTTCGGCTTGGCAACAAGTTGTGCATGATTGGCAAGACGCAATTAAAAACCTGAGCGAGCAAGTTAACCAAGAGGTTGCACGTTGCCGAAATAAGTATCGCGCGATAGAAGGTTTGATCAATCAAGGGCGTTTTCGTCTTGCTATTGATGTGTATAGCAAAGTGCTGGTTTGGTATGAAAAACTACCTGAAAAACAACAAGATAAACTGAATAAATTACATTCGCAGATAAAACAGCAAATTGAAAATTTAAAAGATTGGCAAGAGTATATAGCTGCACCCAGAAAGCCAGCCTTACTTAGTGAAGCTGAGCAGCTGGTACTTGCACCGCTAAGCGATATTGAAGAGCAAGCAAAAGCTATTAAAGTGCTTCGTCAGCAATGGAATAGTTTAGGTGTGATTGATTCAGAATCGGATGCAGCACTGAACGTTGCCTTTGATGAAACCTTAGAAAAAGCGTTTGCGCCTTGCCGAGCTCATTATGAGCAGCAACAACTATTGCGAGCTCAAAATCTGCAAGACAAAAACGCTATTTTGCTTGAGTTAGGGCAGTTGAATGAATCCACAGGTGAGTTGAGCCAATTGTCTAAACAACTGACTACTTTGCAGCAGAAATGGCGCAAAACCGGCGAAGTTGAGTTTAGTTTACGCAATGATCTGTATGCTAAATTTCAAAGCGCGATATTACCCCTAAAAGAAAAAGTGTCTGCTTTTTATCAAAGCAATGCAGAGCAAAAAGGAGTCTTAGTTAAAAAGGCTCAGCAGTGCCTTGAAATTACACCAATTGAAGACGGCATTAACCAGATTAAGTTACTTCAGCAGCAGTGGAAGTCTATTCAGCACGCAGGTAAAAAAGCAGAAGCTGTGTTATGGCCCGCTTTCAAAGAAGCTTGTGACAAAGTATTTGCGTTACGTAATGCCCAATTTGAGCAGCAAAAGTCACAGCAAATTCAGCAAATAGTGAGCCTCAAAGAAAAGCTCGCTGCTATGCAACGTGCAGTCGAACAGGCGCAAAATAAAGCAGAGTTTGAGCAAGCCAGTGCGTTAAAAGCAGACATTACTGACCTATTAACTTCAGTAGCTAGTAAAGAGCGCCATGCCTTGGAGCGCCAACTACAAGGCCTAGAACAGCAGATTTCACAAGGCATAGCGAAGCAAGAATCAAGCTTGGTTCAGCGCCAATATGTGTCTGTCTTTAAGGTGATGTCGAAGTGGCAAACACCAGATGAATTGCCAGCTGAACATGAGGAGTTGTCAAATACTTGGCAGGCAGCATTTAATCAGTCAGCACAGGGCCCGATGCTCACACGTCACGAGCTAACGGTGATGTTAGAAATTCTTAAAGAGCAGGCTTCCCCTAACGTGGACAATGCGTTAAGACAACATCTTCAATTGCAATTAATGGCTAAGAAATTACAAGATGGCGACCTAGAGCAAGCAGATGATTTACTTAAAAAATGGATCAGTTTAGGTCCTTTAACGACCAACGAGCAGAGTTACTTTGAGCGGGTTCAATCTTTATTCATCTATTAAGGCGCCAGAGAGTCAAATGGTAAACTTAGTGTTATTTACAGTATGTCACGATAATCAGGGCAAAAATGAGTCAGTCAGACGCAATACGCCTCAATAAATTTATCAGCGATTCGGGTTTTTGCTCCCGTCGTGAAGCAGATAAATTAATTGAAGCGGGGCAGGTTACGATAAACGGTTCAACACCTGAACTAGGCACCAAAGTCCTACCAGGCGACGAAGTGCGAGTACAGGGGCAGTTGGTCTCAGCGAGTGCCAGGAATAAGTCAGATAGGGTTTATATTGCTTATCACAAACCGGTAGGGATAACCTGCACCACGGAGCGTCATATTAACGGCAATATTATCGATGCAATTGGACACAGCGAGAGAATTTTTCCAATTGGTCGCTTAGATAAACCTTCCGAAGGTTTGATTTTTTTGACCAGCGATGGTGACATCGTTAATAAAATTTTACGCGCCGAAAATGCCCATGACAAAGAGTATGTGGTTACGGTAAATCGACCATTAACAGAGCACTTTATCAATAAAATGGCCAAAGGCATTCCAATTTTGGATACCATCACAAAACCTTGTACGGTTAAAATGCAGAGTAAGATGGTGTTTACGATTGTGCTAACACAGGGGCTGAATCGACAAATAAGACGAATGTGTGAATATCTTGGTTATGAGGTAGTCAAGTTAAAACGCACACGGATAATGTCAATAAGACTCGCCGGGCTAAAAGCGGGACAGTGGCGAGATTTAACTGGCGATGAAGTTGAAAATCTGCAAGCGGCTGTGATGAATTCGTCTAAAACGGCATAACTTGTTTTGTTGCTTCTACTAGCCTGTTGATCTTATTTTAAATTAACAGGCTAGTAATACAGTTGTTAAGCGCCGATTTTCGTTTTTACCTCCTTGTTGATTGCCACTAGCGGTTTAGAGCGGGTAGGTTAATTTCAACAAGACAAGTACAATCGCAGAATAACAAATGGAAACAGGTAGACCCATTTTCACAAAGTGCTTTAATTTATAGTTTACTGCACTGAACACCAATAAATTAGTTTGATAGCCGTAGGGCGATATAAAACTGGCACTGGCAGCGAAAGCCACGGCTAAAGCAAATGGCATAAGATCAACATTAAGGACTTGAGCCAAACCGTAGGCAAAAGGAAACATCAGGGCCGCTGCTGCATTATTGGTGACCACTTCCGTTAATAATAGTGTCAGTAGGTAAACACCAACTAACGCCGTAAATGGACTTACATTCGTCATTACAGGTGCTAACACTTCGGTAAGTGAATCTATAACACCGGTATTTTCTAAGCCAGTGGCAAGGCTCAGAGCGCCTACTATCACTAAAATAAGATTGATTGGTAAGTTATTCTTCACTTCATTGGTATTAGTTACACCTGAAACAACTAACAGCGCGAGAAAAAACACCAACCCCGTTGCTAAAGACAATACCGACGTAGCCGCTAATGCGACAACGGTTAAAAAACCGCCTAGGGTAATGCGCTCTTGCCAGGGAGTGAGTTTGGCCGGCATTTTTTTCTCAGACAAGATGAAAAAGTTTTTAGCAAGATTATGCCGTTTATTAAAGTCAGGGCCGGTGGCTAATAACAAAAAATCACCCGCTTGCAGTTTGATTTCACCTAACTTGCCAGAAAGAGATTCGCCATCTCGTCTAATCGCCACCACGGCTGCATCAAATAAAGCCCTAAAGCCAATGGCTTTTAAGCTATAACCAATGACTTGTGCTCTGTTGGAAATAATGACTTCGGTTAAATTGTCACGCAACAAGCCATTTGATTCTGCAAATAAATGCAAACCTTTGATATGGCTTAAGTTACCGACATTTTGCACATTGCCTGAAAATATCAATTTGTCATTAGCTTGAATAATAAGGTCAGGGGAAACGGGGGATATAAGGTTTTTTTCACGAATTATTTCTACTAAAAAGAGTTCAGGTAGGTTTCTTAAATGATTCTCCTCAACACTTTTACCCACCAGTTCTGAATCCACAGCCACCTTTGCTTCAATAAAATAGTGATTGTATTTATTACTCTTATTTTCGATGTCGGGTAGCCATGAAGACATGATAAAAATCAGCAATCCACAGCTTAAGCCTGCAATCATGCCATAAAGGGTAAAATCCCAAAATTTAAACCCCTCGTGACCATGCTCAATAAGAAAGCTATCTACAATTAAGTTTGTTGAGGTGCCAATCAAAGTTACGGTACCACCTAATATCGCGATGTAAGATAAGGGGATGAGCAACTTAGAAGATGAATGATGTTGGTTTTGTTTCACTGGGCCAATCAAACTTGCCACTACGGCGGTGTTATTTAACAAGGCGGAAGAAAAAAAGGTTAAACCAAATAGACGCCAATAACTTTGAGTGTAATTAGCAGTTATTAGTGTCCGACCTAATCGTTTGATTAGTGAGGTTTTATCGACCGCGTTACTGACCAATAACAACAGTATCAGCGTCATTAATCCTTGGTTAGTTAAATTATTAATGACTTGATTTAAATTGAGCTGCTGTCCAACAATTAAGGCCAACATGGAAGCGGCAAAAATAGAAGAAGGGCGCTTATCGGTGAAGATAAGCGCCATGATAGTACTGGCAAAAATGGCTATTACCAGATATTGATTAAAGTCCATATAATCCCGAAAGGTTAGACTAGTTTACTGATATCAGTGGCATTCCAATGTGGAAAATGTTTTCTGACCAAGGCATTAAATTCTAATTCAAATTCAGAATAGTGCTTATCTGAGCTTGTGCTTGCGTCTTTTGCCACATCCAGGATCATGCCTGCACCCACAGTACCATTGGTTAAACGATCAATAATAATAAACGCCCCGGTAGAACGGTTTTTCGTGTAAGCGTCACATGCCACAGGCTGAGTCAGTTTTATGGTACCCACAGCTATCTCGTTTAGATTAAGCCTGATTGCGGGCTTGTGCTCTAAAGAGTTTACGTCGATTTGGTACTCGATGTCAGTCACACTACCGGGTACAAACTTAGTGGCAAATTTAAAACCATATTGTTTATTAGGCATCATAGGCTCTTCAGCCATCCACACTAAGTTTGTGACAAAGGTACTGCCTTGCAGCGGCAAATTATCAGATTTCACAATCATATCGCCACGAGAAATATCAATTTCGTCTTCTAACGTTAGAGTCGTGGTAAGTGGTGTATGTGCACTTTGTTGTTCACCTTCATAATTGACGATGGATTTAACGGTTGATTGTTTACCTGAAGGAAGCGCGGTTATTTTATCACCCACGGAAATTTGACCGGATACTACCGTACCTGCGAAACCTCTAAAATTAAGGTTTGGACGGTTGACATATTGCACCGGAAAACGAAAATCATCTACGTTAAGATCGTGTGCAACTTTAATGTTTTCTAACATCGTCATCAGGGTTTCACCTTTATACCACGGTGTTTTTTCACTAACGTTTACCACGTTATCACCATCTAATGCAGATAAGGCAATAAATTGAATGTCTGGAATGCTTAGCTGTTTAGAGAACGTTAAATAATCCGCTTTAATCTTTTCGTACACACTTTCACTATAATCCATCAAATCCATTTTGTTGACGGCAACAATGACGTGCTTGATGCCTAACAAAGAGACGAGGAAAGAATGGCGACGAGTTTGGGTTTTAACTCCAGCACGCGCATCTACAAGAATAATGGCGAGATCACAGTTTGACGCGCCGGTCACCATGTTTCGAGTATATTGTTCGTGTCCAGGGGTATCAGCAATAATAAACTTTCGTTTGTCAGTAGAAAAATACCGATAAGCAACATCGATGGTAATACCTTGCTCTCTTTCAGACTGTAAACCGTCAACTAATAAGGCTAAGTCTACTTTGTCACCTGTTGTGCCACTTTTTTTACTGTCTTTCGTAATAGCGGCTAGTTGATCCTCAAAAATCATTTTTGAGTCATGCAACAATCGACCGATTAATGTACTTTTTCCATCATCAACACTGCCGCACGTTAAAAAACGCAGCATATCTTTCTTTTCGTGCTGATCTAAATAACCCAATATGTCGGATTGAAGTAAGGTGTTTTCGCTATTCATAATTCAATAACTCACTAAAAAATAAGGGTTTAAAACGGATTCTTTCTGGTTGTAGCGTAAGGCTTGGGCATCTTTTGATCTAGCAGTGGCCACTGCATTTACCACAGTAACTGTCCCACCAGCGGCTTCCACCACGGCTTGAGCTGCTCCAGTATCCCATTCGGACGTCGGGCCTAATCTGGGGTAAAGATGAGCTGCACCTTCTGCCACTAGGCATAATTTCAATGAACTTCCCATTGCAACTAATTCTGACTCACCGCCCAAGGCTTCAAGAAATTGCTGTATTTCAGGACTTTGATGAGAGCGGCTACCAACAATTAACCACTTTTCATTGCCAGAATGGGCTTTGACAGTAATATCTTTCCGAGCCCCGTTTGTTAACTTATACGCCCCTTGGCCAACAACACCCACATAGGTTTGTGCAAGTACAGGCGCATACACTACGCCAAAGACGGCTTGGCCATTTTTAATGAGTGCAATGTTGACGGTAAACTCACCATTTTTCTTGATGAATTCTTTTGTGCCATCTAAGGGGTCAACCAACCAATATTCTTGCCATGTACTGCGCTCTGACCAGGGAATATTAGCGGATTCTTCCGACAGGATCGGTAAGTCTGACACCGCTTTAAGACCATCTACAATGCAGTGATGCGCGGCTAGATCGGCTTCAGTTAAGGGGCTCTCATCAGACTTTTCGTACACACTGAAATCACGCTGATAAATTTCCATGATTTTATCGCCAGCGGCATGACTTATTGCAACAATTTTGTCGACTAATTCACTACTTAGCATCAGATAAAAATCCTTTTTCTTGTAACAGCGTGAAAAGTTGATCAGCTGATTCTTCTGCAGTTTGGCCACTGTAGGCTAATTCAATCTCGGGGCTATCAGGTGCTTCATAGGGAGAACTGATACCCGTAAAGTCTTTGATATCACCTTGACGTGCTTTTTGATACAAACCCTTAGGATCTCGTTTTTCACACTCTTCGATGGGCGTATTAATAAACACTTCAATAAATTCGTTTTCAGCTAATAAATCGCGACAGTAATCTCTATCTCGCTGAAAGGGCGAGATAAACGCGGTGATAACAATCAGGCCTGAATCGACAAATAATTTTGCGACTTCACTGATGCGTCGAATATTTTCAACGCGGTCTTTGTCGCTAAAGCCTAGATCGCCACAAAGACCGTGACGTACATTATCGCCATCAAGTAAATAAGTGTGTTTGTGGTGCTCCGCTAATTTTTTTTCTAGCAGATTGGCAATAGTTGATTTGCCAGAACCACTTAAACCGGTTAACCAGATGACACATGGTTGTTGATTTTTGGCTGCTGCACGACGAGATTTGTCTACCTCGTGTTGATGCCAAACAATATTGGTTGCCATTAGAAATAACCTTCCATTTTTTTCTTTTCCATAGAGCCAGATGAATCATGGTCAATAACTCGTCCTTGACGCTCAGAGGTTTTGGTGAGCAGCATTTCTTGAATGACTTCAGGTAGTGTAGCAGCCGTTGATTCCACAGCTCCTGTTAAAGGATAACAACCTAGTGTTCTGAAACGAACTGAACGCATTTCTGGTTTTTCACCTGGCAGCATGGGCATGCGGTCATCGTCAACCATGATTAGCGTACCATCACGCTCTACCACTGGACGAGGTTTGGCTAGATACAAAGATGGAATCTCAATGTTTTCAAGGTAAATGTATTGCCAAATATCTAATTCCGTCCAGTTTGACATAGGGAAAACTCGAATACTTTCGCCCTTGTTAATTTGGGAGTTATAGATGTTCCATAACTCTGGACGCTGATTTTTAGGATCCCAGCGATGGTTATCATCTCGGAATGAGTACACCCGTTCTTTGGCTCGTGATTTTTCTTCGTCACGACGTGCTCCACCAAAAGCGGCATCAAATTTATATTTATTTAAGGCTTGTTTTAAACTGGCTGTTTTCATGATGTCTGTGTGTTTGGCACTACCATGCACAAACGGACTGATATTCATGTCTACACCTTCTTGGTTAATGTGAACCAACAAGTCGAGATCATGTTTTTCCGCCATTTTATCTCTAAAGGCAATCATTTCGTGGAATTTCCACGTGGTATCAACGTGAAGCAAAGGAAAGGGGATCTTGCCAGGAGCAAAGGCTTTTCTTGCTAAATGCAACAATACAGAGGAGTCTTTTCCGACAGAGTACAGCATAACGGGATTATCAAATTCAGCTGCGACTTCGCGGAAAATATGGATACTTTCAGCTTCAAGTTGTTTTAAATGGGTAACATTAGGTATAGCGTTAGGCATAATGACTCTCACACTGGATTAAGTTATATATCAATAAATTCTATGTATAGAACATAACATGAATTAACCGAGAGTGAGTAGACAGATTTATGCTATATTCTTATAAATTAAAGCTTTTCAGATATATGCCTAATCTATAACAATATTTTTACAATATCGTTGTGTTTAGCGGGCTGCGAAAGGTTCAGATACGTATTTCACAGTAACTTTATTCTCTCCGATGCCCACTGCAAACTCTGTTGAAAGCGCGCCAACACGTGGTCTAAATTAAAGTCTAATGCTTGGCAATACGTTTCAACATTACACCAATCAGCTGCTTCAAGTAATTCACATAAGGCGAGGTATTCAGCTAATTTACCTTGACGCTTAATGAGTGCATCTTTGAGCGCCTGTGCGATGGGCAACTTTTCCATTAATTCTGCGATATTGGTATCAACCATGGCATCAATTAAAGAGAGTAAACCGATTAAAAAGGCAGAAGAGGGATCCGCACCTTGTTTATCCATTTTTACCATTTGCTCACAAAACCGTGCTCTTGCTAAGGCCATTACCGTTAATTCTTGTGGTTTACCATGGCTAAATTGTGCAGTAAATAACAGTGAGATAAAGCGCTTTAATTCAAGTAAACCGAACATTGTGATCGCTTGCTTGAGGCTTTCGATTTTAGCAACGCGCTTAAAAATAGGTGATTGGGCATAACGCAGTAGTTTAAAGGATAATTCGACATCGCCGGCAAAAATAATGGAAATTTTTTCTATATTCGGCTCTGGCTTGCACACTTCTGCCATTAAATTAACAAGGGAGAGTTGGGAAGGCTGAAAAGATATCGATTTAATGACTTCCGGTTTACTAAAAAAATAGCCCTGAAAGTATTCACAGCCTATTTCTAGGGCGTGTTGATATTCAGTGTAAGTTTCAACTTTTTCTGCCAGAAGTTTAATATTAGGGTAAGGCTTTACTTCCTCAAGAATCTGCTTTATTTGGTCTTCTGACGATAAGGCATAATCAATTTTGATGATGTCGATATAAGGGAAAAAGTGTCGCCATAGGGGGTCATGTTCGTAGTCATCTAAGGCAAGTATATAGCCTTTTTCTTTGAGCTCGACGCAGGCTTGCAGTAAACGTTTTCCTGGTTTGGCTGTCTCTAAAATTTCTACCACAATTTGTTCTTTGGGCAATAATAAAGGGTAGCCGTTTAGCAAAGTATCGTGGGTGAAATTAATAAAAGCCAGTGTACCTTGTGTGAGGGTTTCTAACCCTAAATTGAATTGTAATCCTTCGATAAGCTTAGCGGTTGCTTGGTTGTCATTAATTTTAGGAAAAACATTTTCTAAACTTTGACGAAAAAGCAATTCATAAGCAAACAAGGACTTATCTCTATTCAAAATAGGCTGTCGAGCTGCGTAAAAACTCAAGTTGGAACTCCTCTTACAACATGGCTGAGTAAAAACCAGACATGTTGAGCCCGATAATTGTTATGAGTGAAACTCTCGTTCTACTCGTTCAAAAGTCGCTTTTATAGACTGATCTTGTTGTTTACTTAATACACTCACAACCACGATAGTAACACTACAGATAATGAATCCAGGGATAATTTCATACACTAATTGACTTAAGCTTTGACCGTTGATAGCGATAGGTGCGTAAACCCAAATAAGCACAGTGATAGTGCCTGTTACCATACCAAGAATCGCCGCTGTTCTGGTCATATTGGGCCAATACAAACTCAGTAAAACCACTGGTCCAAACGCGGCGCCAAACCCTGCCCACGCATTACTCACTATTGACAATATAGAACTATCACGGTCTTGTGCCAATAAAATCGCTACTATTGCCACTAAAGCCACAGACAGACGACCGACAAAAACTAATTCTCGCTGGCTGGCCTTTCGGCGGAAAAATAACTGATAAATATCGCCGGTTAACGAACTGGAGGTCACTAATAGTTGTGAGGAAATCGTACTCATGATGGCTGCCAAAATAGCAGCCAATAAAAAGCCACTGACAAGTGGGTGAAAAAGTACATTAGAAAGATAAATAAAAATAGTCTCAGGATCCGCAATGCTTCCCGCTTGACTTTTAATATAAGCCATACCAAATAAACCAGTGGATAGGGCACCTACTAAGGTGACTATCATCCAGCTCATGCCAATTCTGCGGGCAGTTTTAATATCCTTAACTGAACGAATGGCCATAAAACGCACAATAATATGCGGCTGACCAAAATAACCCAGACCCCAAGACAACATCGATATTATTGTCAGTAGGGTAAGACTTTGGCCTGTCGAAGCGTCAGTAAAAACATCCAGAAAACTGTAATCACCTTTGGTTAAAATATCGCCAGTCAATTGTAAGTCACCAATGTGTAGCAAGGTCACCACAGGGACTAAAATAAGCGCCGCAAACATGATACAGCCTTGTACAAAATCTGTGATACTCACCGCTAAGAACCCGCCAAATAGCGTATAAGCGACGACGACACCCGCGGTAATGTACAAGCCGAGGTTATAGCTTAAGCCAAACGATGATTCGAACAGCTTGCCACCTGCCACCATTCCTGATGAGGTGTAAACCGCAAAAAATACAATAATAACGATAGAAGATATGACCCTTAATAAATGACTATTATCGTTAAAACGATTTTCAAAATAATCGGGAATAGTAATCGCGTTATTGGCAAATTCGGTATAAACCCTTAACCTAGGGGCTATCAAAACGTAATTTAAATACGCGCCAAAGGTCAAACCTATGGCAATCCAGCCACTTGATAAGCCAGACACATACATGGCGCCCGGCAAACCCATTAACATCCAGCCGCTCATATCTGAAGCACCTGCAGAAAGTGCGGTAACTTTTGGGCTTAAACTTCTTCCACCCAGCATATAGCCCGAAACATCAGTATTCGCTTGTTTGAATGAAAACAGGCCAATTGCCAGTACCACAACAAAGTACAAGCCTAGGGAAATAAAAACTGTGGGTTCCATCTATACCTCTATTGTTTGACTGTGGTGACAATGGTTAAATACTAAAAAACATAACGAGGTGGTACGGAACGCCATGCTAGCAACAGTATGAAAAATTCTCTACAAAAATCAACGCATTATATTCAATCTCTTCAATTTGAAGATTTAAGTTGTCAGCAGTTTTATAGGGTGGCTAAATTACGTCAAGATGTGTTTATTGTTGAACAACAAAGTATTTATTCGGACTTAGATGGGCTCGATCAACAAGCCATGCACTATTTGTGCTGGTCGTCTGAGCAAAATGATGCCGAACTCATTGGGTATGCACGTACTCGTCAATCGCAAGATTTAATTCATTTTAGTATTGAGCGCGTTGTCTTCTCGAATTTGAGCCGGGGTAAAGGGCTAGGCGCGGCGCTGATGCGTTTGATGATAAACGATATCATCTTAAAAAATACGGGCGCTGACATCACCCTTTCTGCTCAACTTGAGGCGCAAAAGTTTTATGAAAAACTAGGGTTTGTGGCAAAAGGAGAGTCGTATGACGATGGCGGGATCGAACACGTCACAATGCATTTTAATTCGCAATAACGATACTCTGTTCAGCTTTACCATCGGTTAACTGGTAAAGTCTGAACCGATCTTCAGTTTATGCCGAAAACTGAATACTTTTGCTGAGTCTATCTCTCATCCTAGCCACATCGGATGGCACATCACTCACAATCACTAGGCTGGCTTTGCTTAGGTTGTAGGCTTCACTGTTCCACTTACCTTTTACTGCGCTGTCGATTGCATAGCCCTGCATGTTGGGGACAATAAAAACACTGACTTTGCCATTATCACCTTGCATCACTAAATGCAGGCTCTTGATATTGTCAAAATCGCAAAAGTTGGCGTAATAGATTTGTCCGGTATTGGCTGTCATTTCACCACCAAATCGCGCCAGCTTGGCATTCACTTGAGACAAGCTAATATCTTCACTTGCCCCTAAGGCATAGTCGCCTTCATGTAAGACGTGGGCAATACCATATTCAGATAGGCTAGCAGCCTCTTTAAATTGCCATTGAGTCACACTAATACCCAAAATAAACGCCACCGAGGCCGCTAATGCTAATTGAATAAAATGACTCCGCTGACGTTTTTGAGTATGAACAGCCATAGTTTGACGAAGTAACAAACGATGCGCGAGACCATCTGGTACAGGTATGTTGCTTGCTTCGGTAATTTTTTTATCTAGCTGTTTAATTTCTTTAACAAAAGCCTGTTTTTTGAGATCATCGGCAGTAGCCTTAGCAAGCTCTTTGTCATTTGGATCAGCTAAGACCGCTCGACGAAATTCTAATTCATCCATTTTGGCGTCCTCTGTGCTCGTTCGCTTTTTCTAAAGCCTCTTTTACCTGATTGCGCGCTCTAAATAATCGTGTCATCACTGTATTCTTATTCAAATTAAGTTGTTCTGCGATTTCATCGCCTGAATAACCAAATATAATTTGCAGCATAAGCGGCTCTTTATATTCATCGCTTAAGGCGTTCATAATTGCGCGTAATTCTCGATGTTCTATTTCTACTTCACTACTTAATTGTTCGTCAATAATGGCAACATCATCGATATCCACTAAATCAAATTGTTTGCGTTCAAAACGGCGAGCATTTTCTCGGCGTAATATCGTGATAAGCCATGATTTAGCTGCTTTTTCATCTTGTAATGTATCTAGGCTTTTCCACGCGCGCAGGAACGTTTCCTGAGTAATATCCTCAGCGACCGCTTTATCTTTGACTAGCCAATACGCATAGCGAAAAATATCGGCGTGTAATGCCAATACTAATGCTTCATATCGTTGTTGTTTACTTGCCATGTCACTAGAGACCGAGGCTTCTTTATTTTGCTTTCGCCAAAACATAAATTTTTCCACTGTTTAGCTCACTGATGGAATATAAAGGTAAAAATGCGAGCGCGAGCTGGTGAAGATAGAACGTATTATGCGTGAATCCATGGGGCTAGCCTAGTTTGAAGCAGTGAATTTTAGGATGAGCCGTCGCTCAGATTGAATGTCAGAGCAGTTAGTAGGCAAAGGTAGTGCCTACTAACTACCATAAGCACCGAGGATTATACGCTAGGATAGAGCGGTTTTAAATTAAGCTGTTCCGACTTGGATTTGTTTCCATGGCTTTTTACATAAGGTTTAAGGGCTGCATGCAGCGCCTTGTTATCCCAAGTATTTGGCGTTTGGCCGTATTGCGATGCCAGCATCAGGTTAACTTCGTTGCTTAACTTAGGGTCTTGGATACACTGCAGGGATTGCGTTAGCGTGAGATTGGCTTGCCCCACGAAACGCGCTAAAAATGGCCCTAATAATGACGTGATTTGTTTGACATCAGATTGTTTGATGGCGTGTTGTAAGAGACGCCACTGATCGCCTGTCTGCGGTTTTTGTTGTGCTGTTTTACTTGACTTGCTGCTGACTTGCGGGGGGCGAGATTTTATCAACCAAAACCCTAGTACTAGGGTCAACAGCCACAAAATAAATAATACCGCACTCACACCTTTCCAGAACGGATCGGCCTCAGTTTCAATAATACTGGGCGCTTGCGCATTGTTTGGCTCCAACGCCCCCTTAACATCTATCAGGCCTGGATTATCACTCAAAGGCAAAGGGGCAGTACTTTGGTTAAGGGACGGCAAAATCGTTAGGTTTTTTTCGGGTAGAGTCGTAAATTCGGTCTTCTTAGTGAGTACGTTAAACCAGGGAACTTGCACTGCAGGCAACACAAGCTGACCCGCTTCACTAGGAATAATCGCAACCGACTCTTTGCGCTGGGCAATCAATGTTTGGTCTTTCTCAACCGTGGTGGTTTCAGCTTGATCCGGGTAGGATTTTACAGAATTGGGGTAAACACCGTTGATAGCGGGTAATTGTTCTTCTACAACGCCAATTGCCGTGAGCGTAATAGTGCGGGTTATAGGCTCCCCTACATGATATTGCTGAGGATTGCCTTGCCATTCTTCATTTATTTGCACAAAGTCGCTAGGCAGCCAATGATGAGGATAATCGCTTGGAATAGGTAAGACCGTAATAGCTTGGCTTTGTCCAACGCGATTTACCGGTGTACTACGATTAAAAAAGCCAAAACTTTGACGTGAATTATCAATAATTTCACCTTCAAACAGAGGGCCTTCGATGGTAAAAGTACCGCTTTTTTGGGGAATGATTGCGAAGGTTCGTTCAATGACGCGGTAACGACGGCCGTCTTTTATTTCGCTGTATTCTTTATCTTTACCAATTTGTCTAATGTCTGCGTTTTCTAAACGCGGATTAGCAAGACTGCCTCTTTGTAATTCTTGGCCTAAATACAGTTTCACCGTATAGCGTAACTGCTGTTGCAGATACGCTTCTGGCACATCAACTTCTGTTGTAATAAAAATATCTCTACCCTGAGTCGCACCGCTTGACGACACAGGGACCACCATTAGTTGAATCGCTTGGGTCTTTTGACCCCCGACATCAAAAGCTGGAATAGTAAAACGGCCTTCTTTACGCGGGATTAGTACGGTTGTCCAAATTGTGGTTCGAGTCGTATTAAAATTTATCATTTGGGTTTGGGTGCTGACGGAAGTTCTGCCCACTACAAAATCTTTCATGAGTACTGATGGATCAAATGCTGAGCGGTCAACATCGTCGTTGGCGGTGATAGTCAAATTAAAAGACTCATCAGCCATCACTGGATTTTTGTCAACACTGGCAATCACTTCATTGGGTTTAGCGTTCACGCTGGTCACATATAACAGCAATAAACTTAGGCTGACGATTAATAATTTTATGGCTCTCACGGTTACCAGTTCCTCTCTAAATTGCTGGGTACTCTTTCACGTTTACGTTGCTGCGCCTCTATTTGCATCTTTCTTTTTAACAAAAAGGCCGGATCGTCGGGCACGCGATTTAGTAAAGTTTGCATGCGCTGCATTTGCTCTTTTTCTTCATCTGTTAATTCTTTAGTTTGCTCAGCCATCGCCTGTTGCTGGGCCTCTTGCGAAGGGTTTTCTGGCTCTTGTTCAGATTCAGATGGTTGCGCTTGTTGTTGCTCGGGCTCTTTTGAATCAGTTTGGGATCCCTTCGTATTGCTATTTTGTGCTTTAGTATTTTCTTGTTCAGCCTTGCTATCTTGACTCTCCTGCTTGTCAGAAGCCTGATCTTGATTTTGTTGTTCTGAATCTTGAGGTTGAGACTGTTGGTCTGAGTCCTGATTTTGTTGGTTCTGTTGATCTTGATCTTGCTCTGAGTTATCACCGTCTTGGTTTTGCTGCGGGTCATTTTGTTGATCAGATTGTTCATTTTGCTGATCTTGTTGCTGCTGTTCTTGCTGTTCAAGCAGTTTCTCTAAAAAAGTCTTATTGGCTAAGGCATCTTGATGATCTGCTTGTTCGGCAAGGACCTCCTTATACAATGCAATTGCCTCAGGATATTTGCCTAACTGTGCCAAGGTATTCGCTTGGTTATAGCGCCCATCGATACTATCTATTTGGCTAAATGCCTTTAGCGCTTGTTCGTAGTTTTCATCTTTGTATAGAGACGAGCCTGCCCACAACGGATCTTCAAAGGTCTCTGCCGCGTGTTTAAACTCTTTGGCGTGAAAGGCTTCTAAACCTTGTTGGTCTTTGGTTTTCCACATGTCTTGCCACCAACCTGCTTCCGCTTGTGGCGCATACATCGGTAGAGCAAAAGCGATGAGAAAAACAGGGATTAAGCCTTTTCGAAAGCTGTAAGCGGCCAAGGGAAGCAGCAAGAGAAGTAAATAAGGTCCTAATTCTTGCCATTTATCACCAAAGTTATCATCGCCAGCAGATTCTTGCTCGCCAGCATTATTGTCTAGCAGGGTTTGATTCATGAGATAGTCAATGTCACTATCATCACTTTGTAAAGGAGCATAGCGGCCTCCACCTTGTTTGGCTAAAGTTTGCAGATTGCTGGTAGGTAGTTTGGGGATCACAATAGCGCCGTTGGAGTCTTTTAATAACTCTCCATTGAGTGTTTGTACCGGGGCACCTTCCTCAGTACCCACCGCTAAGATAGATAAGCGATAACTTGATTTGTTTAATAAGTCGCTGATTTCTTTTAATTGACGATTATCTACACCGTCAGTTATCCAAAAAATATCTCCCTGCTGATAATTCGCGCTTTTAAGGAGATCAAATGCAGTTTGCAAACCTAAGACAGGGTCGCTACCCGGTATCGGCATAATCTCGGGGCTTAAGCTGGGAATCAACGCCGTTAAATTTTGCCCATCACTGCTAAGCGGACTAATGGTAAATGCATCTCCTGCATAAGCCACTAAACCTGTTTCACCTTCGGTTAATTTTTTGACTAAATCAATGGCCTTATATTTTGCGCGAGTCAAGCGGTTTGGTTTGATGTCAGTCGCTCGCATCGACATAGACATATCCATTAGTACCACCTTACCGGTGTTTAACTGAAAAACGGGTTGTGGCAAGCGTTCCCAAGTGGGGCCGGCTAAAGCAAGTGTTGCTAACAACCAACCAAGAACGAGTAATCCAAAAGGGTATTTGTGAGATTTTTGTGTACCATGACTAACAAGATGTTTGTATAGGTGTCCCGCCAGTACAGACTGCCAGCCTGTTTGCTGTTTACTAAAATAAGCTAATAAGATTGCAATGATAAAAAGGGGGACAAGTGCCCATAGCCATTGAATTCGTAAAAAGTGAAAGTCTTGTAGTTGCAGTAAAAACTCACTCATTACCTAGTCCTCCCTAAGCGCGCGGTAATGCCTTTGGCTGACAGTATCTGATACAAACTCAGTAATACGGTCAAAAGAAGTGATAGCGCCAAAGGATAATAAAACAGCGCTTGCAAGGGGCGCATCTGGCGACTTTCTCTGGCAATCGGCTCAAGCTCATCCAGTTTGGCGTAAATATTTTGCAGCGAAGCCACATCGCGGGCTCTAAAATATTGACCACCAGTAGAGGTGGCTATTTGGGTCAGCATATCTTCATCCAACTCTTGAGAGGGATTAATTTGCCGACTACCAAAAAAGCTTTGCATCATCATTTTGTCGGCGCCAACACCAATAGTATAAACAGTTACTTCGTTGTTAATCGCCAATTCATTTGCCTGTTCGGGTGTGATGTTACCAGCGGTATTTTGGCCATCCGTCAATAAAATCAGGACTTTGTTAGACTCTTCTCTGGCATTGAAACGTTTGATCGCAAGGCCAATGGCATCACCAATGGCGGTTTGTTCACCCACTAATCCTATCAAAGACTCTTTGAGTAATTGGTTGACAGTATCGCGATCATAAGTAAGCGGGGCTTGTAAATAGGCGGTATCGGCAAAAAGAATTAGGCCCAAGCGGTCACCGACTCGGCGCTCAATAAAGTCACTCAAAACATACTTGATCATTTGTAGTCGGTCTACTTGGCGGCCATTCACTTCCATATCTTCCATTTTCATACTGCCGGAGAGATCGACTGCAATCATCAAATCTCTACCTTCAGCGGGTATATTCACAGGCTCGCCAAGCCATTGAGGGCGAGCAGCGGCTATTACTAAGGCGGACCAAGCGACCGCGGCAATGAGTATTCGTATTTTATTGGTTTTTTTACTGATGTGGTCAGCTGCGAACCCTTTTATTAAATGCGGCACTTTTAACGCTGCGGGCTGCACTTCCTGTCGAGCAGGTAATAAATAAACAACAATAGGCAAGGGCAGCGCAAGTAGTACCCATATCCAAGCAAACTCAAACATGGCTTGCTCCTTGCTGATTAATATGTTGCTCACTCCAGCGGCTTAAATTCAGTGCGACTTTTCTGTTGGAGAGTTTTGCTGAATTAATCCAAGCCAAAACGAGGCGTTTATCTTTTTCATAATCCGCCTCTGAATCAGCGCCCACTTGATACAAACGCTGCTGAAATTCACTCATTTGTTGCTTAAAAAGGGCTTGTTTGCTGGTAGGCAAGGTTAAACTTAAAAGTTGACTAAGGTGCTCACCGTAAAGTTGTTGCACAGGCAAAGTTGGGTAGTAACTCATCAATACGCGTTTTACTATACTGTTTAAGCCAAGGCGCCATGCTCCGCTTTCAAAAGAAAGTGCTCTTATCTCTTGTTTGGCTTGGCGTTTTGCTCGGCCGCGCATATGTCGTTTAATCAACAATACAACGATTAAACTCAGCAGCACTAAAGTGGAAAATACCACTAACCACCAGCCATATGCAGGTGGCCAAAAGTTGACTGTGGCTGGGATATGGATGTCTTTTAATTCAGACAATGAGTTGTTCATGAGCTTGTCCGAGAAAACTGATTGAGTTGCAATTCTAAGGGTAAGCCTGCACTGATAGGCACCACTTGTGCTTTACACTGCTTAAGTACATGTTCAATAGAAGAAAAATAGGCGAGATGCTGCTCAAAGTAACGGGATTCCGTGCTTTGTTCTCCTAATATTAAGTGTTGTTGTTCAACGCCATTAGTCAGGGCGACACGCTGGCTTATTTTTACTTTTGGTAATTCGTGTTCAAAGGGATCGCTCATTGGATAAGCAACCACTTCACAGTGCCTGCTTAGCTGAGAAATATGTTGCTTAGCCAATTCGTTTAACTGACTAAAATCACTCAAAATGAAAACCAAACTTCCTGGATGGGCTAAACGACGGATGCGGGCGCAGGCATCTGTAAAAGTAACACCTTGAGCGGTTTGTTTTGATTGGAAGGTATCATTTTGCTGTGCATCAATCGACTGTGCTTGGACTTTTATCAAACTATTTAGAAGCGACAAAACGGCTTTTTGACGGGTTAGCGGTTTACACTCAATATGTTGAAACTGATTAAAAATTAGTCCGCCAATACGGTCGCCACGTTTGCGCGCAGCCCAAGCGAGTAGGGCACTCAAATGCGCTACTTGAACTGACTTAAACAGTAATTGCGTGCCAAACTGCATGCTTGACGACAAGTCGGCTAATACAAAAACGGGGCGCTCTTTTTCTTCGCGATAGATTTTTGTATGGGTTTTACCGGTTCTAGCGGTAACTCGCCAGTCAATAGCACGGATATCATCGCCCGCTTGATAATGCCGAGCTTCATCAAACTCCATGCCTCGGCCTTTCGTTTTTGCCAAATAGGCACCTGCCAATTTGGCTTGCACAGTTTTACGTGGTGATAAATTAACTAAACTCGTTTTACCTTGATAGTAAATGAGCTCTCGTATACCAAGATTGATGCCATCACTCTGATGGGCCGACAACCAATTTTCAACATCCAACATCGTTTTACCTTTTCCGTATGACGCCTAAGGAACAGCCACGAGTTGCAAAATCTTATCCAGTACCTGATTACGATTTATACCTTCTGCTTCTGCTTCGTAACTCAGTATTAATCGGTGGCGCAATACATTGTGAAACACCGCTTGTATATTATCGGGGCCAACAAAATCACGTCCCATCAGCCAAGCATGGGCGCGCGCGCATTTATCCAGAGCAATGGTTGCCCGTGGACTTGCACCAAATTCAATCCAGTTAGCCAAGTCACTATCAAATTTATCGGGTTGACGGGTCGCAATGATGAGTTGTACTAAATATTTTTCTAAACCTTCATCTAAGTGAATTTTTAATAATTCTTGGCGAGCTTTGAATATGTCAGCTTGAGTGAGGTTAGGAGCTTCAATCATATTGGTATGCAGCGCTTCGTTGCGGGTAAGCCGTAAAATTTCTAGCTCTGTTTCAGCGCCTGGATAGTCGATTTCAAGATGCATTAAAAAACGATCAAGCTGAGCTTCTGGCAACGGATACGTACCTTCTTGTTCAATGGGGTTTTGGGTTGCCATCACTAGAAATAGCTCAGGTAGAGCATAGGTTTTATTGCCTACCGTTATTTGTCTTTCAGCCATCGCTTCAAGGAGGGCAGACTGCACTTTTGCTGGAGCTCGATTGATTTCATCAGCCAATACCAGGTTGTGAAAAAGGGGACCTTGTTGAAAAACAAAGCTGCCGTTTTCTGGTCGGTAAATATCAGTACCGGTTAAATCAGCAGGGAGCAAATCTGGCGTAAACTGCACGCGATGAAAATCACCTTCGACTCCCTTAGCAAGGGCGTTAACTGCTCTCGTTTTAGCTAGACCCGGTGGGCCTTCAACAAGCAGATGTCCATCGGCTAATAACGCTAAGAGGATATTTTGTGTCAAGGTTTGTTGGCCCACTACTTGAGTATCAAGGTAGGCTTGCAATTGAGAAAACTGAGCTCTTGCCATCTTTTCTTATACTTCCTTCTAACTAACGGGTGAACAGCATGGTGTGTAACACACTGTTATCTAAAGCTGCTTTACTGACAATGCTAACCTATATAGGGTTCCCCTTTTGAAAAACAATGTTACAAAGTCCTAATTAGTTCAGCATATTAGCAGTACCTTCAGTTCAATATAGTAAAAGCAGCATTTTCATCGACGACGCTAAGCGCTGAAAAGAACGCGATTACTATTTGACCAAAATTCGGTACTTTAGAAGGCCTATTGTTTTTTATTGGTCTAACTTTAAAGCCAAACAGGCTCGCTTGAACAACTAAAGTTATCCCTGTACAATCTGTGATACATAACAGGTCAGACCACTAATTCGAAGGGCACACCATGACTACAAAGCAAAACGTCACAACTAGACAGGGCGACCGTATAGCGATTGTCGCTGGATTACGCACTCCATTCGCCAAAATGGCTAGCTATTTCCACGGAGTTCCCGCCGTCGATTTAGGTAAAATGGTCGTCAACGAGATGTTAGTTCGCAATAACCTATCCCCCTTGGAAATAGAGCAATTGGTATACGGCCAAGTAGTACAAATGCCCGAAGCACCCAATATTGCCCGAGAAATCGTGTTAGGCACGGGTATGAACGTACATACCGATGCTTACAGCGTGTCGCGAGCTTGTGCCACCAGTTTTCAATCTACAGTGAGCATTGCCGAATCGATGATGGCCGGAAATATCAGTGTAGGTATTGCAGGTGGAGCTGATTCAACTTCTGTGTCACCCATTGGTGTGTCAAAAAATCTGGCGAGAGCTTTAACCGATTTACAAAAAACCAAGACTTTAGGACAAAAGTGGGGGGTGCTGAAAAAACTGGGTTTTAAAGACCTGTTGCCCGTACCACCAGCTGTAGCAGAGTATTCGACAGGTTTGTCTATGGGGCAAACGGCTGAACAAATGGCTAAAACCCACAATATCAGTCGTCAGGCACAGGATGAACTCGCTCATCGTTCTCATACATTAGCAGCGCAAAGCTGGAATGAAGGTAAGCTTGCCAATGAAGTAATGACAGCCTATGCAGAGCCTTTTAAAGGGGCGCTGGAGCGTGACAATAACATACGTTTTGACTCAAAGATTGAAGGCTATGCGAAGTTACGTCCGGTGTTTGATAAGAAGCACGGTACAGTAACCGCAGCAAATGCTACCCCGCTAACCGATGGTGCTTCAGCCATTATCATGATGACAGAAAGCAAAGCAAAAGCCTTGGGTTATAAGCCGCTAGGGTATTTGAAGAGCTATGCTTGGGCCGCCATTGATGTTTGGGAAGACATGTTAATGGGCCCTTCCTATGCGACTCCCATGGCATTGGACAGAGCGGGTATGACACTGCAAGACCTCACATTAATTGAAATGCATGAAGCTTTTGCGGCGCAAACTCTGGCTAATTTAAAAATGTTTGCCAGTGATAAATTCGCGCAAGAGAAACTTGGCCGTAGCAAGGCGATTGGCGAAGTGGATATGAGTAAATTCAATGTGATGGGTAGCTCTTTGGCCTACGGTCATCCATTTGCTGCAACGGGTACGCGTATGATTACGCAGATGTTAAACGAATTAAATCGTCGTGGTGGTGGCACTGGCTTACTGACCGCCTGTGCCGCGGGTGGCTTAGCTGCCGCTATGATCGTCGAAACTGAATAAGGGCAAAATAATGACAGAGCAAACTCAAAATATAGAATCTCATCCTAGCGCATTTAGTTTAGCTACTCGCGATGATGGTATAGCCATTCTCACCATGGACGTGGTGGGGGAGTCGATGAATACGCTTAAAGTCGAATTTGCCGAGCAAATAGATACTGTATTACAGCAAATTAACGCCGATAAAAGCATTAAAGGTGTAGTAGTAATAAGCGGAAAGCCTAACTCATTTGTGGCAGGTGCTGATATTAGTATGTTAGCTGCGTGCCAAAGTGCCGAAGATGCTGAAGCTATCGCTGCTGGTGGGCAAGCCATGTTTCAACGGATTGAAGAGATGTCGCAAACGTTTGTCGCGGCGATCCATGGTCCGGCCTTAGGTGGAGGCCTAGAACTGGCATTGGCTTGTCATTACCGCGTATGTTCAGACAGCGACAAAACTCAATTAGGTTTACCTGAAGTGCAACTTGGATTGTTGCCTGGCAGCGGGGGGACACAAAGATTGCCACGTCTAATTAGTGTGCAGCAAGCAATGAAAATGATGTTAACTGGTGCCTCAGTGCGTGCCAAACAAGCGCTTAGATATGGCATTGTGGATGATATGGTCCCACAATCCATATTGCTTGATGTGGCTATCGAAATGGCGAAAAAACCTAAAACTACTCGCAGTAAGCCCAAGCTCGACGTAATGGGACAATTTTTAGAACGTACGTCAGTTGGCCGTAATCTTTTGTTCAGTCAAGCACGTAAACAAACAGCACAAAAAACCCAAGGCAATTATCCTTCACCTGATCTGATCATTGATTGTATCGAAACAGGCTTAAATCAGGGCGTGAAAAAAGGCCTGCAAGTGGAAGCACGTAATTTTGGCAAACTCGTTATGACGCCTGAATCTGCTTCATTAAGAAGTTTGTTTTTTGCTACCACCGAGATGAAAAAAGAGACCGGTGTGCAAGGTGTCGCACCCAGTAAGCTGAGTAAAATAGGCGTGTTGGGCGGGGGCCTTATGGGCGGTGGTATCGCTTTTGTTACGGCTACAAAAGCGGGATTGCCTGCAAGAATTAAAGATATTCGGCCTGAGGGTATCGCAAATGCGATTAAGTACAGCTATGACTTACTTAATAAAAAGGTCAAAAAACGCTTTATGGCTAAATCGCAGATGCAAAAGCAACTGTCTCTGTTAACAGGAACGGTAGATTACTCCGGTTATAGTGACCTTGATGTGGTCATTGAGGCTGTGTTTGAAGATCTAAACTTAAAGCAGCAAATGGTGGCTGAGATTGAAGAAAATTGTGCTGAGCATACGATTTTCGCATCAAACACCTCTTCTATACCTATCGGCCAAATTGCCGCCAAAGCCGCACGACCAGAACAAGTTATTGGTCTACATTACTTCTCTCCTGTAGATAAGATGCCTTTAGCTGAGGTTATTGCTCACGAAACAACGTCTGATTTAACTATATCAACCACGGTGGATTTAGCTAAGCGTCAAGGCAAAACTCCCATAGTGGTTAAAGACGGCGCTGGTTTTTATGTTAACCGTATTTTGGCGCCTTACATGAACCAAGCTGCAGAGTTAATTTTAAGTGGGGAACCGATAGAAAAAATTGATAAAGCGCTGGTGAAATTTGGTTTTCCTGTTGGTCCGATTAAGCTGTTAGATGAAGTTGGCATCGATGTAGGTACTAAGATTATTCCTATTCTACAGGCCCAGTTCGGTGAGCGATTTGCCGCGCCAGAGGCATTTAATAAAGTCTTAGCGGATGACCGAAAAGGTAAAAAGAATAAAAGAGGCTTTTATCTTTACTCGGGCAAAAAACCAGGAAAGGTGGTCGATGAGTCAATATACACCTTACTAAGCTTGAGCCCTAACTCAACAATTAGTCAGGCCCAGATTGCAGAGCGGTGTGTTCTGACCATGTTAAATGAGGCCGCGATGTGTCTTGACGAAGGCGTTATTCGAAATGCTAGAGATGGGGATATAGGCGCCATATTTGGTATTGGATTCCCACCATTCTTAGGAGGTCCTTTTAGATACATGCATAATTTAGGTATTGAGCATGTCGTTGCCAGATTAGAATATTACCAAGGCTTGTATGGTGATAAGTTTGCACCTGCACCGTGTTTAAAAAATATGCAAAAAACTGGCGTAAGCTTTTATTAACCATTAGAATGCGCGCGTTTTGAGTTTTAAGGGCTACTACGGATAATTTGGTACTCCTTTTGTTTAACAAACGGCAACTTATTGCCCCAGAGAGAAAACAGTGATTGCTTATATACTTTGTTCGATTTTATGTAGTGTCTTGTATTATGTTCAGGCGTATAAGACGGGCTTGCGAGCTAAAATGTGGGCATGTGTTGGCTTGGCGCTCGGGCCAATGGCTTTTCCCTTGTTAAAAGCCCAGCAACGGATGACGTTATTAAAATCTCGAGGTTTACAGAGTGTTGTATGGCTGGCATAGCCTATCATTAATCGCTAATTGTGAAAAAGAGAGCCTAGGCTCTCTTTTTTTAGGTCAATTCCGAGGAAAGACGCTGATATTGATGCTATATCCTTATAGACGAACGGTACCCGTTCTGACTGAGTACAGACGAACAGTCCCAGTTCTAACACTGCTTTTAGATGTGTCAGTCTGGCTTGTTGCTTCCGTTTTAACGGAAGCCTGTGATCCTTCAACAGATTTAACTGCTACGGGGGCCGTGGTGGCGAGTACTACTGCTACTGCATAAGCTTTCAACATCTTTGCTTTCCTATTATTTATATTATTGACGTTTTTGCCGACATATTTTTGTCAGTCAATAATACTTTAGCGAGAAGCGTGCCAGCTTTGCTTTGAGCGTAAATTTTACCTTAAATAAAATTTTATATTTACTATAGATTAACGTGAATGAAGATGAAAATTTTTAAAAATCAACGCTTTGTGATTTTTAGCGTTCGTTTTTATAAATGATTTTATTTAGTTCATGGTTTTCTTTTAACAAGCGTTCAAAGCGTACAGAGCTTAAGGGTTTGCTGTATAAATAGCCCTGTAACATCTCACATTTAAACCGACGTAATATTGACAATTGGTTTTCATGCTCCACACCCTCAGCGACAACTTTTAATCCAAGGTTATGAGCAATAGTAATGATGGCCTGCGTCATATGCCTGTCTTCACTGGTTGTTGCAATATCATCTATAAATGCTTTATCAATTTTTAAAGTGTTTATTGGGAAACGTTTAAGATAAGCCAATGACGAGTAACCGGTGCCAAAGTCATCTAGCGCAAGGTGGATCCCTCGCTCACGTAAACGCTGCATCATACGTAGGGCACTTTCAGGGTTTTGCATTAAAGTACCTTCAGTGATCTCACATTCTAAATGCAGGGGCGATAGGCCTGCGCGCTGCAATATACTGATGATCCGCTCATCTAAATCAGGTAGCTCAAATTGACGAGCAGAGATATTAACCGCCACTCGTCCAGTAAAGAGGCCCGCATCCACCCAGCGTTTGGTCTCTTCGCAGGCTTTACGTAAAACCACTTCGCCAATTTCGATTATTTGCCCTGTCTCTTCGGCCAAAGGGATAAACTGAGAAGGGCTAACTAAACCTTTGTCTGGGTGCTCATACCGTACCAAGGCTTCCATACTAACTAATTTACCACTGGCGATATCTACTTTCGGTTGATAGAACACCGTAAATAAGTCTTCTTTTAGGCCATGTCTGATTAAGTTCTCTATTTGTAATTGGCGAACTGCATTTTGGTTCATTTCGCCACTGAAAAATTGATACTTATTGCCTCCTGCATTTTTAGCAAAATACATCGCAGTATCTGCATTTTTCAACAACTCTTGCGGTGTACTGCCATCTTCCGGATAAAAAGCAATACCCACACTGGCACCGAGCACAAACTCTTGTTTATTGATTAAAAACGGGCGGGCCATATTGTCTAATATAGTTTGCGCAAAGTGGGTAATGCGGTGAACATCAGTGCCCTTATCAATAAGGATACTGAACTCATCGCCGCCAAGGCGATAACAAGTGGCGTCAGTACCCGCAATACGTTGTAAACGTTTCGCAATTTGTTTTATAAGGATGTCACCTGTTTGATGGCCTAAAGAGTCATTAATCTTTTTAAAGTTGTCCATATCCAAACAAATCAGCGCGTGATGCGTATCCCTGCGCACAATATTGTTGTGACTGGCTTGAAAAAAGGAGCGATTGGGTAATTCTGTTAGTGGATCGGTATTGGCGAGTTTTAACAGCTCTTTCTCTGTGGTTTTACGGGTCGTTATATCCGAAAATACCCCTACATAATGGCTTATTTTACCGTCTTCATCGCTTATAGCATCAATGTTTAGTTCCATTTCATACTTTTCACCATCAGTTCGGCGAGACTCTACTTCACCTAACCAGTTGCCTTTTTGTCTTAAGGCTTTTTTAACTTCTTCGGTAAAAGCCCCAGGATATTGATGAAAGGTCAGGTAGCTAACAAGTGCTTGCTCTCTGGTTTCTCCGGTATATTTACAATACGCATTATTAACCGATATAAATTTAAATGCGGTATCTGTGATAAACACCCCATCGGAAATAGTTTCAATTGAGCGTTTAAATAGCTTTAACTGTTCTTCAGCCAATTTCAAATGGCTAATGTTTTTTAGGGTACCTGTCATGCGCATCGCTTGATTGTTGCTATCTCGGCTCACTACTTTACCGCGGTCAAGTAACCATACCCATTCGCCTTTATAAGTGCGGGCTCGATAAGTGACTTCGTAATGCTCACTTTTGTCTTTTAAATGTTCTCTTAATGTTTCTTGAACTTTTATAATATCACTCGGATGGATATTGGCTTCGTAAGCACTGTTTACCCGAATGTCATCCTGCGGGAAATCGAGGGTCCCCCAGGTGTTTGAGCGATATACTTGGCCTTGATAAATATCCCAATCCCACAATTCGTCACCACTACTCCACAACGTCAGTTTTAGTCGTTCTTCATTTTCTTGAATTGATTGATTAATGGCTCGTTTCGCCCTCATCTGTTTGATTGAATATAACAAAATAAAAGTCAGTAAAATGCCGTAAAGCAACATCGCTTGTTGGGTTAACCATGGTGGGGGCGCAATTGATAGCTTGACGCTTTTAATAGCCGACCAAGGGGAGTTACCATTTCGACTTTGAACTTGAAATTCATATTCACCAAATTCTAGATGAGAAAATTGCGCTTTGCGGGGTGAATCTTTGTCGGTCTCAATCCATTTATCTGATAATCCAATCAATTTATAACGGTATTTAAAAGCTTTTGGGTCTATAGGATTTAATTGTGCAAACTTAATACTTAACATGTAAGAGTTGTATGGTAGTTTGATATGTTTTATCGATTCGATAGGCTCAGACAATGGGCTATTACTAGAATGTAAATTTGTTTCGTGATTAAATAAATTAAGCTGGGTAAGGATTGGAGCAACAGTTGGTTTTGTTGCACCCAAATCAGGGTTTTTATCTTGAAGGCTAAACTTAGCGGCATCGAACATTAGAAAGCCGTTTGTTCCTCCGAATAGAAGTTGATTTTTGTCAGTCAGGACACCAACACCTTCATTTAACTCACTAAACGCCATTCGCTCAGGGCTTATATGTTGTTTCACTTTGCCTGTGCTTACCGAAACCTCATCTATTCCCTCAACAGCAAATCCGAGCCACAAACTATCTCCTTGCAGTATGGTGGTTACTACCTGATCACTTGATAAGCCTGATTTCGAATCAATTACCGATAAAACTTGAAATGTTTCCTTATCAAGTTTTATCAATCCATGACTAAATGACGACAACCAAAAAGCATTTTTTGTCTCAATAACAGAGGTAAAATGACGGACAGTATCGTCTAGATTTAAAATAAGCTGATTTACTTGTTTAGTTTCGAGATCATAAAGCATCATCCCCAATGATGTTAGTAACCAAACGGTGCCATTGCTATCCAAAAAAATAGGGTCTACGGTCTTGATATTATCGTTCGCTAAGGTTATCCATTCTGATTTTAACGTTTTGGGATCTATGGAGTGAATTCGATTTTCTGGCGATTTAACCCATATTTTTCCACCAAAATTATGAATGTATTCGATATTTATTCCGGCCATCAAAGTGGAGATTAGCTTTAAATTTGAATCTTCAGTAATCTCATACACAAACAAACCGCCACTGCTTGCCACCCAGATTCTATTTTGATCATCAACTAAAACATTCCAAATATTATGACTAAAATCCTTTAAATAATGGCTGAAAGTATAGGTTTGAGGATTAAATTTATTTAAGCCGTTAGATTGGGTAGCTATCCAAACATCTTTGTTTTTATCCTGGACTATTCTCCAAATATTGTTGCCAGACAAAGATATATAATTAGAGTGTTTCTGAAAGATTTCAATTTTAGCTATTTGAGGTGTATGTTTGTAAACTCCTCCAGAGTATGTTCCGAACCAAAGCGTATTTTTTGAGTCTTTATATGCTTTTAAAAAGAAGCTGTTCTCTAAACCAAAATTCACATTGTTTTGGTCGTTAAAGGAAAACTCTGATGAATCCTCAGGGTCGTAAACAGTTAAACCTGTCGTTGTTGCAAACCAAACTCTACCTAAATGGTCTTCAATAATACTCCTTCCTTCTCCGTTAATTGCCGGATGAAGTTTGTCTTCAGACTTGTTAGTCTTCAGATAATCGATTGTTATTTCATATGCCCCAATATCTGTAGCCAACCAATGGCTTGTATCGGTTTTTAACACATCAAACAAATATGTTGCATCAAGCCTGAAACCCCATGGATTAGGATCTTTTAGGTCGTATAGATAATTGCTGTCGTTATCTAAAAGAAATATTCCATGTCCATAACTACCGATCCAAGTTTTGTCTTTTTCACTGAAAATAAATCTGATTTCTGGTGGCAGAGGAAGACCTAGCGTTTTTTTCAAAACAAAGTTATCTGCAGAACTATCATATGAATATAGATTTTTTTCATCGGCGACAAGCAAAAAACCATTTTCATCGATAGCCAGGGTTATGATTTCATTATTTTGTAAATTACTATTTCTCCTATCGTAAGTGATAAAGCTGTCTGTAATTCTTTCATATCTGGCTAACCCCGACAGAGTACCGACCCATAAAGTTCCACTTTTGTCGATAACTAACTGCCTGATAAAATTGTCAGGTAAGCTATTCTTCTGTCCTGGGTTGTGTAAATATTTTTTGAAATCGTAGCCGTCAAAACGATTAAGCCCACTAAAGGATGCAAACCAAAGAAAACCTAAATTATCCTCTACAATATCAGGGACCGTATTTTGTGAAAGATCGTTAGCAGTAGAATAATTTTGAAATTTTGAGTCAAGCGCAAAAACTGTGGATGCGAAAAAGAGGCTCATGAAGAGAAGCCAAATGAGGCAATGTAACTTTTTTAGATAACGGATACGCACTTTTCACCCATAGGTAGTGTCCCTACCATGTTGTTATTAGAATTTTCTGACCATATCCGTATCGCCAAGTGTTTAAATATGCCCAAAATAGTGACGGGCTACAAGCCTTTATCTTGCAAAAATGGCAATGCATAAATAAAAAAAATAATAATGATTACTTTTTGGGTGTTTGGGATTTAACTCAGGTAGTTTGCTTGATGTTTAAATTCTGAAATAGAGGTGATTTCCTGCCAGTCATTAAGGGTTTTGACCTTGTGTTTACTGCTGATGAGGATTAATTCCCCACATTTTTTCTGCCACATTAAACGCTGGCTAAACTCAAGCATTTGTGAAAATGTAAGTTGTTCAATAGCAGCTATCATTTTGCTGTTCTGAGAAAAGGTGAAGTCCTTGTTTCCAATACACATCCATAGGCGTTGACTCTTCATGCTTAGATGGCTATCAGTTTGACTTAGTTGCCTTATTAGCCCCGCTTTTAAGGCTGTCCAGATTTCTTGATAGTCATTGAGGCTTTGTAAAAATTCGCTAAGAAATTGTTGCATTGCAATAATGATTTGGTTTGCTGAAAAATTAGGCGATTGTATGTATAGCGCAATACCAGGATGCTGATTGTAAGGTAGGTAGCCACTCCCTACTAAATAGCCCACTTGGCGTTCAGTGCGCATTTGATTAAAAAATGGCGTTGCAATCATTTGCTCAAACAACATGGTTAAGGCGATATCTTCGGTGCATGCACTGGGCGCTTGAAAGTACATAACAACCGCATCGTCGTTATGTTGACAGTCAACAAAGTGAACCTGCACTGGCTTTTGAGTTAAATCGACTAAGCCTTTAGATAGTGGGGTGCTATGAGCATATAACTGGCGAAATGCTCGAACCTTGTCGACTGCTTCGTTGGCTTTTTCAATTGACCAGTTACCATACATCATACCTTCCAAATTAAATTGTCCGAGCAAACTGTTTTTAGTCTCAATGACATGTTTAAGTTGAGCTTTTCCCATGATTTCTGCCATATCGATGGGGGCATAATTGTATTGCTGTAAAAGGACTGACAAGCGGGTAAATAAACGGTTAATGGGTTTGTTTAATAAACTATTGTTAAGTAATTGAACTTGGCCGTTTTTTACTTGTTCGAAGCTGCTTTTGAAGTCTTCGTTGACCACTATTTGGGTAAGTAAATCAGTACAAAAGTGTAATTGCTTGGCGCTAAAACCATTTGTCTGTAATGAAAAACCGCCTTGATGAGGGTAGAGGTGAAAATGCAATCCGGCTAAATTGGCTTGATAATATTTTTGCGTTAACTTCTCATTAATCAAAGCAACCCAGAGGCGTTTATAGGTCGCAATTTCGATACCCTGTGTTATGGCTGGGCAGTCGAAAGTCAGAAAACAATCACCTTTTGGCTGCTGAAACTGTTGGTCTTGGCCAAACCATAAATCGAGACCAGGCTGATGATGAATGAGTGTGGGTAAGGTGTATTCATCCTCTTTAATAGCCAATTGATTGATATCACTTAAGTATCGATTGGCTTTAGGCAAGGTTAAAGAATCGATAGGCTTTACACTTTTTGTACTTTCTACTATGGCAGGTGGTAACTGGCTTATTTTGTAAGGGGTGTCGTACCAGCGCGCCACGGTGTCAGTTTTTTGACTTTGGTAAATAAGCTTCAGGCGCATATTGTTTGCGCTGAAGAAATCTAACATCGAGTATGTCATTGCAGGGCTGGCCTTATCAAAAAGATAGTCACCGGCCATCACATGCTCTGGTGGATAATCCACCATATTGTGAGAAAGTTTTAGTACTTCATCGATGGGTTTTGGGTTTTCACCATAGCGCCACGCCAGTGTATTGAGTCTTGCCATTTCTACTAAGCGCCATGACTCTACACCCTGCTTTTTAATCAACTCAAGGTAGCTAAACAGGGCACTGAGGATGCCTTCGATGCTGTTTAGGCCTTTATCAGTCAGCTGCAGATTAATATTAAAATCTTTAAAATTACTGCCTTCGATACCACCGCCAGCACTGAGGCTCGTGGCCCAATTTTTACCTTTGTAATAATCCAGCAAGCCACCATATCCTTCGTCACCCAAAATATGGCTGATAATGGCAAGGGGTTTTGCGCGATAGTGCTGGTTTTGGGCGGGTAAGGCGAACGTAATGATTAATCGTTGGGCTTTTTGTAATGGGGTGATCTGAATCAATACGCCCAGTTGATGTTTTAAATAAAGGGCAGGGTAAGCATCTCGCTTAATCTTTTTACCGTGCTTCCAATGACTGAAGTGCTTTTCAACAATCAATTTGGTCTCACTGATAGGAAGTGATGAAATAACACTAAGGCAAAGATTAGCGCTTTGGTAATAACGCTGGTGTAAGCGCCGCAATTTTTTCTGTAACTCAAGGGCTGAGAATTTTTCGAAGGTTTGTCGATTGCCCACTGAAAACTTACTAAAGGGATGGTTGGGGTTGCAGGTTTCTTTATGAACTTGATACAAACGACGTAAATCATCTTTTTGTTTTAATTTAAATTCGGCATCAATGGCCTGAATTTCTTTTTCAATATAAGTGGTTTGCAGTAAAGGGGAAAATAGCATTGCTGAAAATTGTGCTAAGGCGTCGTCAAATACGTCGCTGAAAATATCAAAAAAATAACTGCTGGTTTCCGTGCCTGTCGATGCATTTAGGGTTCCGCCATGAGCAGACACAAAATCACCTAAAGCGTTAGCCACTTCTGTGCTCGCGTTACCCAAGAACAGCATATGTTCTAATAAGTGGCTTAAACCATGACAGTCATCGTCATCGTCAAAATGTCCGGTCTGGAATGTGGCTGAACAAGCAGTTTTAGATATTTTAGTGTCTTCGACTACAAGTACTTGCAAACCATTTGCTAAAGTAAAATGGTCATAAAGCCGAGTATCATTCTCACATTTAAGCAAAATTGACTGTCCAGTTTCAAAAAATTTAATTAAGCATAAACTAAATTTATCACGCGAAAGATTTTTAAATAGTATATTTGTTATATTATCGAGTTAAAAAGACCAATAACGAAACTTATGAAATTAATTGTCATGCGTCATGGTGAAGCTGAATCGAGTAATATTTCAGACCAAGCCCGTAATTTGACCGCTTATGGCATCAGCCAAACACACAAAGCAGGGAGTTGGTTGGTCAGTCATGTTCTCGCCGAGAATAAAATAGATGTGGCGTTGGTGAGTCCTTTTGTGCGGGCGCAACAGACGTATGACGGCGTTCTTTCACAATTAAGTATATCGAGTAAGCTAGATGTTGTAGAACTCGTTCCTGACGCTAAACCTCGTAATAGCCATAGAATGGTCGACCATTTCCTGCAACAACACCCCAACGCTACTAGCATGATCCTGATAAGTCATATGCCTTTAGTTAGTTATTTATTAGACGAAATATTGTTGACCTACCAAGGCGCCTTGTTCGATACATCTAGTATGGCAATCATCGATTATGATGTGGAAACGGGGCTGGGTGAATTAACTGAATTTTATCATCCTTCAATGAGTGATTTAGGTAACAACTAAGCTTCAGAATTTTGTGGTTAGTACCGATAACCTTTTTATGAATACAAAAAGCTTACCTGCCCATTTGCAACAAGTGCTTGAACAGCACGTTGCTGAATCACAACTGACTCAAGATGATGAGCTTCGGGAGATTTTTGCTAAGTTGAGTTCACTAAACAGTAAAGTTGAACTTTTAAAATCTAAAATTATTCAAAATCGACAAAACAAACAATAGGGTGTTTAGTATTGGAAGAAGTGATTCTTTTAATCGGATGGACTCACGCTAAAAGCACTTAATAGGGCGCATCAACGTGAGTTAAGTGTAGTTAAAAGTCGTCTAGCCAGACAAGCTGCTTGCATCACGGCCCTGTTCTGCGCGGTAGAGCTTCGGCATCACTCTTACGGTTTTCACCATATTGTCTTTCATCTCAACGATTTCAATGGGGTAACCTGCCAAACGCAAACTAATATTGGCTTGTGGAATGTCTTCCAAGTACTCCAATATTAAGCCATTGAGGGTTTTTGGCCCTTCTGTTGGAAACTGCCAATCTAGTTCTTTATTTAGCTCTCTTACGTTAACACTGCCGTCAATTAATACACTGCCGTCTTGTTGCAGGTTGGCTTCTTTACTATGATCAGGCAAGAAACTGGTGGTAAAATCACCAATGATTTCTTCAAGAATATCTTCCAGGGTCACTAAACCTTGAATATCGCCATACTCATCAACCACTAAACCGATGCGCTCTTTGGCTGCTTGAAACTTATACATCAAGGTGTGTAGTGGAGTGGACTCCGGTGTGAAATAAATTTCACGCACTGCGCGTAACAAACTGGCTTTAGTAAATTGATCTTTAGACAGCAGGCGCAGGGCATCTCTTACATGGACAAAGCCCACTGCATCATCAATGCTATCGCGGTACAACAATACGCGCGTGTGCTGGGCGTTAACCAATTGTTTTTGAATGTCTTTCCAATCATCGTTGATGTCGATAGCGACGATATCACTGCGTGGCACCATAATGTCTTCAGCGGTCACTTTTTCTAAATCAAGTATACCCACTAACATGTCTTGGTGCTTTTTAGGGATCATTGCCCCAGCTTCGAATACCACCGTCCGTAATTCTTCTCGGCTTAGACTGTCGCCACTGCCATCGCTAGGATTGATGCGAAACAGCGCCAAAATGCCGTTGGTAATGCCATTGACTAAAAAAACGAAGGGATAAAATAAAAGTAACAAGGGTGAAAGAATAAACGAACTCGGAAAAGCAACCTTTTCTGGGTACAAAGCGGCAACGGTTTTTGGTGTTACTTCAGCAAAAATAAGGACCACGAAAGTCAAGATAACCGTAGTTAAAACTAAACCCAGTACGTCATCTCCGAGTAAGCGGCCGCCAATAATACCCGCAATAATCGATGCGGCTATGTTCACCAGATTATTGCCAATCAATATAAGGCCAATAAGTCTATCAGGGCGATCAATTAATTTTCTGACTCTAAGGGCGGCTTTATTGCCCTCATTTTCAAGATGTTTAAGTCGATATCGGTTTATCGACATCATGCCAGTTTCAGAACCCGAGAAATAGGCGGAGAGTAAAATCAAAATACCCAGTAGAATAAATAAACTACTGGTGGATATGTCGTCCAACGAAAATCTTCCTAAGCAATTGCAGAGAGGTGAATGTAAGGGCTAATGAAGCTCGATTCAAGTGACTTTTATGTGTTGATGATGACTTCACGCACAAAACGGCTGCCAAAATAGGCTAATGTTAATAAAATTGAGCCTACAATTGTTGCACTAATAACCCATTTGCCGCGCCAGCCAAACTTAGCATGCCCGAATAAAATTACACTGTAAATTAGCCAGGCCAGGATCGACAGCACGGTCTTGTGAGCTTGCTCTTTCGCAAACATGTTTTCTAAAAACATAAAGCCGCTGATCAAAGATAAGGTTAATAACACGGTACCGACTAACAGCAATTTAAAGAGAATCGTTTCAACGGCCATCAATGGAGGAAGGGAAGAATGCAGCAGAGAGGCCTTTTTTTCTTTTAAACGAATATTGATATAAGCCAATTGCATGGCGTACAAAAACGCAATACTCAAGCATGCATAGGCCATCAACGCTAAGCCTACATGGATAAGCACAGCGGGTTGAATATTGTAATGCATCACGTGCATATCTGTCAGGAGCGGTGCAAGCATCACAACAATTGCAGTAAAACCAAATACCACAGGCAATAAAATCGTATTGGGTAAGCTAAATGATGCAACAATCATGGTTGCGGTTATTAACCATGCAACAAAAGAAGCAACATTCATGATGCTCATATTTTGCCCAGGTAAAATAAATACGGTGTCCCATAAAATAACGATATGAATAAACAATGCCAGGGTGGCTAAGCCGAGTGCGAGAGGTTTTTTAGGGCCTTGAGCATTAAATAAACCTGAGACAATAATGCCTGCTGATGAGCCATAGAGTAAAAAACAAATTAGCTCTAAAAACATTGTGAAAACCTTTTAGCAATCAACACCTAACACTCCGTTGGTTATTTCTTAATTTACTATGAAATAAAGCCATAAATTACCATTAATTATTGGCGGTTGACACTGCTTTCATCGCCCAACGCCCAACATAGCGCTAAAGTTTAAACAGAAAGTTGGATTGATTATTCTTATCTTGCCGCTATTTCGATATACTTGGGGCAATTAGACATTAGTAGGTAAGCGTAGATTCATGTTTGAAAATTTGACCGAACGATTGGGTAGTACCCTTAAAAACATCAGCGGCAAAGGCCGTTTGACGGAAGACAACATCAAAGATACTTTGCGTGAAGTGCGCATGGCATTGCTTGAAGCGGATGTCGCCTTACCGGTAGTGCGTGATTTTATTTCGCAAGTAAAAGAGCGGGCGGTTGGTACAGAAGTCAGCAAGAGTCTTAACCCCGGTCAGGTTTTCATCAAAATAGTTCAGTCAGAACTTGAAGCCGTTATGGGTCAAGCGAATGAAAAACTGAATTTAGCCGCTCAACCTCCCGCAGTCATTCTCATGGCCGGTTTGCAAGGTGCAGGTAAAACCACCAGTGTGGGTAAACTGGCATCATTTTTAAAACAACGTGAAAAGAAAAAAGTCTTGGTTGTTAGTGCTGATGTGTATCGTCCGGCGGCAATTAAACAACTTGAAACCTTAGCGAATGATTTAGAAGTTGGTTTTTTCCCTTCTGATATTAGTCAAAAGCCAGTTGATATTGCTTTGGCGGCAATTAACCATGCACGTAAACAATTTTACGATGTGTTATTAGTGGATACCGCCGGTCGTTTGCATGTTGATGGCGAGATGATGGCTGAAATTCAAGCCCTGCATAAAGCCATTAACCCAATTGAAACCTTGTTTGTGGTTGACGCAATGACGGGGCAAGATGCCGCGAATACGGCAAAAGCATTCAACGAAGCACTACCATTAACGGGGGTGATTTTAACAAAAGCCGATGGTGATGCTCGAGGCGGTGCTGCCCTTTCTGTGCGCCATATTACTGGTAAGCCCATTAAGTTCATTGGTATGGGTGAAAAACTCGACGCCCTTGAAGCCTTCCACCCAGAACGGATCGCCTCGCGTATATTGGGAATGGGCGATGTACTGAGTTTAATTGAAGAAGTTGAACGTAAAGTAGACAAAGCCAAAGCGCAAAAGTTGGCGCAAAAAGTCCAAAAGGGTAAGGGTTTCGATTTACAAGACTTTAAAGAGCAGCTAGAGCAAATGCGCAATATGGGTGGCATGATGTCGATGATGGACAAGATGCCTGGTATGGGCAACATGACAGCGCAAATTAAAGAAAAAGCCAACGATAAATCCTTTAATCAAATGGAAGCCATTATTAATTCCATGACGCCAGACGAGCGTACTAAGCCTGATTTGATCAATGGCTCCAGAAAACGCCGTATTGCTGCGGGTTCTGGTACGCAAATTCAGGATATTAATCGCCTGCTTAAACAATTCACGCAAATGCAAAAAATGATGAAAAAAATGACGGGCGGCGGCATGGGTAAAATGATGCGAAACCTCAAAGGTATGATGCCCCCCGGTGGACCAGGCGGCATGTTTCCAAAACGATAGGTTTACCGCTTAAAAACTCATCCTCGCGATGAGTTTTTTGTTTCTAGAACATTCTTAAGTAAATACCCTAAGCCTCAAAAAAGTCAGTTTTATCTCGCGTCCACCTGCGAGTTAACCTTTCGTTTAAGCAGCGAGTCATGATCGCACCTTGTTCAAGCTGGTAAATTGTAAACTTTGGTAAAGTTCATTGCTTACTCTGTAATTAAAGTGCTTGAATGCAAACCGTTTTTTAAACTCAAACTGACTTGTGTAAATAATGAAGCATATTAATTTTTCAGGACTTGTCTGCGCAGTTTTGTTGCTCAGTGCTTGTTCTCATTTATCGGCTGTCGATAATACGTTGCGACAGCCTACACTGCCTGACAACTGGCAGCAGCAGAGTCCCTATTTAGCTGTGCAAGATGATTGGCTCAGTGAGTTTAATCAAGCAGGTTTATCAGCATTGGTTGAAAAAGCCCTCAACAAAAACCTCACTTTAAAGCAGCTTGCTTACCAAAGCCAAATTGAAGAACAACAAGTTAAGCTCAGTGGCGCCTATATCTGGCCTACCTTGGATTTATCACTCAGTCAGGGACGCGGTAAAAGCGTCGAGCCCACTTCTTATGCTACCACTAGTTCAATAAGCTTGGATCTTGCTTATGAAATTGACATTTGGGGCAAGTTATCAGATTCACAGCGCCAAGCAAATTTAAGCTACTTGGCGCAAAAAGCCACGTTTGAACAAGCGAAACAACAAATAGTTGCTGACGTAATTGTTGCTTGGTTTAAGCACTTAAGTGACAAACAATTAAGTACTTTATATCAAGCAAGGGTGCGTAACTCTGAACAAAACCTCGACATTATCGAGCAAGGATACCAACAAGGTTTAAATGCTGCCTTAGATGTTTATCTCGCCCGCAACGATTTAAACAGTGAACGCTCTCGTTTGTCGCAACAACAAGCCAATGAGCGAGACAGCAACAGAGCCTTACAACGCTTGGTAGGTGAGTATCCAGATGCACAATTGAATATCGAATCTGATATTCCGTTTATCTCGGCCAGTCTTGGCAAAGGCATTCCAAGCGAACTTATTACTCGCAAACCAGAATTAGTGGCTAGTTGGTATCAATTATTAGCTAAAGATGCGGCATTAGCCTTTGCTCATAAACAACGTTTTCCAAGCTTAGCCATTGGCGCTTCACTGAGTGACGGCGGTGAGACTTTAAGTGACGTGCTAAGCCCCGCCAGCTTAGCTTGGTCGTTAATAGGCCGAATCAGTGCTCCCTTGTTTCAAGGGGGAAGTCTCAAGGCAAACGAAAAAATTGCCTTGTTAAGCCTAAAGCAAAGTGAGCAAGCGTATCTTGATGCGTTGTACTCTGCATTTAACAGTGTCGAAAGTGGCATAAACCAAGAAGAGTCATTATTACAACAATATCAAGCTACCTTAGCCGCGCGCGACAATGCAGTGATAGCGGAACAGTTGTCTTTTGAACAGTATCAAAGCGGCCTTGTCAGTTATACCACGGTGCTTGATGCCCAAGGACGATCTTATGATGCGCAAAGTTCGCTGATTGATTTAAAAAATCAACTTATCGCCAATCGAGTCAGTTTGCATATTGCATTAGGCGGTAATTTTTCAACAACCCAACTTTCCAAAAGTGAAAACTAAGCATGAGTTCTAAAATAACTAAACGAGTCATCCCCGCGCTAATCCTAGTTGCGACGGTGGTGTTGTTTCAATTTATTATGGGTAATCCCCCCGAGGCTCAGCGTGGCTTTACGCCCAAGACAGCCAAAATAGTGGTAGAAACTCACACACTGCAAGCTCAATCATATCAGGTGCAAGTAGACAGTTACGGTATTGTTAAACCGCGCACTCAAAGCAACTTAGTGGCCCAGGTTTCGGGGCAAATTACTCAAATATCAGCTCAATTTCGCGAAGGGGGATTCTTTAGTAAAGATGACGTGCTTGTGCAAATTGATGACCGTGATCATCTCGCCGATGTCAAAACCGCGCAAGCCAATATATTATTAGCTGAGCAAAGTTTGTTGGAAGAGCAGGCGCGAGCCAAGCAAGCGATAACGGATTGGCAACGATTGGGCAATGGCCAAGAGGCCAGCAGTTTAGTGTTGCGTAAACCGCAGCTTGAAGCGGCAAAAGCCAGTGTGCTTTCTGCCCAAGCAGCCCTCGATAAAGCGCAACTTAATTTAGAGCGCACGCAAGTAAAAGCGCCTTACGCCGGCAGAGTGTTAACTAAAAATGTGGATATTGGCCAAGTTGTGGCAAATAACAGCGAACTGGCTGAGATTTTCGCCACCGATAAGGTAGAAATTCGTTTACCTGTTAGAAACAAAGATTTGGAACTGCTTGAACTACCTGAGCAGTTTCGTGATGCAGGTTTGGCTTCGAGCGGCGCAATGGTTGAATTTCAGTCTGATCTTGTGGGGCAACAAGCTTGGGTCGGCAGCTTAGTGCGTACCGAAGGTGCTATCGATGCCAATGCCCAGCAATTATATGTGGTTGCACAAATTAACGACCCCTATAAAGCAACCGCAACCAACAGATATCCCATTAAAATAGGCCAATATGTCAACGCTAAAATAGCAGGGCGCAACTTACAAGACGTCCTCGTTATCCCTAATTCAACGATATATCAAGGAAGTTACGTTTACATTGTTGAGGACGGCGTTCTAAAACGTAAAGACATCGAGATCCGTTGGCAAAATAGCCGTCAAAGCATTATTGCTAAAGGCTTAGAAGCTGGGCAGCAACTGGTGTTAACGCCGCTAGGACAAGTGAGCTCAGGCACTGCGGTGAGTATCAAAGGTGAAACGAAAGATAAACCTACGAGAGAAAATAAAGCACTTACTGCTGACAATAAAGGAGCCACTGCATGATAGCTTGGTTCGCTAAAAATCATGTTGCGGCCAACCTATTATTAATCAGTATTGTATTGGCCGGCTTGTTTTCCTTATCCACTAAGATCCCACTTGAAGTTTTTCCTTCTTTTGAAGCAGACACCATTAGTGTGTCGGTGTCGTTACGCGGTTCAACCCCCGAAGATGTTGAAAAAGGCGTAGCGATTCGAATCGAAGAGGCGGTACAAGATTTAGAAGGTATTAAGCATATTACCAGCAGTTCGTCAGAGGGCTCTGCGTCGGTCGTTATCGAATTAGAAAATGGCTATGATCCCCGTGAGCAACTCGCTGATATTAAAAGCCGTGTTGATGCCATAAATACCTTTCCTGTGGACGCAGAAAAGCCGGTGGTGGCCTTAGCTCAACGTAAACGTGAAGTGATGGCGGTAACGGTAGCCAGTGATTACGGTGAAAAAGAAACCCGTGAATTTGCTGAGCATGTGCGTGATCAACTGCTTTCTTTACCGAATGTTACCCAAGTGGAGCTAAGCGGTGTGCGTGATTACGAGATTGCCATTCAAATTAGCCAAGACACATTGCGCCAATACAATCTTACCTTAGCTGGAGTTTCAAGTGCCATTGCCAGTTTCAGTAGTGATGTTTCAGCGGGCAATTTAAAAACCGACGGTGGAGATGTGTTGATCCGCAGTAAGGGCCAAGCCTATCGTAAAAATGAATTTGCCAACATCGTGATAAAAAATCAGACCGACGGCACTATTATTCGCTTAGGTGATATTGCTCAAATCAGTGATGATTTTGAAGAAACCCCCGTGCGCACTCGTTTTAATGGTAAACAAGCTGCATTTTTGGATATTTATCGCATCGGTCCACAAAGCGCTATTACGGTGGCCGATGAAGTAAAAAAGTTCATTGAACAGCAGCAAGAAAATCTGCCCCAAGGCTTTGAGCTGAGTTACTGGGATGATGACTCCGAATTAGTGAAAAGTCGCCTGGCTACCTTAACCACCAATGCTCTGCAAGGCGGCGTATTGGTACTGGCGTTATTAACCTTGTTTTTACGTCCCGCTATCGCGTTTTGGGTCTTTATCGGCATTCCAGTGTCTTTCATGGGCGCGTTTTTGGCTATGCCATTATTTGGTGTCACCCTTAATGTTATGAGTTTGTTCGGCTTTATTTTAGTGCTAGGGATAGTGGTTGATGATGCCATTGTCACGGGCGAAAATGTGTATACCCACTTAAAAACGGCTAAATCAGGTGAAGAAGCCGCAATTAAGGGCACTCTTGAAGTTGCTACGCCGGTGACGTTTGGTGTATTGACCACCGTAGCTGCGTTTTTACCCCTTGCTTTCATTGAAGGGGCGCGCGGTGCCTTGTTCGCTCAGCTTCCAGTGGTGGTTATTCCTGTGCTGCTATTTTCACTGATTGAATCAAAGTTTGTGTTACCCGCACACTTAAAGTACCTCAAATTGCGCGATCAAAAAGGTCATCCCTCAAAGATAGAGCAACTGCAACAACGCTTTGCTGATGGTTTTGAACGGGCGATCCTCAAGTACTATAAGCCGGTATTAAAGCGAGTACTGAATAATAAAGTCACCACCTTAAGTTTATTTATTGGCACCTTTGTCATCATTTTAGCCCTTATCATGAGCGGCTGGACCAAATTTGTATTTTTTCCACGCATACCCAGTGAAACAGTACGAGTGAGTTTAACGCTTCCCACCGGTACTCCCTTTGATGTCACCAATAATCACGTGATTGCTATGGCTGACAAAGCTCGTATTTTGCAAGACAAGTATCGCGATGCAGATACTAACGAAAGCGTGATTTTAAATATACTAGCGACCACTGGCGGTAGAGGTGGCGCGTCTAATTCTGGCCAGGTGCGTTTTGAAATTACCCCTGCTGAAAAGCGTGAATCTGCTGTTACGTCCCAGCAATTAGTTGCACAGTGGCGCGATATGATAGGGGATATTCCAGGAGCAGAAAGCCTAACCTATCGCGCTGAAATAGGCCGTAGCTCTGATCCTATTGATATTCAATTAAGTGCCAACAGCCTCGATACGCTACAAGAAGTGGCTCAGTTAATAAAAGCGCGATTAGCCACTTATCCTACGGTATTTGATATTGCTGATAGCATGTCTGACGGTAAACAAGAGCTGCAAATTGAATTAAGCGAACAAGGCCTTGCCTTGGGGTTGAACCGAGTACAAGTATCAACGCAAATTCGTAACTCGTTTTTTGGTGCTCAGGTACAACGCATCCAACGTGGCCGAGATGACGTTCGTGTGATGGTGCGTCTGCCCATCGAAGAGCGCCGCTCTTTATCAGACTTACAAGATATGTTAATTGCTACGCCCACAGGTAGCAGTGTGCCGCTGTCACATGTTGCCAAACTTATTCCTGGCCAGAGTCCTTCCAGTATCTTAAGAGTCGACCGTTTTAGGACCCTAAACGTGAGTGCGGATATCGAAAAAAGTAAGACTAATATGACGGTCTTGCAAGCTGACTTAAAAGCTTACCTCGATGAAGTAATGAATCAATATCCTGGGGTGCGCTATACCATGGAGGGCGAAGCAAAAGAGCAAGCGGAGTCTTTTGGATCATTAGCTTGGGCCTTAGTGTTTGTGTTTTTTATTATCTATGGTTTGTTAGCTATTCCGCTTAAATCTTACTGGCAACCGATTATTGTGATGAGTGTTATTCCTTTTGGCATGATCGGAGCCGTGATGGGACATTGGATCATGGGCATGGACTTAACCATCATGAGTTTGCTTGGCATGTTGGCTCTCATTGGCGTAGTGGTTAATGACTCTTTAGTGTTAGTTGATTTTATCAATAAAAAACGCAGTGAAGGATTGCCTCTGATGGAGGCGGTTGCGTCAGCAGGTGTTGTTAGATTTAGGCCAATTATGCTCACTAGCTTGACCACGTTTATTGGTCTAATGCCCCTGTTATTTGAAAAAGCTACCCAAGCTCAATTTTTAATTCCGATGGCGGTTTCTTTGGGCTTTGGTATTATTTTTGCGACTTTTATCACCTTATTAATGGTACCGGTAAATTACGTATTGTTAGAGAAGCTAAAAAAATCAGTGGCGTAGACTAAGCCTTTTTTATGCCTAATACCAAATAAACAGGTGCGTTAGTCGGTGCCTGTTTATGTCTTGAGACCCATCGATTCTTTGCTTTACTGTCTTCCTTGTGTATTTAAGCTCATACCTTTTTCCCATATTCAATACTTCATATTGAGGTTGTTGGGCGTAGTCTGGCGGATGGTTCAAGTCAGAATAGGAAGCGGTATGCCACAGGCGGTTATCAAAAAGCGAGGTACGCAGTTAGTGTGCGCCGCATTTATGTTGTTCAGTCATGCTAGCTTTGCCCTTGTTCAACCGCTACAAACTCTTCCTACTAAGCAATTTGAACTCGCTTTATACACATGGGCTGGGCTATTTGTTGTGGTGCTATATTTGGTTTTGATGTTAAAAATTAAACTTCGAGTGCAGCGCAACCTTTGGGCGCAACAACGCCAAACGCTAACACAGACTCTGGCGTTAATGGATAATTTTAATGAAGGCATGGTTCACCTTGATAAAAACAAACGCATTGTTTTCCTGAATCAGGCAGCATGTTATTTACTGGGAAAAAGTAGCGACGACATCCTACATACTGATCTTAATGACTGCTTTAACCAACAAAACCAAGCTAAGTTAATGCAACTGTTCGGCCAAACTACGCATGACAAAGTGCAAGTGTTTGAACGAAATAGGCATGTAGCCATCGTTATAAACCGTCCAGCAGACTTCTCAGCCTCGGTTTGTTATATCGTTTCTCTAACCGACATCACTAACTACCAACTCAAAATTGACCAACAAGCTAAGCAACTTACACAATTTGACGCTCGATTGTCTCTAACAAAGTTGGCTCGAGTAAGCCTAGATTTAACTAAAAAAACCTATCATGGGGATGTTGAGTTTGCTGCCCTATTACAAAATGAGCATGCAGCACTTAGCGGTGAGTTGAGCGAGTTTAATTCACTTATTCAATCCACTGATCGCTATGAATTTAATCAAGCCATTGAGCGAATAAAAAGCCAAGAGCAGAGCGATTTTCGTTGCCAGTTTAGTGGCGCATCACAGCCAATTCTAACGCAAGTTTTTGTTTTGGTTATTAGCCGATCTGTGACAGGTGAGCCTGTTCTTGTTGAACTTATCGTACAAAACCTATCTGAACTTGCAGAGCAAACTAAACAGGCAGAGGTCAGCTTACATTTATCTCAAGCCGTGTTTAATTCTACTCGCAATGGCATGTATTTACTCGATGTGTCGGGGCAAATACTCTCGTGTAATGCGGCCTTTGAGAGTCTGTTTAAAACCCATCAGAATAAAGTCAAATCACGCTTTGTTCACGAGCTGGATTTTTTACCTGAAGATATCCGCCAACTGCATCCAACTGCACAGTGCGATAGCCCTTTTTCTCGAGTCGGTCAAAGTAAAGAATTCACCCTAAGGACACTCGATAATCACGTCCGGTACCTGCGCTTTAGCCTTAAACACTACGCTGATAAACAAGGCAATAAAGCCGGTATGTTAGGAATATTTGAAGATGTCACCGAGCTTAGAAACACTAAATTAACTGCCGACAAAGCCTGCAAACGGTTCACAGACTTGCTCAACTTAGCGCCCTTGTCTATTGCAATTACCGACAGCAACGACAACATACTAGAGGCGAATGACACTCTGGTAAAACGCTTGGGTACAAGCCCTAAAGATTTGAAAAAAAGCAATCTATATCAATTGTTTACCGAACCAAGCTCTGCAGCAACTGCGGTAAAAATTCTGCAAAAAGAAGGGCGACTACATCAATATCAGGCAAATTTAAGCGGTAAAAATGGCGCTTCGTTGCCCAGTGCAATTACCATTGATGTCTTTGATAAAGAGCTCAAAGAGCACCTTTGTTGGATTAGCGATACGTCAGAGCAGCTGTATCAAACTCAGCGCTTTGAGCGTATTTTTTCTGATTGTAACGAGCCCATGGCCTTATTGGACGAATTGAGTTTTATTAAAGCGAATCAAGCCGCCGCTGACTTTTTTGCGGTACAAGAACCACAGCAGCTACTGGCACTTTCGCCCTGTGATGAACGCTTTAATCAAAACATTGAATTGGCGAGAACCCTAGCGCAAACCATCACTAAGGTGAGACAAAGTGGGAAAAAGCAGTCGCTGTTATGGGAGCACCAAATAAACCAGCTAACCCAGCCTTGCCAGCTCGAGCTGGTGCCTATTTTAAAGGCAAATGTTTGCGTACAAGTATTATGTATTTGGAAAGATTTCCGCGCCATTAAAGAGGCAGAACGGGCACGCTTAGAAGCGATTAATTTGCATCAGGCTGCGGAGCGTAAAGTGGCTGAAAAGCAGCAACTATTAGAAAGCAGCCAAGATCTGCTGGCAAACAAAGCTAAAAACTTGGCCGAAACACAAACCCAGTTGCAAGCAGCGCAAATAGATTTAACTGTAAAACAAAATACGATTTCTGATTTAGAGCAAGCTCATCAAGATAGTAATCAACAAATCGAGCAGTTGCAGCAAGCGTATCAAAGCAGCCGTGAAAAGCTTGCCCATAGCCAAGATGAAAACGAAGCGTTGAGCAAGCAATTAGAAAGTTCAGTAGTTAAAGTGCGCGGGTTACAAGAGCAGCGCAATCAAATAGCTGATGCCTTGCAGTACTCTGAACGCAAATATACAAACGTGCAAAATCAATTAGCCAAAAGTGAGCAAACTACCCAGTCCTTGCAACACGAACAACAAGTGCAGCAGCAAAAAATGCACGATTTTGCGACTCAAATCGACGTACTAAAAGCCTCTATTATTGATAAAGACAAACAAATTTCAGATGTGAGTAGTCAAATCAATACCCTGCAGTCGCAGTTAAGTAGCTCGGGGCGCGCAACAGAAAAGTTGCGTGAATCGTTGATTAACCAGCGTAAAGCCAGTGCACAAGCCGAGCAGGAGCGTCGCGAGCTGGAATTTGCCTGTCACAGTGCGCAAACCGAATTGTCGAGTAAGGCCCGTCACATAGAGCATTTGCAACATGAGATGGAAAAGTTTGAAGAAATGAGTCAGCAACAGCAAGGCAATATGGCGCAACAACACTCACAGTTACAACAAGAGTTAGCAGCCAAACAGGCCGTGCTAAAAGCGACACAACAGCAGCTTGATGAGACTCAGCAAGCCTCTTTGCGAGAAAAAGCAGAAAAAGAGCAACAACACACTATTTTGATTACCTTACAAAATGAACTTGTAGTAATGGAGCGTGAGGCTGAGTTGCGTCAGCAGAAAATGCTGCAGGCTAGTCAACAATGGCAGCAACAGCAAAAACAATTGCAACATGAACTACTGCAAAAGCAGCAAAAATTGCAAGAGAGTGAAGACATACTCAGCGAAGCCAAACAACAAACTGAAGCAGAAATAAAAGATAAAGCCAAGCATCAAGCTATTTTTGCTCAGTTGCAACAAGACTTGCTCATACTTAAAAAGCGCGAGGAGCAACAACAACAGCAAATTCAACAGAGCGAAAGCCAATGGCTAGCACAGCAAGAAGCACTTAAAAATGAGGCTTTCGCTAAGCAGCAAGCCCTGCAGAAAACGCAACAAAAATTAGATGAAAAACAACGGGTAGCGGATGCAGAGAAACGTCAGCGCTTAGAACAACAGCATCAAGTGGAGCAGTTAAGTGTCGAATTAGCCGATGTTGAGAAACGAGCCGCTAAACAACAAGAATTAATGCAAGGCAGCGAAGAAGAGCGTCGTCAGTTTTTAGCAGAAATCGAACAGCAAAAACACCAGTTACAACAGGCTTTAGACCACGCACAGCAGCAGAATCTGAGCATGAAAGACACTCTCGATAAGCACCTTCACGCACTTAAAAAAGCCGAATCGCAAGTGAGCCAAACCGTATCAGGCGAGCAGAAACTGCAAGAAGAACTGAATAAAGCGCGCCAAGAAGCACAAGAATTAGCTGCTCGTTTACAACGTCAAGAACAACAAGAGCTTGCTTTGCAACAACAATTGGCTGAGCAGCAACAAGTCTTACAGGGCAGTGAACACAGTATTAATGAATTACAATCTAAGCAAGGCGAGCTCACTAAAGAGTTATGCAAGGTGCAGCAAGAATACGATAACCGTAAACAAAGTTTAGATGCACAAGATTCCAGCCAGAGTAAGCTAAGCCAACAATTAGAAAAATTAGAACAAGCACTTACCGCTAGTAAATCTCAATTAGCGCTAAAAGAAAAATCGTTGCAAGACGCACAGCAGCAGGTGCAATTAAGCCAAGCCCGATTGGCCAAGCAAGAACAAACTTTAGTGGCTGCCCACAAAGTTGAGCTTCAACAAGCCCATGCTGATGAGCCTAAAACGCATCAACGAGCCGGGTCGCATTTTGCCCAATTGCCTTTGCCGGCTAATCCACATGCCTGGTTTGCCTTATTGCCTTTTTTGCAACAACAAACAACAAACTTGCCGCTGCCGATTGCATTGACGACTCTGATGGATGAGCTGGACGAAGCGATTAACGCTGCTGATATCGCTATGCAGCATGAGGACTTGGCACACATCAAACAAACAATGGCAGGCCTTGCTAAGCTGACAACACATGTCAACTCACTTGCCTTGTCAGACCAAATGAGTCGCTTAGAAGCTGATTGTGCTCAAGGTCTGATAGATAATATTACAATAGCGTGGCCGAGCCTGAAAAAATCATTATTAACTACCTTACGGGTTATTTATTCTCATTTACACGCTTAGTGATGTTTACTGTGAAGTTTCTACTTGTCGCCTGTATATCTTTCATCTTCTTTGCCTTTTAACGTCAGCTCCTTAGCGTTGATCTAGATAAAAAACATTTCATATCAGTTACTTAACTAGCTGGCATGTTGTTCGCTTAGCGTTGTTGCAATACATTTAAGTTCATCAATAGCCAGCTAGGGTAGCCACAGCGTGTAAGCTGTAATAGAGCTTCTGTGCGATATACGATTTACTAAGTGAATATGCAAAGTCAGTCAGCAGTACCGAGTTAACCTGCTGGGAATCGAATCTACAAGCCAACAAAACCAATTGATTAGGTATAAACTTGCCCAATTGGAGCGGAGGTAAAATGCAAAATCAAATACTAAAAGCCGGTCAAACCTTTCCCGATATCAAAGTAAAAACAGAAGATGGTAGAGAGCAAGCCTTAGTGGATGTTCACAATAAAGCGACTACCGCAAAATGGACATTAGTGACGGTCTATCGGGGTCAGCATTGCCCTATATGTTTAAAGTACCTCAATGAACTCAACCTTTTTACCGGTCGCTTTAATGCTCTAGATATTGAACTTGTTGCAGTTTCGGCTGACGATAAACAACAATTAGCACAATTTAAAGACAAAGGCTTGGACGTCAGTTTCCCTGTTGTTCTTGAACTACAAGTTGAAGATATGAAAAAACTCGGGCTGTATATTTCAGAACCTACCAGCAACACTGAAACAGATCACCTCTTTGCTGAACCCGCATTATTTTTAGTAAATCCAAAGGGCAAAATTACCATGGTAGAGATCGCGAATGCGCCCTTTATTCGCCCGGATATCGACCGTTTTGTTAGCGGATTAGAATATGCCATGGAGCATAACTATCCGACTCGAGGTACGCATAGTTATTAATGATAGAGGGTAGCTACACAATCAAGGCGAGACAGTCGCCTTGCCCTCATTTATTCACCACAATAATCTATTGCTAGAGTCTTTATCAGGTACTTCCATGTAATGCTTGATAATAGGCATGCCCACTGGAAACGTTTTGCCAAAGAAAACAAACAACCACCTATGATTCTTTATAGATTTACTACCGCAATTTGCGGTTTGGGTGTGCAGTTATCGAGCACATAAAATTGTTCTTGATCAGCTAAGTGCCACCAACGCTGCCACACACCGGAAGCATGGTTGTCCACTAGTTGGTTGGCGTCTAAAGGGGGTACGATACCCGGTGCAGCTTCTAGCAAGCCTTCTGAAGTGCGGCGTTTGAGCATGTTAGGGCACAACATCGCCGGATCGTCCAAGCCCATACTACCCACAAGCTCATAAAGACTGTGCAAAGTATTATGCTGGAATTGTTTTACTCTCAGGCTCTTGGCTTTTATATCAATGGCTTTTGAGCGCTTGGGATCTTGGGTTGCAATGCCAGTGGGGCAGGTATTGGTATTACACGACCGTGATTGAATACAACCCAAGGCCATCATCATAGTGCGAGCAGCGTTTACGGTGTCTGCTCCCATCGCCATCTTGGATAAGATATCAAAGCTACTGGCACTTTTACCAGAGGCGATAATTCGTATCTCATCTCGCAAGCCCACACCAATAAGGGCTTGGTGAGCAATAAAGGTCCCTTCTAAACACATCATGCCTAAACGATTGCTAAATTCGACCGGCGCAGCACCTGTGCCACCTTCAGCTCCATCGACAGTGATAAAATCAACAAGAATACCGGTGCTGACCATGGCTTTACAAATGGCTAAAAATTCAGCCGGATGCCCTATGCATAATTTAATGCCAATGGGTTTGCCGCCACTTAATTTACGCAGTCGCGCCACAAACTCCATTAACGCAATAGGCGTAGGGCATTCAGGGTTCATGGGCGGCGATACGCAGTCTTCATCTTGTGATACGCCACGAATTTGTGCAATTTCGTCACTAATTTTGGCTTTAGGCAATACCCCTCCGTGGCCAGGTTTAGCACCTTGACTCAGTTTAATCTCAATCATTTTAATAGCAGGTTTATTGGCCATATTAGAGAATTTGTCTTCGTCAAAGCCGCCATCTTTCGTGCGGCAGCCAAACAAGCCTGTACCGAGTTGCCAAATAATATCTCCGCCATGTTTTAAATGATAAGGGCTGACGCCTCCCTCGCCAGTGTTATGGGCAAAGCCACCTAACTTGGCCCCAAGGTTCAATGCTTCAATGGCATGGCTGCTCAATGCGCCATAACTCATGGCTGAGATATTCAACAAAGATGCAGAATAAGGTAATGCGCATTGTGAGCTACCAATCAAGATCCGTTTGCTTTGCTCCTTTACGGTTCGAGGGTGCATAGAATGCCAAATACTCAGATAGTTGTTTTCCATCAAATCTCGTTGCGTTCCAAAGGGTAGTGTGTCGTTAACGTTTTTAGCACGACGGTAAACGAGCTCCCGTTGTTCACGGTTAAAGGGCCGTTCGTCAGTATTGGTGGCGATAAAGTATTGCTGAATTTCAGGTCTTATTGACTCCATCATATAGCGCAAGTACGCCAATACTGGATACAAACGATTAAGTGTATGGGAGCTAAAAAACAAATCGTACAAGCCGGTTAGAGTAAACGCAGCCATAAAAAGTACTAGCAGCAAAGACGGTAAGTTGAAAAAGGTTAAATAGGTAAAAAGTGCTGTGGCGTTACCTAAGGATGCCATTAACCAGAAAAAAATTTGTGCTGGGGTCATAGTAGAAAAATTCCAAAACCTAACTAGATTCAATGCCCTATTAAGACATAAATTAGTATTAATGTATCTAAACAGGGCTTAAAAGTTCAGCTTTTACTGCGCACAACAGAGCATTATTAGGTAAGAGAGTATGTCGTCGTAGGTTACAATGGGGTCGTAATTACCGTGTTCAAGATAAACTGTTATCAAGGCAAACTAAGTCAATATTGTTTAAACCTTCAATGCTAGAACGCAATTAGGTTTTGCAGGGAAATCCTAGCGACAACCCCATAAATGGTTTGTAAATGCTAGCTCAAAGGGAAAGTTTGAAAGAAAAGGAGTTAGGTAAAGTCAGCTTATTGCGCCGACTTCACTTAAAGAACTATTACAGATCAAACATATTTTTGGTGGTTTTCTTCTCTTGCTTGGCGGCTTTTTTTTCTTTAGGGGATAAAGCAGGTTGTTTCTTCGATTCTTTTTTACTACTGCGTTCTTTGCTCATAATGTGGCACTCAGTGGGGTAGGCAAATATTGCTCGAAATATCAAGCAACCACCCAATGTAGCATAAATAAGTGGGTGGTGAGTGATATATAATCGTGCTTGTGGTTTTGAGTTGCAGATTAGCGCGAGAGTGAATAGGACGAGGGTTGTTTATTCATCCGCTAAGGGTTTGCGAACAAAAAAGGCCCATCATTACTGATGAGCCTTTTTATTGTATTTGGTGGAGCTGGGGGGATTTGAACCCCCGTCCAAAATACATCAACCGTCGGTACTACATGCTTATTTTGTCATTTATTTAACTATTTTGAACTCCGACAAACAGGATTTCTCATAGCTGGCCTAATACTGTTTCGCGGTTCACCCTTAGACAAGGTTCCCTCGCTATTCTGCTGGGATGACCTTCCGAACCTCTACTAGCAGAAAGAGTATGAGTGGAAGGGCTCAGCCGGTTATTAAGCGGCTAGAGCGTAGTTTTCGTCGTTTGCGACTATTTGTTTGCGGCTTTTATAGAGGCAAACCGCTCCTCTGCATGCACCTAAAGCCTCAAGCATCCTGTCGAATCCAAAATCAGCCCCAGAGTGTGTTGGCTGCAAACTGCCAACGCTGTTATGTTAACACAGCACTTGGCGTTTGTACCAAGCTAAGTTTTAAATCTTTGTTTTTCGTCTGTTTTTTAAACAGTTCGTGGGTAATGTTAATAACGTTTTTAAGCATTCATCCCTAGGGAGCATGATTAGCTTTTATCTAGTTTGTGTTAGCCTACGTTTTAGCGTGCTAACTCCCAGGAAACCACACATGCCGCAAGATGTATTCAGCCTTTTTACCTTGCCAAACGGTAATCAACTCAAGAATCGCTTAGTTAAAGCAGCGATGGAAGAAAATTTAGCAAATGTTTACCAATTGCCTGATGAGCCTTTGATGCAATTATATAGCACCTGGGCACGAGGGGGAGTGGGTTTGATTATCACTGGTAATGTGATGGTTGATCGATTAGCCATGACAGGACCGGGTGGTTTGGTGTTAGAAAAGTCCACTGAGCTTGAGCCCTATAGTCAATTAGCCAAACAAGCACAGCAACATAATTGCAAGGTGTGGATGCAAATAAACCACCCTGGGCGCCAAGTCTATAAACGCATGGGAGGTAAGGTATTATCATCTTCAGATGTGGCCTTAAATCTAGGCAAACATTCCGCTTTGTTTGCTCCGCCAAAAGCGATGAATGAACAGGAAATACAAGATGTGATCAAGCGCTTTGTTACTACTGCTCAAAAAGCCCAGGAGGCTGGTTTTGACGGGGTTGAAGTGCATGCGGCTCACGGGTATTTACTGGCACAGTTTTTATCACCTCTGACAAATAGACGTCAGGATAGTTGGGGTGGTAGCCTTGAGAATCGAGCTAGATTATTGTTGAACATTGTTGAACAAGTGCGTGTGGCATGTGGGATTAAATTTGATTTAGCGGTCAAGCTTAATTCAGCAGATTTTCAGCATGGTGGCTTTGATGTGAAGGATGCCCAGCAAGTCGTTTATTGGTTGACTGAATACGGCGTTGACATGGTGGAATTGTCTGGAGGTAGTTACGAAGCGCCAGCCATGCAGGGTCGTAGCGCGGATGAGCGCACTTTAGCACGAGAGGCCTATTTTTTAGAGTTTGCCGGTAAAATAGCACTTGAAAGTCAGATCCCAATAATGACAACAGGCGGGATCAGGCGTTTAGAAATTGCCGAACAAGTCATTGAAAGTGGCGTTGCGCTGGTGGGCATGGCAAGTGCTTTGGCTTATACGCCCGACTTACCTAAACAATGGCTTAATCATCCTGAGCGGGTTGGTTTTATTCCGTCAGTGAATTGGCAAGACAAAACCCTCAGTGCGCTTGCTGTTATGGCCTTGATCAAAAAACAGCTTAGGCGAATGAGTAAAGGTCAGGCTCCTAAAAAAGATAGCTGGGCATGGCTTGCACTATTAGACGATCAATTGCGCTTAGCTAAATTGACTAAGCGCTACCGAAATCTGCATGCGGCTGAGCTTGATTAGTCCATGACTTAAATTAGAAGCGTAACGACAAACCACTTAGGCCACCATCGAGTTTTTGAAATTCTGACATTGCTACTTCACGACTGGCATAACCCAGTGACTGAATGGTCGCGAGTGCTTCTGGAAATCCTTTAGGCACTAACACTGTACCGTTGATCCACACGCTACTCGCGGCATAGCGTTCATTGGCACTCATTTCAATACGGTTGTAGTCACTAAAATCGGCATGGTGATGCATCTCTCCGAAGGTCAGTAAATTGTTATTTTCTAAATAACTTAAAGACCTTTTTAGGTGCGGCAACCCTGACATGTTCACCATTGAACCAGACAAACCTTGTTTAGCTAACAAGTGAATCAATTGTTGTGCACCTTGGCGATTGGTACGGCCAGACAAACCAATATAAAAATGTCCTCCAACCATCATGATGTCACCAGCTTCTAGGTGGCCGGGGGCATCAATGATATCTGGACAAGGATAAAATTGGTTCACTACTTCAGTGATGAACTTTACTTCACCTTGTCGGCTGGACGTGCCAGGATGGGTTAAAATAGCCCCTATAGGTGTAAACAACGCGACATCCTCAACAAAACAGGAGTCTGGAAAGGCTTCTAATGCATCAAGCACTGTGACGCTTAAACCACATTCTTGTAGTGCCAATATGTAATCATCGTGTTGCTCACAGGCTATCTCAAAATTGGGCTTTCCACGTTTGGCTGAGGTTATTCCTTTGACCATGGAACGACAGGGTTTGCGAGCGATTGCGTGACTAAACATAGTACTTAATTCCTGGTGCGTTAATGGAGTTGAGATAACTGAAGCGCACCCTATAGACAAGCTATTAGCGACTCTTTCCCTTCATAAGAAGCTGAGCAAAGCGCCGTCCTGTTCATGGTTATTGAAATACGCGACAAGCTTAACGCAATAAAAAAGCCGAGGACAATGCTCGGCTTCGGTTAGATACATACAGGTTTATTAGACCTTATGTTTCATCATACGTTCTTTATCGCGGGCCCAATCACGGTCTTTAATCGAATCCCGTTTGTCGTGTTCCTGCTTACCCTTCGCCAAATAAATTTCAAGTTTTACCCAATTTTTACTCCAATACATGGCAGTTGGAATAATAGAGTAACCTTGACGTTCTACAGAGCCGATAAGTTTATCCAGTTCACGACGTTTAATGAGCAACTTACGCTTCCGGGTTGGATCACAGACAACGTGAGTCGACGCTTGATTTAGAGGTTGAATGGTCGTGCCTAAAACAAAGGCTTCACCTTTTTCAATCGACACAAAGCTCTCGGTAATATTAATTTTACCAGAGCGAATGCTTTTTACTTCCCATCCCTGTAATTCCAGTCCTGCTTCGATTTTGTCTTGCAAGTGGTATTCATGACGCGCTTTTTTATTTAGCGCAATGGTAGGTTTATTGTTTGGTTTGGACTTCTTCATATTCATGTCGGGCATTATAAAGCATGTCCAGTCGCACACAACTAAAATCATTGAAATTGAACGTGTTAGCGTAAAATATGTTAGCCTTATGCAGTTTTCAACTTTGGTAATGATAGTGGGGAATTAATGCCAAACGTGTCGCGCAGTGCCTTAGTCGCTTATAGTGCTGAATCTATGTTTGATTTAATAAATGATGTCGATAAATATCCAGAGTTTATTCCCGGTTGTGCCAAAACCGAAGTGTTGCGGCAAGATGAAGACAGCATGCGAGCGTCTATATTGATTTCAAAGGCGGGAGTGAAACAGTGGTTTACTACCGAAAATACTTTAATTCGTGGGCAAGCAATTCAAATGAACTTAGTTGACGGTCCGTTTTCAAAATTAAGCGGTGGTTGGACAATTACTTCTTTGAGCCCCAGTGCTTGTAAAATTGAATTGAACCTAGATTTTTCGTTTTCCAGTAAAATTGTTGAGTTTGCTTTTGGTAAGGTCTTTAATTCTATTGCCAGCAATATGGTGGTGGCGTTCACCGAGCGAGCCAAGAAGATCTGCGCGTAGAAGAGAAATAAAAATATGACCGAACACCAATTTTCAGTTGAAGTGGCCTACGCAACCCCAGCAAAACAAGCTTTGCTTGAAGTGGTAATTGAGCGCGATACAACGGTTGAACAAGCGATTAAGGCGTCTGGAATTTTATCGCGCTTTCCTGATATTGATCTAGACGTGCAAAAAGTGGGTATCTGGAACCGCACGTGTAAACTTTCTGATTTGCCTAAGCAGGGTGATAGAATTGAAATATACCGTCCCCTAATTGCTGATCCCAAAGAAGCACGCAGGCTGCGGGCTGAAAAGGCCAAGGAAGAGGGCAGAGCAAACAAGATCACTGGGGCTAAATTATAGATAGCCATGTTGACTGATTATTAATCCTAAGGATTAAATTGAGGTAGGTATTAAATTTCCAGATTTTCCAAAAAATGAAACTGACAGACTGCTAGCCCTATATAAGTTAGATATTCTTGATACTGCCCCAGAAGCGCGTTTTGACTATATTACTAAGAAAGTCAAAAAGTACTTTGATGTGAGTTATGTTTTGGTGACTATTATCGACAAAGAACGCCAATGGTTTAAATCTTGTCAGGGTATCGAGTTAAGTGAAACGAGCAGAGACATCTCTTTCTGTGGTCACGCCATCAACTATAACAACATTTTTTATGTACCTAATGCGCTAGCAGATGAACGTTTTTTTGATAACCCTTTAGTACTCAACGAACCCTATGTGCGTTTTTATGCTGGGGTGCCGCTGATTATATTTGGCGAATATGCCATTGGCACCTTATGTCTTATTGATGACCAGCCACGTGTATTAAGCGACGCTGACTTAGACATGCTGCAAGAGTTTGCCAACATGGTTATATTTGAAATCGAACAAAGAGAAGTTGAACGCGCTAAGCACCCCTAGCATCGCTATCTTAGCGCTTCACACAAAAATTTTGCAAGGGTTGTGCTCTACCAAACAGCCTCGCAATACGTTGTCAAACATCATCTCGGTAAAGTGCTGACTCTGGTAAATGAAAAAGGGATATTAAATCTTCGCGTTTTATTTTTTCGATCAGAGTAAGCCACTAACAATGCCTATTTTTGCAGAGGCGTCGTCGTGTGGTGAAACATGCGACTCCAAGGCTCAATTGTTTCGATATATTCAAGCGCTCGAGGGCGAACTTTGTCTTCATACTCATGCTTATGCGAAGTAAACCACTCGCCATTGTTATTGGCCTGTTGCTGCCGTCAAAACGAGCAGCGAAGGGGCAAAGTGGCTAAACCGCGTTTTTCTGATTCCAATAAAAAACAGAACCTAGTATTTTCGCCGTTGTAAGCCGGTTTGGGCCAAAATTTTTGCAGAAATCTCTTCAATGGAGTAGCGGGTACTATTTAAAAAGGGAATTTTTTCTTTACGATACAAGTTTTCAACTTCCCGCAATTCCATACGGCATTGAGCTAAAGATGCATAACGGCTATTGGCTCTGCGTTCAGACCGTATTTGGTGTAAGCGCTCCGCCTCGATAGTTAAGCCGAACAATTTATCTTTGAACCGTTTTAATGCGGGCGGCATTTTTAAAACGTCACCCATGTCATCCTCGGTAAAAGGATAGTTAGCCGCTTTAATGCCGTATTGCAAAGCAAGGTATAGGCTGGTTGGGGTTTTACCAGAGCGTGAAACACCAACAAGCACGATATCGGCTTCATGATAATCTTTTAGATTTGAACCGTCGTCATTTGCAAGGGCATAGTTGACTGCCTCGATTCGAATATCATAGGTTTTTTCATGAATACTGTGGGTACGATGTTTCTCTGGTTTGGATGGCACACCTAATACTTTTTCCAAAGGTGCAACAAATTGGTCAAGAAAATTGTAATTGATACCCACCGATTTTGAGATAATTTTGCGCACTTCAACATTAACGATGGTGTAAAACACTAAAGGGCGTTGTTGATCATCTTGAAAACTTTCAGATATTTTGTTAACAACTTGTAGCGCGTGCTCTGCTGTTTCCACAAAGGGAATTGTGATGTGTTTAAACTCTATGGTAAATAAAGAAAGGAGTGCGTGGCCAAAAACCTCCGCAGTAATCGCTGTTCCATCCGAAATATAGTAGGCTGTTCGCAAAACATTTCCTTAACATTGTTGTAATTTAATTACAGAAAAAATTAAATTTTACTTTAGTGTAAGCAACATTCTAAAATCCCCCACGCAAAAAGCTAGCCCGTTGAGAAAGATAAAAATTTCGATTGAGTATATAGCAAAAGTTTACTCTGTGATTGGTCAAGCGAGCACACTAAGTAACCCGACAAATTTCACTTTGGAGACTGAAGGAATGCAAGAGCACGTACTGTGGTATCAGCAATTAGGAATGGGCGATGTGGGTGTCGTAGGGGGAAAAAACGCTTCACTGGGTGAAATGATTTCTAATTTATCAAACGCAGGGGTGCAAGTTCCTGGTGGTTTTGCTACTACCGCTAACGCGTTTAACTTATTTCTTGAGCAAAGTGGTTTGGAGCAACGAATCCACACTTTGCTTGATAGCTTGGATGTTGATGATATTCCTGCTTTGGGCAAAGCAGGAGAAACGATCAGAAACTGGATCATCGATACCCCGTTTTTACCAGAGCTTGAGCAAGCGATAAAATCTGCTTTTGAAACATTGCAGGGTGAAGCCGGTGATGAAGCTTCATTTGCCGTACGCTCATCGGCTACTGCTGAAGATATGCCCGATGCCTCATTTGCCGGCCAGCAAGAAACCTTTTTGAATGTGAAAGGGTTTGATGCTGTCATGGTTGCCATTAAACACGTTTATGCCTCTTTATTTAACGATCGCGCTATTTCTTATCGAGTACATCAAGGCTACGACCATAAAGGTGTGGCACTCTCCGCTGGTGTGCAACGTATGGTGCGCAGTGACTGTGCTTCTTCCGGCGTTATGTTTTCAATTGATACCGAATCTGGTTTTGAAGATGTCGTATTTATTACTTCATCATACGGTTTGGGGGAGATGGTGGTGCAGGGCGCGGTTAATCCAGATGAATTTTATGTCCACAAACCTACGCTTGAAAAAGGCAAACCTGCAATCGTTAGACGTACCTTGGGCAGTAAATTAGTTAAAATGATTTACTCTGACGATCTTAGCCACGGAAAGCAGGTTGAAATTGTTGATAACGAAAAAGCCTTGGGTAAACAGTTTTCATTGACCGACGATGAAGTGATGGAATTGGCCAAACAAGCCTTGATCATTGAACGTCACTACAAACGCCCCATGGATATCGAATGGGCTAAGGATGGCATAGACGGTAAATTGTATATCGTTCAAGCGCGTCCTGAAACCGTACGAAGCCGTGAAGACATTCAAGTAATCGAACGTTTTCGCTTACATGGTAAGGCTAATATAGTGTGTGAAGGGCGTGCGATTGGTCACAAAATTGGGGCGGGTATCGCGAAGGTCCTCGGCTCTGTCGCTGAAATGGATAAGATTCAGCCTGGTGATGTATTGGTGACCGATATGACTGATCCGGATTGGGAGCCCATCATGAAAAAAGCCTCGGCGATCGTGACCAACCGCGGTGGCCGTACTTGTCATGCTGCAATTATCGCTCGTGAATTAGGCATTCCTGCTGTGGTTGGCTGTGGTAATGCGACAGATCTTATAAGTAACGGCGACAAAATTACCGTGTCTTGTTCTGAAGGTGATACTGGCTTTATCTACGCTGACGTGCTCGATTTTGATGTTGTCACTTCGCGTATTGATGCGATGCCAAGTATTCCGATGAAAGTCATGATGAATGTGGGTAATCCCGATCGCGCTTTTGACTTTGCGCGTTTACCTCATGAAGGCGTTGGTTTAGCCCGTTTAGAATTTATCATTAACCGAATGATTGGTGTGCATCCTAAGGCTCTGTTGAATTTTGATGAACAGCCTGAAGATGTAAAAGCTGAGATTACTGACATGATGGCAGGCTATGCCTCTCCGGTTGAATACTACATTCAAAAACTGGTTGAAGGCATTTCAACTATAGCGGCAGCGTTTTCACCGAAGAAAGTAATCGTGCGGATGTCAGATTTTAAATCTAACGAGTATTTTAACTTGGTAGGCGGCTTTCAATACGAGCCGGATGAAGAAAATCCAATGCTTGGTTTCCGCGGCGCAAGCCGTTATATCTCAGAAGATTTTCGAGCGTGTTTTGCCCTGGAATGCGAAGCGATAAAACGGGTTCGCAACGATATGGATTTAACTAACGTTGAAATCATGATCCCCTTTGTACGTACTCTCGAAGAAGGCAAGAAAGTCATTGAATTGCTTGCTGAGGAAGGTTTAGTGCAAGGTGAAAACGGTTTGCGAGTGATCATGATGTGTGAACTACCTTCCAATGCGTTGTTGGCTGACCAGTTCCTTGATATCTTTGATGGCTTCTCAATTGGTTCAAACGACTTAACCCAGCTTACATTAGGCTTGGACCGTGACTCGGGCTTGATTGCACACTTATTCGATGAACGTGACCCGGCTGTTAAAGCCTTATTATCCATGGCGATTCAAGCGGCTAAAAAGCGCGGTAAGTACGTTGGTATTTGTGGACAGGGTCCTTCTGATCACGAAGATTTAGCCGCATGGTTAGTTGAACAGGGCATTGATAGCGTATCGTTAAACCCTGACACCGTAGTTGAAACGTGGTTGTACTTGGGTGAAACGTTCAAACAGTAATCCCTCGAGTAAGCAATAAAAATGGCTGCAGTTGCAGCCATTTTTTATAAGAACTAGTTTTTGAACTTGCGCTTTAATAAATAGGCATCGAGTTTGCGAGCTGATTGGCTCATAGCGTTCTGACACCAGCGTAACCATTCGCGAGCTTTGGGAACGTCATAACTGAGCATCATTAAACCCAGTAGCAAAACAAACATCGAACCGGGCAATATAAAAAATATGATGCCGAAGGCAGCAAATACACTGCCAACCGTAATTCTGATGTGCTTTTTCAATTGATACTCCATGATCACTTTTACCTTAAAAACAGTATAACAAAGGTGAAAACAGCAGAATGAAATAAGTGTTACAAGCGATGTGATTAGCTCCGCGTCTTATACAAATTGCTCTAATTAATACCGATGTAATATAGAGAATAGGCTGCGGGATTAGGTATACTCTCAACCACGTTAAAAGCGGTAAATCAAAAACTAATGATGAATAACTTACCCTTTCTTGACCCACAAGAAACCATTGCTCCAGATTACAGTGACTTTTTGGCTGCGTTAAAATCGACGGCTTTTAGCGGCGACATTAAGATGAGTTATGGTAGCCGTTTAGCAGTAGCAACAGATAATTCAATTTATCAGCAGTTACCTCAAGCGGTTATTTTACCCAAGTCGATTGACGATTTATCGCTGATAGGCCAAACCGCCGCGCAATTTCCTTCGGTTAGATTTTCAGCGCGAGGCGGCGGTACGGGCACTAATGGCCAATCGTTAACGCCAGGCCTTATTGTTGATCTGTCGCGCTACATGAACAAAGTGTTAGAAGTTAATGCCGACGAGCAATGGGTTAGAGTGCAAGCTGGGGTGGTTAAAGATCAGCTCAATGATGTTCTGCGCCCCTTGGGCTATTTTTTTGCACCAGATTTATCCACCAGTAATCGCGCAACTATTGGTGGAATGGTGAACACCGATGCTTCAGGTCAAGGATCATTGGTTTATGGAAAAACCAGTGACCACGTGCTGGGACTCACTTCTGTTCTGGTAGATGGAACGGTTTTGCGTTCGCAGCCCATGTCTATGGATGAGGCGCAAACTCTCGCACAAGAACCCACAGTCGTGGGCAATATTGCCAAGCAATTGATCGAAACCTGTGTGGGTAAACGTGAACAAATTTTAACTAAGTTTCCGCGCATGAACCGTTTTTTGACGGGCTACGATTTAGAACATGCCTTAAATGATGAGCTAAGTCAGCTAGACATTAGCCGGGTTATTACCGGTTCGGAAGGCTCATTGGCCTTCGTGGCTGAAGCTAAACTCAACATTACGCCTATTGCCAAACATAAAGCACTGGTGAATATCAAATATGACTCCTTTGAATCGGCTCTTCGCCATGCACCTAGCATGGTTGCCGCGCAAGCAACGTCAGTAGAAACCGTAGACAGCAATGTATTGAATTTAGCCAAACAAGACATTATTTGGCATTCGGTGAAAGACTTAATTACCGATGTACCCGATAAAGTTGTTTTGGGTTTAAATATGGTTGAGTACAACAGCAATGACCAAGCTGGGATTGAGTTAAAAATTGCTGAATTACGAGCCAGGTTAGATAAGGATATTGAGCTTAATCGCTGCGGCGTGATTGGATATCAGTTAACTTATGATACAGCTGAAATCAATAAAATCTATGGCATGCGTAAAAAGTCAGTGGGCTTATTGGGTAAGACCAAAGGTGAAAAAAAACCGCTAGCTTTTGTCGAGGATACTGGTGTTCCGCCAGAAAACTTAGCCGATTTTATTATGGAGTTTCGGGCTTTACTTGACGCCAGAGGCCTGCACTATGGGATGTTTGGTCATGTAGATGCAGGTGTTCTGCATGTTAGGCCTGCACTTGATATGTGCGACCCTGCGCAAGAAGCCATGATCCCTGAAATTTCAGATGCGGTTGCTGCTTTAGTCGCTAAATATGGTGGTTTGATTTGGGGTGAACATGGTAAAGGCTATCGCAGTGAATATTCTCCAACCTTTTTTGGTGAAGAGCTTTACGCTGAGCTACGAAAAATTAAAACGGCCTTTGATCCTCTAAATAAAATGAATCCGGGCAAAATATGCACGCCATTTGAATCTGGTGATGCGTTGGTTAGGGTGTCTGATCAAAAGCGGGGCGGTTTCGACCGACAAATTCCTATTGATGTGCGTGCATCATTCGAGCCCGCCATGAGTTGTAATGGTAACGGCTTGTGTTTTAACTATGACACGACATCGCCCATGTGCCCTTCGTTTAAAATCACTGGTGATAGACGCCATAGTCCTAAAGGTAGAGCTGGCATCATTCGAGAGTGGTTACGTTTACTGTCTAAGCAGAATATCGATGTTGCTAATCTAGAGAAGTCAGGCAAATCTGAAGCATGGTATACCAAGCTATCGAATAGTTTGTCGAAGCAACATGAGGCAGATTTTTCTCATGAAGTATTGGAGGTCATGGACGGTTGTTTAGCGTGCAAAGCGTGCTCAAGTCAATGTCCAGTTAGTGTTGATGTACCAGGCTTTCGCGCGCGCTTTTTGAACATATATTACCGCCGATATAGTCGACCATTAAAAGACTATCTGGTGGGTAATATTGAAAATATGGCACCGCTTATGGCGAAAATGCCCAGCATGGTCAATTTCTTTTTGCGTCAGGATTGGTTCAATAACTCGATTCGTAAAACCGTGGGGTACGTGGACACACCGCACTTGTCGGTACCTACTTTAGAGCAACGGTTGGACAGCGATATACAGCATTTTGATTTAGCCCAATTAAAAGGATTGAGTGAAACGCAAAAAGCCAAGAAAGTCTGTATTGTGCAAGATCCGTTTACGAGTTATTACGAAGCCGGTGTGGTTGATGCTTTAGCGCAGTTGATCACTAAATTGGGATATGAGCCTGTCTTGTTGCCCTTTATGCCTAACGGTAAACCACAGCATGTTAAAGGCTTTTTGGATAAGTTTGCGAAGACAGCACAAAATGCTGCTGGTTTATTGAACGAGTTGCAGCAGCTTGCAATCCCGTTGGTAGGGATCGACCCATCCATGGTGTTGTGTTACCGAGATGAATATACCAAGGTTTTGGGTGGCCAACGTGGAAGTTTTCAGGTGCAGTTGGTCCATGAGTGGTTACTGACTATCGACTTACCCGCAAAATCAGTGCCTTCAGAACCTGCACGATATGCCTTATTTGGCCATTGCAGTGAAAAAACAGCGTTGCCCGCCAGCGAAGCACAGTGGCAAACTGTGTTTAGTAAGTTTGGGTTAGCACTACAACCCATTGCGGTAGGGTGTTGTGGAATGGCAGGCACTTTTGGTCATGAACAAAGCCATGTGAGTCAATCGAAAGGACTGTATGAACTAAGTTGGCAAGAACAAATTGCGCAATTTTTACCAGAGCAAATTGTTGCAACAGGCTATTCGTGTCGTAGTCAGGTGGCAAGAATGGCGGAGTTCAAGCCTAAACACCCCTTAGAAGTGCTGCTTGAAAGTCTTCATTGAGAAGGTGGCAATAGGGTAGAGCGTAGTTAAAACCTTGAAAGGTTCACCACAACTAAACTCTCCCTTTTTCAAACTAGTGGGTGTATTCCACTTTGTTGAGTGTGAAGTTTGCTAGACCGCACGTCATACATTGACGTGGTACCCCAGCATCCATAAACACCGAGCCGACTGATCGGAATCCTTGTTGTTGATAATAATTAACACCTTCCAACTCACATAAAATCTGCACTTGTTGCAGTCCTTGTTGTTCTGCAATACTGATTAATGCTTTAAAAAGTAATTGATACACTTCTGGACCTCGAAATTGAGGTTCAACCGCTATTCGACCTATTTCACCCGTGGGAGTGATACGACCTGTCGCTACTTCTTGATTGTTTTCATCAACCACCAATACATGACTTGCACCATGGTCTTGTTGGTCAAATTCGTATTCGATAGGAATACGCCATTGGCATACAAATATCTTTTCTCTAATTTTACGAAGCTTGTGTTCTTCGTTTCCCCAGTCGACGTTTCTTACTGTAAACGCCATGACTGACTCCTTTTATTCAGGAAACCAAAATCCTGAATTCACCAGTTTAGCTAATGTTTGTGTAAAAAATAAACAAATTTCTGGTTTTTTTTGTGACTCTAGGCTGAAATTGGGGGAATTCAGAAAGTTTAGTACGAAGTTTTTATGCTCTGCGGCAATTGAAAACATTTGCCCTTCGACGAAAAAAATAAAGTCTGCATTTTCAGTGCTTTGCTGTTCAGTAAACATCGCTTTTATGCCAGTCTCACGCACAAAATAAACGCCACTTAGCAGCAGCTCACTGATTTCTGCTTCACTATATTTGTCTTCTTCGTTGAGCTCATTGCTGGATAAACGATTGGTTTCACTTAAATATTGAGTCAGCCAATGGTCAAAATGCGGAGTGTTTACGCTCTCTAAAAGCAAACGTTTAAATTGCTGTAATTCTTGTTGCTTTATTTCACCAGGGAATGGCCTTAATTCAACAGATTGATCTTTATACCGCTTGTTAAAGAGATTGTGCTCTAAGGCATAATCAGCAAATGATGTAAGTAATTCTTGTTGAGAAGGGGCTCTAAAACCAACTGAGTAATTCATACAGTCTTCTAAGGCAACACCATTGTGGGGATGGTGCGGCGGTATGTAAATTATATCGCCAGGCTGCAAAATTTCATCAATAACAGGGCTAAAGTCGCTAATTTGTTTTAAATCTGCATGGGGCAACGATTCAGAGTAATTGCCAGGCAAACCTATTTGCCAACGTCTGGTACCTTTTCCTTGGATGATAAATACATCATATTGGTCAATGTGCGGACCAACGCCTGCTTTAGCATTTGAGAAACTTACCATTAGGTCTGTCATGCGCCAGTGTGGAATAAATGCGAAGCAGCGCATTAGTTCATCTGCGTCAGGTATAAATTGATCAACCTTTTGCACCAATAGGCTCCACGCTCCTATGCAGTGGGCATTGATATCCTCAAACGGCCCATGAGCAACATGCCACGATTCTTTGTGTTGGCTGATTAACCGAGAATCGACCGAATCTTCAAGGGCTAAGCCAGCGAGTTCGTTCTCATCTAATGGATCGATAAAATCCCGAAAACCTTGTTTGATCACTAGCGGTTTTTTTTGCCAATAATCACGTAAGAAGGTTTCTTGGTCAAAATTATGTAATTGGTACATTGAATGGATATCGTCATGAAATTATCGGGGCAGTTTATCATTTACGCCCAATTAACCAATAGGTGATGACTTTTCCGACACCTTTTACTTGAATTTCGCCACGCTCAACAAAATGAAAAACATCTTTAGCTAAGTCATAAGTGGTTTGAGTGGTTTGTATTTTATGGCCTTGCCCATGGCTTTCCATTCTTGAGGCCAAATTAACGGCTTCTCCCCACATGTCGTAACTAAACTTATTTTTGCCAATTACACCAGCCACCACTTCACCGCAACCAATCCCTATTCTCAAACCGGTTGCCAAATGATGTTGAATACTGAATTCTTCAAATTTTTCCTGCATATCTAAGGCACATTGACAACATTGAATGGCATGCTTTGCATTCGCGTGCGGTAAGCCACATGCGGCCATATAGCTATCGCCACTGGTCTTAATTTTTTCTAAGCCATGTTGTTGGGCAAGCAGGTCGAAATGACAGAATAGTTCGTTTAGCAACAAGACTAATTTTTGTGGATCCATACTTTTACATAAAGGCGTGAAATTTTGAATATCGGCAAACAAGATGCTTGCTTGAGCAAAGTAGTCAGCAATCAGAGAGTTAGAGTGTTTCAGTCGGTCAGCAATACTGGTGGGTAAAATATTCAGTAAAAGTTGCTCAGAGCGTTTTTTTTCAAGGGCTAATTTCTGCCAACTACGATAAATATTTTTTTGAATATGGTAGCTACAAAGCAAACAGGCGAGGGCAAGTAGTATTGCGCTAGACAGTTTAAACATCTGTTGTGCATTCTGCTGTGACCAAGACGAAGTCGCGTGGTAATACAATTCACTTAATAGAAATAAGCCAGTAAAAAGGCCGCAACAAACCCATTTATAACCACTTTCTTTCGCAGTGAAAAAAAACGGACAACAAACCACCGCTAATAAATAGAAAAAGTGGATGTAGAGATTAAGTTGCCACAACAAGCTAGTCCAGATTAAGTTGCCAATATATACGCTGATGAGCAGCAGCTTGGCGTACAAATAATCGCTTTGAGCATTCAGTAGCGGAACAAAACACAATAAAATTGTGGTGCTAATGATGATGATAAATTGGTCGTAACCAACGTCGTGCCAATACCAGATAGCCCCCGGAATTTGACAGAACGAAACAAATATAACCAAAAAAGCTATGATGTTGGTAAGGCGTATAGGCGTAAAGTTTTCGTCTGAGTGGTGGGTGTTGCCCGCCCAAACCCAGCGTTTAAGAACGTGTTTTAACATTTTTAAATCCCTTTAAAAATAACTAAACCCGACTAAGTCTAGTCGGGTTTGCTAAAATTGGGATATAAAATTGCTCGGTTTTTAGATCAAATTATTGGTTACTATTGTTCCAGTTGCTCAACAAACGCAATGGCACGTCCAATATAATTAGCCGGTGTGACACCTTTTAATTGCGTTTTTACCGCATCAGGTAAATCAAGGGTATCGATAAAGTCTGCCATAATTGTCTGGTTTACTTTTTTACCTCGAGTGAGCTCCTTGAGTTTTTCATAGGGCTTTTCAATACCGTGACGACGCATCACGGTTTGCACTGGCTCTGCCAATAGCTCCCAGTTGTTATCCAATTCGTCTAATAAGCTTTGCTCATTCACTTGTAGCTTGCTGATCCCTTTTAAAGAGGCCTGATAAGCAATAACAGAATAAGCTACCCCAACGCCTAAATTGCGTAATACCGTTGAGTCAGTTAAATCTCTTTGCCAACGAGATACCGGTAGTTTTGCAGATAAGTGACTGAACATCGCATTCGCCAACCCTAAGTTGCCCTCAGAGTTTTCAAAGTCGATGGGGTTGACCTTATGGGGCATGGTCGAAGAACCGATTTCGCCTGCGATTGTTTTTTGTTTGAAGTGCCCTAAAGCGATATAACCCCAAATGTCTCGGTCAAAATCTAACAATATGGTATTAAAACGGGCTATCGCATCAAACAACTCGGCAATATAGTCATGGGGTTCTATTTGGGTAGTAAAGGCATTCCAAGTGATCCCTAAACTCGCTACAAACTCTCCAGCAAACTGGTGCCAGTCAAATTCAGGATAGGCAACCATGTGAGCATTGTAATTACCCACTGCGCCATTAATTTTGCCTAACATATCAACTGCCGCAATTTGTTGGCGTTGACGCTCTAATCGAATCATCACGTTAGCCATTTCTTTACCCATCGTAGTGGGGGTTGCTGGCTGGCCGTGAGTTCTAGCCATCATTGCTACCGATTTTAACTCGATGGCTAAGCGTTTTAATTCGCTGATGAGCTTATCGCAATAAGGAAGAATGACTTCATCTCGTGCTTCTGACAGCATCAGAGCATGAGACAAATTATTAATGTCTTCTGAGGTGCAAGCAAAGTGAATAAACTCGTTTACCGCATGCAGCTCAGCATTATTGGCTACTTTTTCTTTTAAAAAGTATTCCACGGCTTTGACATCGTGATTGGTCGTGCGCTCAATATCTTTAATACGTTGGGCATCTTCTAAGTTAAAGTTTTTAGCGATGGAATCCAAAAAATCAGTGGCTTGTTGGCTAAATTCCGGAACTTCTACAATGGCAGGGGCGCTAGCTAATTTTTGTAACCATCGGATTTCAACAATAACCCGATATTTTAGTAAACCAAACTCGCTAAAGATTGTTCTTAATTCAGCAGATTTATCACCGTACCGTCCATCAATGGGCGATATAGCTGACAATGCAGTTAAGTTCATTTTGACTCCTAGTTTACCGTAGTAGATTGATTTAAAACTAATTTGGCATCGCGCAATATGCTCTGCCGACTGAATAAAATTTGGCGTCTTTTGCCACCAAGTTGACGCCATAACACCGCCGCCCGTACTCCTGCAAGCAAACAAGCTCTGACTTTGTGCTGGTTATCGTTGCGTTTCAACAAGGCGGGAGTTCCTGCAATTTGAATTTTACGACCCACTGGACTAATTACGTCACTATAAATGGCAGCGAGATTACTCATCATTTGGCCATCTAGAATGTCCATGTGTAATTGTTGACGTTGTATTTGTCCGACGCGGTCACCCAAGCTCTGCATGACTTTTTTGTTGCCACTCACTTTGCGTTCTAAGGTAAGTAAGTTTGCAACGTATCGTGTAATTTCGATATCTTTGAGCTTATCGTCATTGCCCAATTGATTAATTAGGGTAGAAAATCCTAGATAAAGCTCACCCAATGAACCAAACACATCAATCGTATTCTGTGGCGTGGTAATAACGATACTATTGATACTGGCGTTGAAGGCTTTTTCATTCACTTCGCCGGTTCTTGCAATTTGTTTAACTAAAGCGGCTGCTTGGCATACGCCTGCTAGTGCAAGATTACGGTTGTAAAATTGGTGTTTTTCATTTGTCATGTTAGCGAATATAACTCTCTATAATGCCGCCACCTAAACAGACTTCATCAGCGTAGAAAACAGCAGATTGGCCAGGAGTAACGGCTTTTTGAGGCTCGTCAAAAAGAACCTGAACTGAACCGTCTTTTTGTGGGCTTACCACACAGGGGATGTCTGCTTGACGGTAGCGAGTTTTTACTACGCAGCGCAAGGTCTGCTGAGGGCCGGCTCTGTCTACCCAATGCAATTGTTTGGCAATCAGACCTTTAGAATAAAGGCGAGGGTGGTTAGCGCCTTGCCCAACAATTAACACGTTTCGCGCCACGTCTTTGTCGACCACGTACCATGGGTCTTCAGAAAAATCTTTTAAACCACCGATCAGTAAGCCTTTTCGTTGGCCTAAGGTGTGGTACATCAAACCTTCGTGACGGCCAATCACTTGTCCTTCGCTGGTTTCAATATCGCCAGGTTGGGCGGGCAAATATTGCCCTAAGAAATCTTTGAATTTGCGCTCACCGATAAAACAAATACCCGTACTGTCTTTTTTGTCATGAGTGACTAAGCCTTGTTCTAAGGCAATTTTCCTGACTTCAGGCTTTTCAATATGACCAATAGGAAACAGCGTTTGCGCAATGTGTTCGTGAGATAAGGTGTATAAAAAATAACTTTGATCTTTATTACCATCTAAACCACGTAACATTTGCCACTGACCAGATGCGTTTGAACGCTGCACGTAATGACCTGTCGCAATAAAATCAGCGTTTAATTCTTCTGCGGCAAACTCCAAAAAAGCCTTAAACTTGATTTCTTTATTGCACATGATATCTGGATTAGGGGTACGGCCCGACCGATATTCGTCAAGAAAATACTCAAAGACATTATCCCAATATTCAGCCGCAAAATTAATGGTGTGCAAATGAATACCCAGTTTATCTGCAACGGCTTGTGCATCTTTTAAATCTTCCGCAGCAGCGCAATATTCAGAATTATCGTCTTCTTCCCAATTTTTCATAAACAGGCCTTCAACTTGGTAGCCCTGCTTTTGTAGTAAATAGGCAGACACAGAAGAGTCAACTCCTCCAGACATTCCAACGATGACCTTGACGCGGCTGTTGTCTTGTTTTGTTGAGTCTACCTCTGATGAGTGTGGACCGAAAATTGGGGCTGTGTCTGAGACCATAAAAGCTTATTTAGATGTCGTAAAAAATGGAGCCGAAGTCTAGCAAAAAGCACCACTTAAATCATCTCGTTAATTACCACTCCTTAGCCTTAAAAATTTTAAAATGTAACGAAATGCTTGAATACACACTTAAATCAATTTGTATTGACCCACATCGATGCCTTCTATCGTCCATTCACCAATACGATATCGAATGAGGCGTAAGGTTGGAAAGCCAACATGGGCTGTCATTCGCCTGACCTGGCGATTGCGGCCCTCGGTGATAGTGATCGATAACCAAGATGTGGGTATAGCTTGGCGAAATCTAACTGGAGGGTCGCGTAACCACACTGGAGGCTCTGGCATCGTGTGTACTTTAGCTGGGGCCGTTAATCCATCAGCTAAATGTACGCCATCACATAAAGCCTGAATAGCTTGTGTATCGGGGATACCCTCCACCTGTGCCCAATACGTTTTAGCAGTCTTGGCGGTGGGGGAGGCAAGTTGATGTTGTAATTTTCCGTCGTTGGTCAGTACCAAAAGACCTTCGCTGTCTCTGTCTAGGCGACCAGCTGCATAGACATGTTGTATTGGAATAAAATCCTTCAGAGTTTGGCGACCCTCTTGGTCAGTAAACTGGGTGAGTACATTAAAAGGTTTGTTGAATAGCACGACCTTTCGCGCTTCTGATGGTTTGTCGCCGCGCGCTTTTGGCTTGAAGCCTATTCTGCTAACTTTTGTTTGAAAATGTTTTTGCTTAGATGACATGTTAATAACTGATCTTTATTTGATCTAATAAATCGGATTTAGTTTATTTTCAGTTTGCTTAGCTAAATATAATATGCAAGCAAAACTTGTACTTAACTAACAAGCGCAGTTATTATTTGTTGATTGTTTAAGCTGGTCTTGCATTTTTCAACTTAAACATAAGCAAAAAGTTTAAATGGAATGACAAAGCATAACCCTACATGCTTTAGATGTGCCGAATTTCACATGGTGGTGCTCTGCCAATAACAAGAGGTTTAAAATGACGACTTCCAAGTCAAAAATTATCTACACAAAAACTGATGAGGCTCCTGCCTTAGCAACGTATTCTCTTCTTCCTATTATTCGCAGTTTTGCTTCAACTGCTGGCGTTGAAATTGAATTGAGTGATATTTCACTGGCAGCTCGAATCTTAGCAACGTTTGCAGATTATTTACCCGAAGAGCAGCGCGTTCCTGATGCTTTGAACGAGTTGGGTGAGCTCACTCAAGACCCCGATACCAATATTATCAAATTGCCTAACATCAGTGCATCAATTCCACAGCTAAAAGCAGCCATTAAAGAGCTACAAGCCAAAGGTTTTGCATTGCCAGAGTACCCTGATGAGGCAACAACTGACGAACAAAAAGAGATTCAGGGCAAATACAGTAAGGTATTAGGGAGTGCAGTAAACCCAGTGTTACGGGAAGGAAACTCAGATCGCCGTGCACCTGTTGCTGTTAAAAATTATGCCAAGGCCAACCCGCATTCAATGGGAGCTTGGAGTCAAGCGTCACAAACTCACGTTGCTCACATGCGTGGGGGTGATTTTTATTCAGCTGAGAAGTCAGTTACCGTTAAAAAAGCGGGTCATGTCAGAATCGAATTTACTGATGATGCAGGTAACGTCACGGTATTAAAACCCAAGGTTGATTTGCTTGCTGGTGAAGTTATCGACGGCATGTTCATGAGCAAAAAAGCGTTGTGTAAATTTTTCGAAGAACAAATCGAAGACGCTAAGCAGACGGGGATTTTATTCTCGTTACACGTAAAAGCCACCATGATGAAGGTGTCTCATCCCATCGTTTTTGGCCACTGTGTAAAAGTGTTCTATAAGGATTTATTTGAAAAACATGCAGCTTTATTTGAAGAACTTGGTGTTAACCCCAATAACGGCCTAGGCAGTGTTTACGACAAGATAGCTAGCCTTCCTGAGTCACAACGTTCTGATATCCAAAAAGATATTAATGCCTGTTATGCAGACCGTCCTCCTATTGCGATGGTTAATTCTGATAAAGGTATTTCCAACCTCCATGTACCTAGTGATGTCATTGTTGATGCATCAATGCCCGCGATGATCCGTAGCTCAGGCCAAATGTGGGGACCAGATGGTAAGCCACATGACACCAAAGCGGTTATTCCTGAAAGTACCTATGCCACTATTTATCAAGAAGTCATCAACTTCTGTAAAACCCATGGTGCTTTTGATCCCACTACAATGGGTACCGTGCCAAATGTTGGTTTGATGGCGCAAAAAGCGGAAGAATACGGTTCACACGATAAAACCTTTGAAATCAAGGGTAACGGTACGGTTAAAATTATCGACCAAGATGAAACCGTATTAATTGAACATGCGGTTGAAGACGGTGATATCTGGCGTATGTGTCAGGCAAAAGACGCACCGATACGCGATTGGGTTAAATTGGCCGTAACTCGTGCGCGTCAGTCTGGTATGCCAGCTGTATTCTGGTTGGATGATGAGCGTGCTCATGACATTCAATTGATTGCTAAAGTCACTGAATACTTAAAAGACCATGATACAGACGGACTTGATATCTCTATTATGGCACCAGTGAGAGCAATTCGTTATACCATGGAAAGAGCTATCCGTGGTTTAGACACAATTTCAGTAACAGGTAACGTACTTCGAGATTACCTCACTGATTTGTTCCCCATCATCGAGTTGGGAACTAGCGCAAAAATGCTGTCTATCGTGCCATTGATGGCGGGCGGTGGCTTGTTTGAAACTGGCGCTGGCGGTTCGGCTCCTAAGCATGTTCAGCAGTTTGTTGAAGAAGGTCATTTACGTTGGGATTCTCTGGGAGAATTTCTAGCTCTTGCGGTTTCTTTAGAGGACTTGGCGATTAAAACCAAGAACACTAAAGCGAAACTATTAGCTGCAACGCTTGATAAAGCCACTGAAAAATTACTGACTAATAACAAGTCTCCACTTCGTAGAGCTGGTGAATTGGACAATAGAGGCAGTCATTTTTATCTGGCCTTATATTGGGCAGAGGCCTTATCACTGCAGTCTGAGGATGCTGAACTAGCGAAGACGTTTGCTCCTGTGTTTGCTTCGCTGAGTTCTAACGAAGCAAAAATTATGAGCGAGATTGATGCAACTCAAGGTAAACCAGCTGAAATCGGCGGATACTACTATCCAGATGAAAAACTGGCGACTGAGGCATTATTCCCCAGTTCTACATTTAAAGCGGCCCTAGCTTTTAATTAGAATAAATTGATATAACAGAAAAAAAGCAGACTATTAAGTCTGCTTTTTTATGAAGATTTTAATTTAACGTTCTGGCTCACCTTTGAAATCGATGTTTTCAGCATGTAAGCCTTTTGGGCCTTGCTGAACATCATATTTCACTTCTTGCCCTGCCTTCAGAGAGCGGTAACCTTCCATCTGAATAGTGGAGTAGTGTGCAAAAATATCCTCCCCACCATCATCCGGTACAATAAAGCCGAACCCTTTTGCATTATTGAACCATTTTACTTTGCCGACTGCCATACTTCTGCTTCCTTTTAATCCCTTGAACAAATGCAACTTTGACCCCACACTAGGGTATGAGGAAAGACGAGATAACTACTCAATACGATCGTCTTAGAAAATGTAGGTTTTTTAACCTGTTTTTGTCAAGCCTAATTTGGTTTTTCCTTGGTTTGTAAAGAAACTTTAATAAACTGTTCCCATTTAAATACGTATATAACGAATTAGTCAGACAAATGAGTAAAGACACAACAATCAATATAGAGCGGGTCAAACTGTTAGATGCAGAGAAGCAAAAAGCGGTTCCGCCACCCATGTATAAAGTTTTTCTCAATAATGATGATTACACCCCGATGGATTTTGTCATTGAAGTCTTGATGCGCTTTTTTAATTTGGACGCCGAGAAGGCCAATCAAATAATGTTGACTGTGCACTATCGCGGGAGAGCAGTTTGTGGCATATATACTGCTGAGATTGCAGAAACTAAAGTCATGCAGGTGACTCGATATGCCAGGCAGCATCAACACCCATTAATGTGTACGATGGAACAAGCGTAATTTATTAGCCGAAGTATTTGGTCAGTAGTCAGAGGGCATTTTATGTTAAATAAAGATTTAGAGCAGACGCTAAACGAAGCGTTCATTTTTGCCAGAGAACATCGTCATGAATTTATGACGGTTGAGCATTTATTACTTGCCCTACTCGATAACAGTGCTGCTAAAGAGGCACTGAAAGCCTGTGGTGCTAACATCGATTTAATCAAAAAAGAATTAACTGATTTTGTTAAAGACACCACACCTCTGTTGCTAGATGAGCAAGGCAGAGAGAGAGAAACCCAGCCCACGCTTGGTTTTCAGCGTGTCTTGCAGCGCGCAGTATTTCATGTGCAGTCATCTGGAAAAGATGAAGTAACTGGGGCGAATGTACTGGTAGCTATTTTCAGTGAACAGGAATCTCAAGCAGTTTACATTCTAAAAAAATCAGATGTCACTCGCTTAGACGTGGTCAACTTTATATCTCACGGTGTGTCTAAAATTGATGATGAGGCGCGCTCTCATACGGACACACCAGAAGAAACTGCCGAGCAGGAAGAAAATACTTCGTTACTGCACAAATTCTCCGTTAATTTAAATAACTTGGCCAAAGACGGCAAGATTGATCCGCTCATTGGCCGTGATATGGAGTTAGAGCGCTGTATTCAAGTGTTGTGTCGTCGACGCAAAAATAATCCATTACTGGTGGGTGAGGCTGGTGTCGGCAAGACGGCGATTGCAGAAGGATTGGCTTTTCGCATTGTGAATAACGATGTGCCTGAGGTCATTGAGTCAGCAGTGGTTTACTCTTTGGATATGGGAGGCTTATTAGCGGGCACTAAGTACCGTGGTGATTTTGAAAAACGTCTCAAAGGTATCCTTAAAGAACTTGCAGATGACCCCAATGCCATTCTATTTATCGATGAGATCCACACCATTATAGGAGCAGGAGCCGCGTCAGGTGGCGTAATGGACGCGTCTAACTTACTTAAGCCTAAATTGAGTAGCGGTGAGCTGCGTTGTATTGGCTCAACAACTTATCAAGAATACCAAGGCATCTTTGAGAAAGACCGAGCGCTTGCTCGTCGTTTCCAAAAAATTGACGTATTAGAGCCAACCGTGAACGACACCACTAAAATATTGATGGGTTTGAAATCCCGTTATGAAGAACATCACAGTGTGCGTTACACCACTAAGGCGATTCGTGCAGCGGCAGAATTGTCTGCGAAATACATTAACGAGCGTCATTTACCAGATAAAGCGATTGACGTTATTGATGAAGCAGGTGCGAGTCAACGGTTGTTGCCTCCGTCGAAACGCAAAAAAACCATTGGTGTGCCTGATATCGAGCTGATCATTGCTAAAATAGCGCGCATTCCAGAAAAGTCAGTCTCTGCTTCGGATAAAGAAGTCCTGAAAAATCTTGACCGTGATTTGAAATTAGTGGTTTTTGGTCAAGACAAAGCCATTGATACCTTAACCGATGCCATTCGTTTATCTCGCTCAGGTTTAGGCAACGAGTCCAAACCTATTGGCAACTTCTTGTTTGCTGGCCCAACAGGGGTGGGGAAAACCGAAGTGACGGCTCAGTTAGCTAAGGTTATGGGCGTTGAATTGGTGCGTTTTGATATGTCGGAATACATGGAACGCCATGCGGTTAGTCGATTAATTGGCGCCCCTCCCGGGTACGTTGGTTTTGATCAAGGTGGCATGCTTACCGATGCAGTCATTAAAAACCCTTATTGTGTGGTTTTATTGGACGAAATCGAAAAAGCCCACAGCGATATATACAATCTTTTATTGCAAGTGATGGATCACGGTACACTCACTGACAACAATGGTCGTAAAGTTGATTTCAGAAATGTTGTTTTGGTGATGACCACTAATGCCGGCGTACAGCAAACCATACGCACCTCTATTGGCTTTAAACAACAAGACCACAGTCACGATGCGATGAGCGAGATTAATCGCTTATTTACGCCTGAGTTTAGAAACCGTCTTGATGCAATCGTGTGGTTTAATCATTTGGATCAAGAAATTATCTTACAGGTCGTGGATAAGTTTATCGTTGAGTTGCAAGTTCAGCTTGATAACAAAGGGGTATCCCTTGAAGTGTCAACAGCAGCAAGAAGCTGGTTAGCACAAAAAGGTTACGATAAAAACATGGGGGCTCGGCCTATGGCAAGGGTTATTCAACAAGAGATCAAAAAAGAACTGGCTCATGAGTTATTGTTTGGGCGGCTAAGTAATGGCGGTAGTGTCAAGATTGACTTGGCAGACGAGAAACTTGCCTTTGAATTTGAGACAGACAGTAAAGAAAAATCTGAAGCTTAAAAGCGCAGGTGTCAAAAAAAAGCCCTTGAGTATTACTCAAGGGCTTTTTTGTATTTGCAAGCAAGGTTTATTTCAAAGAAAAATTTACCGCTAAATTAGTATCAACAACTAATAATTTGATTAGCGTGCGCGGTAGATAATGCGACCTTTGCTTAAGTCATATGGTGTCATTTCAACAGTTACAGCGTCACCGGTTAAAATACGGATGTAGTTTTTGCGCATTTTACCTGAGATATGAGCTGTCACAACGTGACCGTTCTCTAACTCAACACGAAACATAGTATTTGGAAGGGTATCCAACACAGTTCCTTCCATTTCAATACAATCTTCTTTCGCCATCTAACTCTGTTACCTCTGTCTTAAAAATAAGTGTCTAAAAAAGCCGCGCAGATTTTGCCCAATAAGGCCGCGAGTGTAAAGCTTTACCCGACATTTTTTACAATTAGTTGCCATTTATCGTTTAAAAAACGCTCATGGGGTAAGAAATTCTGCTTATAGTTCATTTTTTGGCAGCTATCTATTTGATAGCCTAAATATAAAAAGTCGCATTTTAATTGCTGCGCTAGCTGAACTTGCTGCAATATAGCATAAGTGCCGAGTGAACGTTGCGCATATTCTGGCAAAAAGAAGGTATACAAGGCAGATAAGCTAGAATTCAATCGATCGGTTACCGCCACACCGATGAGGGTTTCACCCAGCATCAGTTCGACATACATCGCTCTATCCCAAGGGCTAATCACAAAACCCTCGTATTGCTCTTTTGAGGCAGGGTACATACTGCCATCTGCATGACGTTCATTAATATACCGCTCGTATATAGCGTAATATTCAGGTTTGCTGTGCAGACTGACATTCGTGGTGACATCACTATTTAATTTCAAAACCCGTTTTTGGCTTTTTGATGGTTTAAAATCCTTAACCGGTAAACGTAAAGATTTGCAAGCCTGGCAATCAGTGCAGTGAGGCCGATAAATCTGGGTGCCACTGCGCCTAAAACCTGCCGCGATAAGCACATCATAATGCTGAGCGCTTGGGGCGTTGTTGTCATCGACAAAGACCAGCAAACGCTCTTGTTGGTCAGTCAGATAACTACAAGGAAAGGATTGGGTAATACCAAATTTCATATGTGAGGGCTAAGAGTACGTGCTTTCCAACAGTCTATCGAAAAAGACTGTGACTGCAGTACCTTTAATTGCGCTAAAAATTGCGTTCTGGGCGTGGCGATACAGCCCAAACTTTGCAAATGTGGATTAACCATCTGGCAATCAATAAATGACGAACCTTCTGCTTTCAGCAATTCGACCAAATAATACATGGCCAATTTTGAGCAATCAGTCAGGTGATGAAACATCGACTCACCACAAAAGAGTTTAGCGCTTACGACACCATACAGTCCGCCAACTAAGATGTCGCCTTGCCACACCTCAATTGAATGCGCATGTCCTGCTTTATGCAGGTGCTTGTATGCTTCGATCATCTCAGCAGTAATCCACGTACCAGAGTCATTTCGGGGGGTGGTGGCACAGGCGTCGATTACGGCATCAAATGCGTAATTGAGAGTGACTGCAAAGCGCTGTTGTCTCACTAACTTCGCCAACTTAGAACTACAATAAAACTGCTCTAGTGGCAATATGCCTCTGGGGGTAGGTGACCACCACAAAATGGGTTCACCAGGGCTATACCAAGGAAATATGCCCTTAGCATAGGCCGTCGTTAAACGAGCTACGGACAAGTCTCCGCCAAATGCCAGTAAGCCGTTCGGCCGAGATAATGCCTGACTCGGATCAGGGAAAACCGCTTTGTGAGTCAACTCAGGTAAATGAATCATAATGGTTTTTGCAATTAAAAAAGGCCTCTACGAGGCCTTTGATTATTTCTCTAATGCGTCTAAGTATTTTTCTGCGTCTAACGCGGCCATACAGCCCGTGCCAGCTGAGGTTATTGCTTGACGGTAGATATGATCGCTCACATCACCTGCGGCAAATACACCTTCAACACTGGTTTGTGTCGCATTGCCTTCTGTACCGCTTTTCACTTTTAAGTAGCCATCTTTCATGTCAAGTTGGCCTTCAAAAATGGAAGTGTTGGGTTGATGCCCGATAGCAACAAATAAGCCCATTACAGGCAACTCAGTGGCTGCTCCTGACTCAACATGTTTAATTCTTACCCCTGTTACACCCATTTGGTCACCGAGTACTTCATCTAAGGTACTGTCCATGTGTAATACCACATTACCGTTTTTCGCTTTGTCCATTAAACGGTCGGCTAGAATTTTTTCACTTCTAAATGCATCACGTCTGTGAATGACGTGTACTTCTGATGCGATGTTAGACAAGTACAAGGCTTCCTCAACCGCGGTATTACCTCCGCCGATAACGGCTACTTTTTGATTACGGTAGAAAAACCCATCACAAGTGGCACACGCCGATACGCCTTTACCCATAAAGGCAGTTTCTGATTCCATACCAAGGTACTTAGCCGATGCACCGGTGGCAATAATTAAGGCATCACAGGTGTAAGTGCCTTGGTCACCAAACAACGTAAAGGGTTTTTTGGTTAAATCTGTTTTATTGATGTGATCGAAAATAATTTCAGTATCAAATTTTTCAGCGTGCTTTTGCATACGCACCATCAAATCTGGACCCGTTAAACCTTCAGGGTCACCTGGCCAGTTCTCTACTTCCGTTGTGGTGGTTAATTGGCCACCTTGTTGAATGCCCGTCAACAGCACGGGTTGAAGATTAGCACGTGCCGCATACACAGCCGCTGAGTAGCCTGCAGGTCCAGAGCCGAGTATTAATAATTTTACGTGTCTTGTTGCAGACATGGTGTTCTCCGAATTTGTCGTGGTATGACCAAAAATGAAATCTTGGGGCTAATAATAAGGGCAGTGAAGCCATAATCAATGCCATTATGGCTAACTTGTGTTTTTTCTTTATTGTGTGGCTTGAATTGCCGTCAGTGCAATAGTGTAAACAATATCATCAACTAAGGCACCTCGGCTCAAATCATTAACGGGTTTGCCCATTCCTTGCAGCATCGGGCCTATGCTAACTAAATTGGCACTGCGTTGCACCGCCTTGTACGTGGTATTCCCGGTGTTTAGATCAGGAAATACAAACACCGTCGCTTGGCCCGCCACTTTAGAGTTAGGGGCCTTTTTGCTTGCGACATTTTCCATGATAGCGGCATCATATTGCAAAGGACCATCAATTAGTAAATCCGGTCTTTTTTGCTGGGCTAATTGTGTGGCTTTTTTTACTTTATCTACATCAACGCCCGTGCCTGAATCGCCAGTACTATAACTGATCATGGCTACTTTAGGCTCAATGCCAAAGGCTGCGGCTGAGTCGGCTGACTGAATAGCAATGTCGGCTAATTGTTCGGCTGTTGGGTCTGGGTTAATCGCACAATCACCGTACACCAGCACTTGCTCTGGCAGTAACATAAAGAATATCGATGAAACCAACGAGGCGCCTGGAGCCGTTTTAATCAACTGCAGGGCAGGGCGGATCGTATTGGCGGTTGTGTGCACTGCACCTGACACTAAACCATCAACATGGCCTTGTTGTAACATCATCGTACCTAATACCACATTATCGAGTAACTGTTCTTGGGCAACTACCGCTGTTAAGCCCTTGTGTTTGCGCAATTCGACTAGTGGCTCAATATATTTCTGCCTGACATCTTCGGGTTGTTGAATGATGACTGAGTCAGGTAACGCTACCCCTTGTTGTTCGGCAACTCTGAGGATCTCCGCTTTGTCGCCTAACAATATGCACTTAGCAATACCGCGTTCAGCACAAATTGCTGCAGCTTTGATGGTGCGGGGCTCTTCACCTTCAGGCAAAACAATGGTTTTTTTCGCAGCTTTGGCTAATTGCGTCAATTTAAATCGAAAGGCCGGCGGTGATAAACGCAATACTTTTGATGCGCCCTCAGTTAGTGAATTTATCCATTTAGGGTCGATACAATTGGCTGCATGATCCATTACACGGTTCACGCGCTGTTCATCATCTACTGGCACTTCAAGATTATAAAAATGCAAATTTAACGAAGTTTGCCAAGTATTGTCATTAACTAGCATCACAGGTAAACCGCTCTCTAAAGCTTGAGAGCACAGTGCCATGACTCTTGGGTCAGGTTCGTAGCCACCTGTTAACAAGATTGCGCCAATTTTAGTGCCGTTTTGTGCCGCGAGGCAGGCCATCACAAACATGTCGTTGCGATCTCCTGAAATCACCAATAATGCACCCGGTTGTAAGACCCACACCATATTATTAATCTCACGTGCACACAAATGTACGCTACGCAGTCTGCGATGCAAATAGTCTCCTTCGTTTAATAGTTTTGCATTTAGATGTTTGCACAGATCATTGACCCTTGGTGCGATCAAATCAAAACTCCAACTGATACACCCTAGTAAGGCAAAAGACTTATTGAAAATTGCGAGTTTTTTAAGTTTTTTGATGATTTTTTCAGTTTGGCTTTCATCATGATGTTCGATCAACTCAATGCTTAAACGGCCTCGCTCATCCAGCGGCGCATTGATTTTATTAAAAATACAGCCTAGTACCTTTTTACTTTTGTGTCCGCCATAGTTATCGGCCACAATTTCTAACTTATCGTTTAACTGAGTAAGGCTTAAATTTCCGGGTGAACTGACCAGAACGATCTTCGCGTCAAGAGCATTGCAAATTTCACGATTAAGGCGCACGGCATAAGGATGGCTCTGTGTCGTGACTAAGCCCTCAATAATACCGATATCTTCATCGTTCGAATATTGCTCGTACAGGGCAATAATTTCTTCTAACAAGACATCCATTTTATCATTGCTGATTATGTCCTCTACATAGGCCGGAGTGAGCGGAGGGGCAGCTTTTATTAAGCCTAATTGATTGATGATGGTAGTGGATTTTTCAGCTTCATCATCACCGTGTCGAGGTTGGCCCATAGGTTTAAAAAAGTTTACTTTTAACCCTTGTTGTTGCATTGCTCTGACTAAGCCCAAAGAAACGCTGGTCAAGCCGACACTGCTGCCCACTGGAATTAACATTATTCTGCGTGCCATGACTGCTCCTTACGCGTTAAATGCGTATTTGATGGTGTCTTGTGCAATAACCCATTCTTCATTAGTGGCTATGGCAAAAATGGATTTTGAATCTTCGTTGCTGATTAAGCCTGAACGACCAAAGCGCATGTCTTTATTGGCTTTATCATCGATGTGCAGTCCCAAGTGGGCGAGCTGAGCAATGGTCTGCTGCCTAATATAGCTGGAGTTTTCACCTATGCCACCAGTAAATATCAGGGCATCCAACGGCCCAACTACGGCTAAATACGAACCGATATATTTCACTAGTCGGTAAACAAACATATCCAGCGCTAGTTTAGCCCGTTCGTTACCTTTCTCTTGCTCGCTCTCTAAGGTGCGACAATCATTACTTATTTGTGAAATACCTTGTAAACCCGATTGTTTATTCATCAAGGCATTGACCTGGGCTGCACTATAGCCGAGTTGCTCCATTAAAAACGTCGTAATGCTGGGGTCGATATCACCGCAGCGCGTGCCCATGACTAAACCTTCAAGTGGGGTAAAACCCATACTGGTATCAACCGCTTTACCTTGTTTGATGGCAGCAATACTGCAACCATTACCCAAGTGGGCGGTGATTAGGTTGCAGTGCTCAATATCTTTATTTAGCAGCTTTGCTGCTTGGCGAGAAACAAAATAATGACTTGAACCATGAAAGCCATATTTTCGTATTCCATGGTGTTCATACAAATTATATGGCAGGGCATACAGGTAAGCATGTTGGGGAATGGTTTGAAAAAATGCGGTATCGAAAACAGCGACTTGAGGAAGTTGGGCAAAAGCGGCTTGTGCACTTTCAATACCAGCAACTTGAGCGGGATTGTGCAGTGGCGCCATTTGGGCCATATCACCGATGGCTTGTTTGACCCTATCATCAATTAAACAAGAATGAGTGAATTTTTCACCGCCATGCACGACCCGATGGCCAACGGCCACTAAACTTGAGCGAAGTTCAGTAAATTGCATCAAAATACGGCCAATGGCTTCCAGAGCATGTTTATGATCCGCCTTATCCTCTAGATTGATAGTGTGTTTGTTTTGCCCATCGGTATAACGTACTTGGGAATGACTGGCTGCCAAATTTTCAGCTATCCCTTGTAGGGGCGCTTCACCATTAGCAGCATCGATAATCGCAAATTTAATTGAAGAACTACCACAATTGAGCACAAGTACGCGTTGATTCATAAGTCTTTTTTCCTTACAAAGGGACAGTCATCATAGCAATGTTAGCGTGGCAAAAACAGGTTTTGGTATCAATAGTTGATTTGATATAACAGATGAATTTAGGTAAATGGCAGGTTACACGCTAGAATAACGCTGCAAAATAAGAGAGAGGTGAATTGTGGCACAAAACATAGGCTCTATGTTTAAAGATGGTCAGCAATACATGCTTACATGGCCGGCAGAAAAGCAGTTAACCACACTGTTTGCCGAAAACCGCGTTATTGCTGCAACAAAGCTATCCATAAAAGTGATGCCGCCCTTAGCGGTGTTATCGGTTGCTGCTGTGGTGAATTTTCAAGGTGTTGAACAATTGCCACAGGCATTAGCGATGGGGGCATTCTTTTTAACCCTGCCCATGCAAGGCTTATTGTGGTTAGGACATCGTGCAAATCAAGTGCTGCCGCCTGCATTGAGTGCGTGGTATTTTGAAATTCATCACAAGATGCAATTACAAGGCTGTGCCTTACAAAATCCTCAAGCCAAACCAAAGTATATGGAGCTGGCTCGATTGTTAAAAACCGCCTTTGACGAATTAGATAAAGCGTTTACCAAGCGCTGGTTTTAAATTTCTAGCACCGTTTAATATGCGGCCACAAGCTGTGTGCCGCATTTCAAACAGCGATATTGCTGCTGCTTTCTGACTACCTTGTTATGCCGCCTGATGCTCAATTCAACCGGACCGCACGAACAACGATAACTAAACTTTTTACCTGTCACTTTGCTTACATCCATAGCGTGATACGGATGTGGCTTTATGCCATACAGTTCCACCATTAACGCTTGCCACTCTTTACCGTGGGGTCTTACTCTGCCAAAAAGCTGAAAACTAATAAGATGGCAAATTTCATGAGGCACTACATCACTTAAAAAATGCTCAACATTGTCCATCAGTAATACGGGGTTAAAGCGCAGCTCATTGAGATGCAAGCGTGCACTTCCGGCAATTTTCCCCCGCTGATTAAATTTTATGGTAGGCATAGCAAATTGACGTTGGAGACCTTTGCAAGCCAGCTCCATGCATTCCTCTACACGTTGAGTGATTTGTTGTTGGATTAAAATTAATGCTGTTTTTTGCACGTTTATCTTTACTTACCTACTGTTTTTTTATGATAGTAAACAATCCTACGTCATAACCAAAACAATAAGAGAGTATTATGTCACCACAAAGAGCAATTGATTTTAGATTTTTAGCCGAGCCTACAGACGTCAATTTTGGCGGAAAAGTACATGGTGGCATCGTCATGAAATGGATGGATCAAGCGGGATATGCCTGCGCTGCTCAGTACAGTGGTAAATACTGTGTGACAGTGTCCATTGGGGCAATTCGCTTTATTCGTCCAATTTTAGTGGGGCAATTGGTGACCTTGAAAGCCAAAGTTGTGCATACCGGGCGCACCAGTATGCATATTTTTATTGAAATTCAAGCGGTTGATCCAAAGTGCAACGACATTAAAACGACAGGGCATTGTTTAGTTGTATTTGTGGCATGCGATGAAAAGGGTAATCCAGTTAGTATTCCGACCTGGGAGCCTGAGCAAGAAGACGATATCGCTCTAGAACAATACGCGATTGAAGCCAAGCTAGCTGCGCAGAGTTTAGATGCGAGATTACACAGTGCCTTGCCTTTAAATTAGGGCCTTCTGTCAAAGCGTAAACTCGCATCATCGCTACTTTATAAGCTGCATTCCAAACAAAACGAATACACACCGCGGGGATCATTAAACTTAGCTGCGGTGTCCATATCGACGGCGAGCCCCTTTATAAAGTTCATGAACGGGCTGGGTGCACTGGTTTTAAACGCGCCATCCATCAGTACCGTTGCTTGACCAAACAATTCTTTGAAGAATAATTCACGACCTGTCAATGAACGTTGCACATAAACGGTGTCATAGCGTTCAAGGTTAGCTAACTGGGCTGCGGCTTTTATACCATCTTCCAAATAACCTAGCTCATCAACTAAGCCAAGCTCTTTGGCGGTATCACCGATCCACACTCGGCCTTGAGCAATGCCATCTACTTGCTCTTTAGTCATATTGCGCTTGTCTGCCACCAATGAAATAAACTGATCGTAACCATGTTCAATACCACGCTGCAGAATTTGGCCCATTCTAGGATCCAAGGCTTGAGTCACACCAAAACCAGAAAACTCTGTAGTGCCCACACCATCGGTATGTATCCCCAAATAGTCCAAGGTGTTTTCAAAGGTAAGAAACATCCCAAAAATACCAATTGAACCGGTAATCGTGCTAGGAGCTGCCCAAATTTGATCGGCGCCGGCTGAAATCCAATAGCCACCTGACGCCGCATAAGTACTCATTACTGCCACAACGGGTTTACCCGCGGCTTGGAGGTTTTCTACTTCTTGGCGAATAATTTCAGAGGCAAAAGCACTGCCACCTGGTGAGTCGACATACAAGACTACTGATTTGATATTGTCGTCTAAGCGTGCCTTGACTAACAATTCAGCGGTACTGTCACCCCCTATATCACCTGGTTTTTGTGTGCCATTTAGAATGGTGCCCTTAGCGACTACTATGCCCACTTTTTGCGTATCAGTACTGATGTTGGGCAAGGGCGGATTGATGATTTTCAAATAGTTGCGATAGCTAATCTGTTTGAAGCTCATGCCTGATTCGTTTTCTCCCACCAGACTGATGAGCTCTTGTCTGATTTCTTCACGGGTTTTTAGGGCATCCACCCAATTATTCTGCAAGGCATATTGAGCAAAGTCGCCATCAGCTTGCTCAAATTTAACCATGAAGTCTTCTAGTTTCTCATCAAAATTTAGCGGCGAAATACCACGAGCTTGTGCCACGTTATTTTTATATTGCGACCAAATAGCACTTAACCACGCTTGGTTTGCTTCTTTGGCAGCATCTGACATGTCATCACGAATGTAGGGTTCGATGGCTGACTTGTAAGTCCCCACTTTGAAGACATGAGTTTGCGCTTTGATTTTTTCTAAAGCTGACTTGTAGTAAGTCGGATAACGACCGTAGCCTTCGAATAATAAGAAGCCCATCGGATTCAAATATAAGTGGTCAGCATGACTGGCCAAATAATATTGGTTTTGTGTAAAACTATCACCTACAGCATAAATAGGTTTGCCACTTTCTTTAAAATTATCAAGGGCCTGTGAAATTTGCTCTAATTTGTCTAAACCACCGCCCGCTAATTGCTGTAAATCGAGCACCAATACTTTGATACGATTATCTTGCTTGGCGTTTTCAATGGTCAACAGGACATCTTGCAGTAATGTTTCACTGTTTTGACTGTCGTCTTCAAATGCTTCCTGCATAAACTCTTCAAAGGGGTCAACACCGCGTTTTTCGATCACAATACTGCCGCTAAGCTTTAACACTAATGCAGAGTCATTGGGCACAATGATTTTATTGTTGTCTTTCATCAACAAGGATAGAAAACCAATAAAAATTACGATAAAGATGAGATTGAAAAATAATTTGCGGCAAAAATTAAGGATTGACCATAAACCGATAAACAGAGATTTTGTCCAACTTCTTCCTGTCGACATAAATGAGCGTTACCAAATAATAAATAAGTGCTGCATCCTATCTAAAATCGCGTTTAGAAGACATTCAGAAATGTAATTTTTTATTACATAAGGGTGCATTTGCGCATAAACTCAAAGGCAGATTGATTATTTCATCAGGTATTACATGACATCACATGCTCATTTTCCGCAACTTTTTACGCCCTTGAATTTAGGATTTACCACCCTTGCCAATCGAGCCTTGATGGGATCGATGCATCTTGGTTTAGAAGAAGAAAAACAAGGTCACCAAAAACTCGCGGCTTTTTATGCTGAGAGAGCGGCTGGCGGAGTGGGCATGATTGTGACTGGTGGCATTAGCCCTAATCGGCAAGGGTGGGTGTTTCCCTTTGCCGCACGAATGGCCACCAAAGGGCACGCAAAAGCTCACCAAGTGATTACCGAAGCAGTGCATCGCTATGATACTAAAATTTGTATGCAGATTTTGCATACCGGGCGTTACGGCTATCATCCGTTTATTGTTGGCCCATCAGCCGTGAAATCGCCCATTGTGCCCTTTAAGCCCAAGGCTCTCTCTGTGCGCGGCATCTATAGCACGATTGAAGACTATGCAAATTGCGCAGCAATGGCTCAGCTCGCAGGCTACGACGGCGTTGAAATCATGGGCTCTGAAGGCTATTTCATTAATCAGTTTTTGTGCGCGCGCACGAATCAACGTGATGACGAATGGGGTGGCAACTTTACTAATCGAGCGCGCATCGCCGTTGAAATCGTCAAGGCGGTACGCCAGCGTGTTGGTGAAAAGTTTATTATTATTTATCGTTTATCCATGCTCGATTTAGTTGAAGGCGGTAGCCATTGGACAGAAGTCGTGGCCTTAGCCAAGATGATAGAAGAGGCTGGCGCTACAATAATTAATACTGGTATTGGGTGGCATGAAGCACGTGTTCCTACCATAGGTACGATGGTACCCAGAGCTGCCTTCACCTGGGTGACGCAGCGTATGAAAGGCGAGGTAAACCTGCCTTTAATTACCTCGAATCGTATTAACACACCTGAGGTAGCTGAACGTGTTTTAGCTCAAGGCCACGCTGATATGGTGTCAATGGCGAGGCCTTTTCTCGCCGACGAAAACTTTATGCGCAAGGCAAAACAGGGCAACAGTGCTTTTATCAATACCTGTATTGCCTGCAATCAAGCGTGTCTTGATCATGGTTTTCAGAAAAAACGTGCCAGTTGTTTAGTCAATCCACGAGCCGGATTTGAAACTGAATTAAATTTCCCTTTAACCACCCACAAAAAAAAGCTGGCCGTGGTAGGCGCAGGGCCGGCAGGATTAGCGTTTAGTTGTTATGCCGCCGAGCGCGGACACGAAGTGCATTTATTTGATAAAGATGGTGAAATTGGCGGCCAGTTTAATTATGCCAAACGGATTCCTGGTAAAGAGGAGTTCAGCGAAACGTTACGTTATTTTGCCAATCGATTGACCCAAGTCGGTGTGCATATACATCTTTCAAGCGAGCAAAGTGTGGAGAGTTTAGCTAAGGGGAAATTCGATCAAGTGATACTAGCCACTGGCATTGTACCCCGTAAACTCAATTTGCCAGGTGCTACGCATCCCAAAGTCATTAATTACTTAGACGTACTACGCGACAATAAAACAGTGGGCAAGACAGTCGCTATTATTGGGGCTGGTGGCATTGGCTTTGATGTGGCTGAATTTTTAGTTGAACATGAATCCTTGACCTTAAAGCCCGATCAGTGGTTGAAGTCTTGGGGGATTGACACTGCGTTTCAGCATGCAGGCGCACTAATGACGCCAGATATCGCACCGCCAGAACGTGAGATATTTTTACTGCAACGAAAAACCACCAAAGTGGGGAAGGGTTTAGGTAAAACCACAGGGTGGATACATCGCAGTAGCTTACAGCGTAAAAATGTGCAAATGATACCCGGCGTTGAATATGTGCGAATCGACGATGAAGGTTTACACGTCATTATTGATGAGAAACCACGCTGCTTAGCGGTGGAACACGTTATTTTATGCGCCGGCCAAGAGCCTCTCAGAGCCCTGCAAGACGGTTTACTCGCCCAAAACATTACCACGCACGTAATTGGGGGCGCAGATGTGGCCGCGGAACTTGATGCCAAACGTGCAATCAGACAAGGTGCTGAATTAGCAGCGCTTATCTAGGGTTTATTCAAGATTAATAGAATTGCAAGATTGACAGTCAGCCTACTTGCCTTTGACAATAGCGGATTATTTTTACTATAGCGATAGAAGATGATTCAAAATACAGTGGCTAATGCGCACAGGCAATTTGCTGGCATCACGCCCATATTACTGTTTGTCGTGCTTGTTATTTCTGCCGGAGCGCTGACTCAAGATTTTTCAACTATGCCCATCTTAGTTGCTTTGTTTATCTCTGCAGGCTACGCATTGCTGCTAAATAACAAGCAACAGCCTTTGAGCATAAATGAAAAAATTGAGATTTTTTGCCGAGGCGGGGGTGAAAAAACCATCATTTTATTGGTGGTTATATTCTTATTAGCCGGCGCATTTTATGCGGTCACCATTGACATTGGTGCGCGAGATGCCACGGTAAATTGGGCCTTACAGTATGTGCCTACCTCCTTCTTATTACCGGGTTTGTTTATCATTGCCTGTTTTATTGCCTTTGCCATGGGCACATCCATGGGCACCATTACCGCTATTACGCCAGTTGGAATCGGCCTTGCTGAATCATTAGGCGTGTCTGTACCTTTAGCTGTCGGTATTGTGATAGGCGGCGCCATGTTTGGTGACAACTTGTCGTTTATCTCTGATACCACCATTGCCGCCACTCGCACTCAAGGCGTCAAACTGAAAGATAAGTTTAAAGCAAACCTTATGATCGTCGCTCCCGCGGCTCTCGTCACGGTGTTAGTTTTATTTAGTGTCGATATTGATAGCTCAGCAGCGCTTGAGCAAAACACCTACGACCTGTGGCTTGTATTGCCTTATCTACTGATTATAGCCTGCGCCTTACTGGGTTTTAACGTGATATCCGTATTGGGTACAGGGATTATGTGTGCCTGTGTTATTGGTCTGTTGAATGGCAGCTTTGAACTTAAAAGTATGTTGCATAGCCTGCATAAAGGCTTAGGTTGGATGCAAGACTTAGCGATGGTGGCGGTCGTCATCGGCGGGATCGTGGCCTTGATGCAAGCCTATGGCGGCATGAATTGGCTAATGCATCAACTCACTCGCCATATCAGAACCGTAAAAGGGGCCGAATTAAGCATTGCGGGCTTGGTCAGCTTTTTGGACTTATCTACTGCAAATAATACAATTGCCATTGTCTCCGCTGGGCCAATTGCTAAAGACTTGTCCGAGCAATATCAACTCGATCCTCGGCGTACCGCCAGCTTATTGGATATTTTTTCCTGTGGTTTTCAAGGCCTAGTACCTTACGGTGGTCAGTTATTAGCTGCGGCAGCCATAGCGGGTTTATCACCGTGGCAGTTGTCTTTGTATTGTTGGTATCCGATGTTAATTTTATTTTTTGGTTTAGCTGCAATAGCCTTTGGTTTACCGCGTTTTGTGGTAAAGCAATATGACGAGTTTAACTAACTCTTGGCTAGGGGGCTGTCGTTTGATGAATCAAAGCAAATTGAAATTAAGACTCAATAGAACCTTTATTGGACATCATTGGTCTATGGTTGCAAGTCGTGCGATTAAAGGAGAGACAAGATGCACAATATGAGCAAAGCGACCGCGATGATCCTTGGGATCTGTACCATCATTGGTTTATTGGGCTTGGGTTATTTGTTAAAAACAGCAGCCTTAGAATACAAACAATTTGAGCGAAGTGTGACCGTAAAAGGCCTGTCAGAGCGTGAATATCCAGCCGATATTGTGATCTGGCCGATTCAATTTGCATTTGCTGAAAATGACTTAACTAAACTTTATGCCTTGGTAGATAGTAGCAGTGTAAAAATACAGAACTTTTTACAAGACAAAGGTATCGATGCGAGTGAAATTACTTTAGGTTCGCCAGCCATTACCGATAAGTCGGCTCAGCAATATGGCAGTGACAATAATGTGAGATTTCGCTACACCGGTGTGCAAACTATTACTGTTTATTCAAAAAACGTTGAAAACGTCCGACAAGTGATGAGCGCGTTATCTGGGCTGGGTAAAGAGGGCATTGTGTTTACTGGTGATAATTATCAAGCACAAGTGGAGTATATTTTCACCCAGCTCAATGATGTTAAGCCGGCCATGATAGAGGAAGCAACCAATAAGGCCCGCGAGGTGGCTGAAAAATTTGCTTCTGATTCTCACAGCCGTTTAGGTAAAATCAAGCAGGCCAGCCAAGGCCAATTCAGCATTAGTCATCGCGACAAAAATAACCCCCATATAAAAAGTGTCAGGGTCGTATCAACGGTGGAATATTACTTAGCCGATTAGCTATGCTGCATTGAGTGATTCAATTCGTTACAAATATAATTTGCTGTGCAGGGTCGCATCAGAATACAGTGTCACCTATCAGCGCAAAGGCTGAGTGAGTGACATCGTTTTAATCAAACAAAATAAGGTTTTTTGCGACATGACGGGATTGGGTTCGTATCTAGGGGCAAGCATTTTGGTGCTTGGCACGGTGTTTAGCCACGCAAGTTTGGCTGCAGAGTCACCAAAGCCTATGGATTATTTGCAAGATCTTGCTGGTGAAAAAGGCATTGGAGCAAGGGTAGCTGGTTCAGAAGGCGAACAACGTGCCGCAGCCTATATTGAGCAGCAATGGATAGACCAAGGCTTATCACCTTATAGCAGTAGTTTTAATATAAACGATGAGACCTTATCGAAAAACATCATTGTAGATCTCAAAGGTCAGTCAGATAAGACCCTAATCATAGCGGCGCATTATGATTCAACGGGCGCAAAAGAAGGGTCAGTGGGCGCAACAGATAATGCCAGTAGCGTTGCAGCTTTGTTGGCTCTAAGTCATAACTTACGCAACCAAATGCTAACGGCCAATATTCGTTTTATTGCCTTTGGCGCTGAAGAAATTGGTTTGTTGGGATCTAAGGCTTATGTAAAACAATTGAGCCGAGAAGAATTAGCTAACATTGTGGGTATGATCAACCTTGATACCATAGTGGGTGGTGACAACTTATATATTCACAGTGCGCATCCAGAGCCTTATAAATGCAATGGTGATGCTCAGTATTACAGCAGTGATACAAGCTTGCGCGACAGTGTGTTAAAACAAGCTCAAAGCGGTTTTACGCCTAATCCATTTTCTAAGCATCCGCCGTTTCCGGGATACCCAGAGGGTACAACTGGCGGTTGGTCTGATCATGCGCCCTTTGCTTGTGCAGGTGTGCCCATCGCTTACATCGAAGCCACTAATTTTTCTATCAACGGCAAAGATGGCTATGACGGTTATTCACAATCAACCAATGGTGCACTATGGGATTGTTTTGCAGATGATAAAATGAGTGCCTGTGACAGAGAAAAAGAACAAAAGTGGGGGGATATTTGGCACAGTGAGTTTGATCGCCTAGACAAACTCCTCCCATTATTTGGAGAGCGAATTGAATTGCAGTTGCAGCAAAATATACAACTATTGACTGATTTTGTAAGCTCCAACTATACACAATAAGCTAGCCGAACATGCTTTGAACATCCCAGCCTGAGCGTTTAAAGCTTGGGCTTTTTTATATGCTGATAACCGCGTACCTTTAATCAATGGTTCTATGACTGCTAAAGGGGCTTCTCACCCGCCTTAAAGTTGTCTTGTACCGCTGCTGCAGAAATTTTGTAAGCATACTGTTATAGCGCACTTGTTAATGAGATTGACTATCATTTGCATAAGCAATAGACTTAATGCAATGACTCATTTCAAAAGATTTTTGTGACGTAATGTTTAAACCTTTAGTTATTTCCAGTGCCGTTTCTTTTGCTCTTTTAGTAAATTCTCAAGCTGTTATTGCCAATACCACAAGCGCCATCAATACTGCGACTTTAGCGGCTTCAGCCGACATTGAGCGGGTAACGGTCAGGGGCGCATACTTTGGTCAAGAATATGCGGATGGACTCAAAACGCCAACCGTACTGGTTAATGTACCTCAGTCATTGACTATGGTCAGTGCAGAACAAATTCACGAACAGGGTTTTGATTCTATTGCCGATATTTTGCAATACACCCCAGGTGCGTCAGTGGGGCAGGGTGAAGGACACCGCGATCAAATGACCATTCGTGGTCAAAATACTACCGCTGATTTTTTTATCGATGGTTTACGAGACGACGTGCAGTATTATCGCCCCTTGTACAACTTAGAGCGCGTTGAAATTATGCGCGGGGCCAATGCACTTTTGTTTGGTCGAGGCGGCGGTGGCGGTATTGTCAATCGCGTCACTAAAACTGCATCAACCCAAAGCACGTTTACCACCCTTGACGGTGCCCTTGATACGTTTGGTGGTTATCAGCTTAGCTTTGATCACAATCAGCACATCGATACTGACCAAGCGTTCAGAGTCAATGGTTTCTATGAACAACTGAATAATCATCGCGAAAATTACGATGGCGAGCGTTTTGCGATTAATCCAACGTTTACACAACATTTTGATAGTGCCACGCAACTTGTCTTATCTTATGAATATGTTGATGACGACAGAGCGGTTGACCGTGGTATTCCCTCAGCGAATGGCGCACCCTTGAGTGGTCAAAACGATACCTTTTTTGGTTCTGCACAACTTAATGGTTCAACCATTCAAGCTCATGTACTGCGTGCCAAATTGGATCATCAATTGTCAGAAAATTGGTCAGTTAACGGTACATTACAGTACTCAGATTACGACAAATTTTACCGCAATATTTACGCCGCGGCATTTGACCAAGCAGCCAATACGCTAACCTTAGATGGTTACCAAGATGCCACTGAGCGCCAAAATATTATTGCTCAGTTTAACGCTGTGGGGCAGTTTGATACCGCGAGTGTTGAGCACACGGTATTGGTGGGGGCCGAATACGGTCAACAACACTCGTCGAATAATCGCAAAGACTCATTATTTGTAGACAGCAATGATGATCAAATTACCATCGACTTTGGTCATCCTTTGCTGATACCGGAAGTAGGGTTTACTGATTTTGTTAGAGACAGTGCGTCCGATGTCACCTTTAGTTCGATCTTCATTCAAGACGAAATCAAATTGAGCTCAGCGTTTATTTTGGTCGCTGGTTTACGTTACGATCGCTTTGACATCGATGTCGAAGATCAAATAGAAATCGCCAACGGCAGTGACGATCAAAACAATGGCTTGTTAGGCCGTATTGATACCGAAGTATCTCCTCGTTTAGGCGCCATATATAAACCTAACGAAGATGTGTCTTTTTACTTAAGTTTAAGTCGCTCATTTTTACCTCGTTCAGGTGATCAATTTTTAAATCTATCACTGAGCACCCAAGCATTGGCGCCAGAAGAATTTGAAAACCGTGAGATAGGTATGAAATGGAACATCACCAATAAGTTGAGTTTTACCAGTGCATATTTTGATGTACGACGTGAAAATGGTACCGCATCTGATCCAAGCAACCCTGAAAAATCACTCATCATTGGCACCAAGACCACCGGCTACGAATTGCAACTGGTGGGTTATATCAATGACGCATGGCAAATCAATGCAGGATACAGCCACCTCGATGCCAACGAGACGGGACGAGTAGTCAATAGCAACATTGATAACCGAACCCTAGGGCAAGTGCCTGATACCATGTTTACTTTGTGGAATCGTTATCAGTTAAACGAGCAATGGGCCTTTGGTTTAGGGATGATTTATCAGGCAGAGCAATATACGTCTTTAAACAATACCGTTGAGTTACCAGACTTTACTCGAGTCGATGCTGCTGTTTATTACAGACTATCAGACACAACTAAACTGCAATTTAATGTTGAAAACATCTTTGATGAAAGCTATTTTCCTGCCGCTCACAACGACAATAACATTTCTACTGGTCAGCCTCCGAATGCGCGATTTGGCGTAAGCTATCAATTTTAATACGTTATCTAGCGTAAAAACTGATAAAACGACCTGCCCCGGCAGGTCGTTTTTTATCTTCACCTTGTTAGTTTTTTTGTCTAACATCAATTACTTAATAAACTGAATTAGAATATCTAGCAACGGGTGCAAGATGAAACAAAGCCAATCTATTCAAGCCAAAGACGGCCATCCTATTCAAGTGTATGTGTGGCCAAATGAAACAGCTAAAGCATGGGTTCACATTAATCACGGTATGGCTGAGCATGCAGAGCGATATGATGACTTTGCCCAAGCCCTAGTTGCGGCGGGATATGCCGTGGTGGCTCATAATCACCGCGGGCACGGAAGGACTGCGAAGCAACAATTAGGTCGATTAGCCGAGACAGAAAGCTGGCAATCCCTGTTGGATGATATTGATGAAGTGCGCTTTGCTGTGTGTGACTCAAGACCCTATTGTCTATTTGGCCACAGTATGGGCTCGTTTATCGTGCAGTCATATCTAAGTCAAACGGAGCAAAAGGTTGATGGCCTGATACTTTGTGCCTCTAATTTTCAATCACCGACCTTAAGTCGCGCGGGTAAGTGGGTCGCTAGCTTCGAACGTTGGCGTTTAGGGCGCGACCAACGTAGCGCCTTGTTGCAGTTTTTATCCTTTGGCTCGTTTAACCAAGCCTTCAAACCGGTGCGTACTGAGTTTGATTGGCTGAGTCGTGATAATACACAGGTAGACAAGTATATTGCGGATCCTTTGTGTGGCTTCCCTTGTTCAAGTGGATTTTGGCAAGCATTTTTGGCTAGCTTGATTACGCTCTTTGGTACTCATGCAATCGCAAACATTCAGGCAAATTTAGCCATCTTGATGATAGGTGGAACAGATGATCCGGTTGGTATGATGGGCAAAGGGCTGCCACGCTTAGCCAAAGCGTATCAGCAAGCGGGGCAAAAACAGCTGAGCTTTACATTATATGAAGGAGCACGTCATGAGATCCTCAACGAAACCAATCATGCAGAGGTAAAACAAGACATTATCAACTGGTTAGCAGAACAGCTCGCGCCCGCTTAAGTTGATAAGAAAATCCATTAGGCGTGTCCACGCCTAATGGATCAAAGCGACTTATTCTAAGCGACTTATTCCATTTCACTGATGATTTTTTGCAGGCCCTTAACCGAGGCTTCAACGCTTTCCATGGGCGTCATTCCTTCTGGATAAGACTCTTGTTCAACCACCAACCATTGCGTTCCGCCATAGGTTTTATTCGCAGTGATCAAGGCTTTCCAGTCAGTGGTGTCTTGGCCAATAATGGGGTCTTCAGGATTACCCGGTTCAGGAGCCGAGGCCTTGTAATGAGTTGTCACGGTGCGCCCTGGGTAGGCTTTTACCATCACCACGGGATCTTTGCCGGCCACTTCGGTCCAGCCCACATCTTGTTGTAATATAACTTGGTCATTGGTGTTTTTACCAATCACGTCCCAAGGAGTATGACCGAGTTCACCTTCCATTTCGGGTTTGTGGTTGTGATAACCAATTCGCATACCAAGCGGGGCTAACTTTTCTTGTAAATCGGCTAATTCAGCCGCTACCACTTTGGCACCTTCTACAGTAAAGGCCCGTTTATCCATAGGAATAATCAGATAATGGCAATCAATATCTTGGTAAAAGGCTACGGTACTATCAAAATTTTCTGCGGTGAATTTGTCAAATGGTACATGAGCGCCTGATGCTTTAAGACCCAATTCGTTAAGAAAAACCAGTAAGCCTTGAGGATCGTCAGCAAAGGGACCAAAGTTGCCAGCAAATTCAACACCATTAAAGCCCATGGCTGCAATACTGCGTAGTGTGCCCTCAAAGTCTTCACTGACCGCATCTTTTACCGACCAAAGTTGCACACTCAATTGAGGTTGAGTCGTCGCAACACTAGCCACCTGTGGTTCTGTGGTCACTGCGTCGCTGCAGCTTACACCCAGAGTGGCCACTGCGACCAGGCCCATGGCTTGAATCGCACAGTTGATACTTTTTTTGATAATCGGCATGACATATCCTTGTATTTATTAGTAAAGAATTTGTTAAATCTTGCTTGATTGGCGCACAGGACGCAACAGTAAATCGATATAAACTGTCATTAAATTACATCACGCAGTGGCCTTGAGAAAAATGTATGCGCAGCGGCAAAGACGACATGAAAAAACTAAGCAGAGCGCAATTGAAACTTCTCACGAAAGGCGGTGGGAGTGGTTTTAAATTTTTCTCTAAAGTGATGCCGAAAGGCCGTGGTGCTCTCAAATCCCAGCTGTTGGGCAATGGCATCAATGCTCAAGGTGGTGGTTTCAAGCAGTTGCAGCGCGACAGACATACGTTGGCTAATCAGCCAAGCCTTAGGTGGTAAGCCGGTGGCTGATTTAAATTTTCTTATAAAGCTTCGTTCACTCATATTAGCGCGCTGGGCTAACTCGCTGATAGAAGACGATAAAGCCAAATTTTGGTACAAATAATCAAGAATGGGGGCGATGGCGTTATTTTCTCTCTTAGCCACAGGACTTTCGATAAATTGCGCTTGATTACCTTCTCGCAGGGGCGGGATCACTAAACGCCTGGCCACTATATTTGCAATTTTGCTGCCGTAATCTTTTCTTATCACATGTAAACACACGTCTAACCCTGCGGCACTGCCTGCTGAGGTGATGATATCGCCGCAGTCAACATACAACTGATCTGCGCAAATCGAAATAGCCGGAAATTGCGCTTTAAACAAGGCTGCGTAACGCCAATGGGTGGATAACGCTTTACCATCTAACAAACCAGAGCAAGCCACAGGATACGCACCAGAACAGATGGTAACAATGCGCCCACCCGCTTCATTAAACGTCACTAAAAAAGCTAGCAAGGTCTTACTGACTTTATTATGTATATTGTCCCAACCAGGCAGTAACAAGGTGTCATTGCCAGTGATGTCCTCAAGTCGGATTGTGGGGTGCTGCACACCACCAAATTGGGTTGTGACCGCTTGGTTATCCAATGATGCAGTGACAAACTCATAGATTTTTCGTCCAAGCTCCGGCCTGTCTAAACCAAAAACTTCTGCCACACAGGAAAATTCAAACAAACACAGATTAGGATAAAGAAAAGCAACAATACGTTTCGGATTTTCTGCTTGAGGCGTGTTTGGCATAATATTTATCATTGTCGGTGTTTTTGCCAAGGGTAGTCTGAATTTCACGCTGCCACAACAAGCGTGTATCAATCTAATTAACATGGTAAGTATTAGCGAGTCACGGCAGCACCAAAGGTGGATTGTGTTTTAATCCAACCCATTGAAATACCCTAAAAAATTATTGCTTCTTTGCAATGGCTTAAAAGTATGGAATATTAATCACAGAGAATTTTGTCAAGTTGTTTTAAGTTTAAAACGAGTAAACCGAAACAGTTTGGCTCAATAGTGTACTTGGTTTTATGTGGTTCCAAAACCAAGCATACTTACCAGATGGAACTATAAAATTAAAAAGGAAATACCATGAAAGATATCTTTTTCTTCGACTCAATGTTAACCCCCAAAATAATTACTTTTGTATATTGGCTGCTTTTGTTGATATCACTGGTGTCTGGCATAGCTGCCATGTTTAACGCCTACACAGGTGGTTTTATTAGTGGTTTGAGTATTATTGTTTTTGGGATGATAGGAGCCAGAATTTGGTGCGAGTTAATGATTGTGTTATTTAAAATACATGAAAATCTACAAAAAATGGCTGATAAACAAGACTTATAATCTGAGTTTTTAAAGCGAAAGGGGCTAACATTGCGTTTGTTGTGCCCACTTTTATCTGTTTGTAACCGCTCTGCTCGGTGATTTTATGCTACTGTTATCGAGTTAGCACGGTACCTACAATATGATTTATTGTACCTGCTAGAGCCCCTTGTTTATCCCCATCTAAAACCATTTTTCGTGATGTTATCTTTAACACTGTTTTTGCACTTTAATTGTCATGAATAGTAGATACACTGTGTTAAAAATGACGATTACGCTTGAGGCAGTATGGGTAGTTGGTATCAGAACAGGCGCTCCGTTTTTATCGTATTAATCTTTCTTAGCTGTGCCTCATCGGTGATGGCGGCTTCTAAGGTTGAGCCTCTGGTTATTATGATTGGCGTGGATGGCCTACGGGCAGATACTCTTGATAGGATGCCGGCGCCCAATTTGCAAGCACTAGCCGATAATGGAGTGCACGCAAGTATGTTGCCCGCCATGCCCAGCAAAACCTTCGTTAATTTTTATTCTTTGGCTACCGGTCTTTATCCAGAACACCATGGCATGACTTCTAATTATCCATACGATAAAAACTTAGGGCGTAAGTTTGAGCGTAAAACCGATGTGCAAGACCCTCGCTGGTGGGGCGGGGAGCCTATTTGGATCACCGCCGAAAAACAAGGCTTGAAAGCCGCCACGTATTTCTGGGTAGGCTCTGAAGTTGCTATTGATCAGGTAGCGCCAAGTTATTGGAAACCCTATGACCAAAATAAAGATTATGCGCAGCGGGTTGATGAGGTATTAGCGTGGTTACAACTGCCTATTTCACAGCGACCAAAATTAGTTACCCTGTATTTTTCTGCAGTGGATACAGCCGCACATGATTACGGGGTTGATTCTGCACAAGAGCGCGAAGCCGTTGCCCGCGTTGATAAACACATAGGCGACCTTGTTGAGGGGCTAAAAAAACTGGGGGTATATCAAAAAACCACTATGCTTGTGGTGGCTGACCACGGTATGGTGAATTTATCTGATGAGCGCGTGATTAACCTTGATGAACGCATCGACCTGAGTCGTTTTGAGGTGTCTGATTGGAACAACAAAGCGAAACCTATTTACGCTCCATTTTTATCACTTTACGGCGAACCAAAAGACATCGAATTGGCTTACAGCAAGCTGGTTGCCAGTCATCCACACTTTCAAGTATTTATGCGCGGGCATTTCCCAAGTCACTACCATGTTGATCATCCCGATAGAGGACCAGATCTGATGATTATGGCCGATTTAGCGTGGTCACTTTACGCCAGTAGCGACAAAAGCCCGCCTCAAACCATGGCAGAAACAACGCGCAGCGTTGCCACCCATGGCTATGATAATCGAGCTTCTGCCATGCAGGCGATGTTTATTGGCTCAGGCCCTTTATTTAAAAAAGCGGGGGGCGTTGAGTCTTTTGAAAATATTGAAGTTTATGGTGTAGTTGCGTGTGCCCTAGGTATCAAACCGGCGAAAACAGATGGTGATATTAAGCGGGTACAAGGCATGTTGACGCAAACATGCCTGCAATAGCGTTCTGCCACCCTATTCAGTGAGTATTTTGAGGAGGCATGGTCTACATCATTAAATAATCAGTAGCGTGTAGAAGTGCAGTTGGCAGGTATCACCAGAGAATGCTCAAAGATTACAATGTGGCCATTCCATTCCATTGCATTATGCTCCGTATATCACGCCAAGTGTTTCACGCCACGTGTTCCACGCCACGTGATCCACGCCACGTGTTCCACGTGCATGCTTCCTATCCCCTGCTGTGCTTGTCATCTTCATGCCATGCGTTACGCTTTGTTACTAAAGTCTTAGGGTATCATTTGTAAAATCGCTGTTATCTATTGGTTAAGGCGCTATTGTAAATAGTCCACGTCACTGAGCATAAGACTACACTATTTGCAATGATAGCTGATGCTGTGGCCGATGCGTTTCATCACTGAAAAAGGAAGCAATATGCGCCAAATGGTAAAGAGGGTCGGTTTTCTTGTTTTATTTAATTTAGTATCTTATAGCCATGCGGCAACAAACAATTCCGAAGATGAATTTCATTTGTTAGTCTCGAAATTAGTGACGGCTCAGCGCCACTTTGACAACCAAGCGCTTGCTGAGTTATTGCATCCTGATTATGTTGAAATTTCACCCGCGGGTGAAGTCGATCACAGAGATAAGGTATTAGGTTTTTATGATCAATCAAATAAGGTTAAAGGCAAAAATAGTCCGCAAATTGAGCTTAGTGAGTTAGTCGCTAATACGGTTGATAACTATGCATTCATAAGGGTAAGAGAAACGTTTATAACGCCAAATAGCGAACGTAGTTTTGCCATGAGAGTGTCGTTTGCATTAACTAAAATCGACGGTAATTGGTTATTTTACAATGCCCAATATACCGGTATTCGCCCCTAAAAAACGTCTTCATTTAACTTAAGAGATAAGTACCCATGAGTAAATCTTACCCCGACATTACCCAACGCATTTCCGATAACATGAAAACCTTGAGAGCCGAAATTCCAGACACCATGCAAGGTTTTTCAAGTATGGCGAAAGCCGCCACGGCAGACGGCGTATTAGACAAAAAAACCAAAGAATTAATTGCCCTAGCCATAGGCGTTTCAACCCGCTGTGATGGTTGTATCGGTTTTCACACGAAAGCGCTAGTTTCACTAGGCGCCACGAAAGAAGAAATAGCCGAAACCTTAGGCATGGCTGTTTATATGGGTGGTGGTCCATCGTTGATGTATGCCGCCGATGCAATGCAGGCCTTCGAACAATTTAGTGAGAGTGCTTCAGAGGTTTAGTCATCGAACTAACCGCGATCGGATAGCAGATGGTTGCCGTCATTACTGCTATCCGTCTTAAATGTCAGGCCTTGTCGGAGTGACTCCGAGCCGTCTGTTATTTTTTATGACAACGTGCAAAACCAAAACCAAAAAAAGCCTGCGCCACGTTTGAAGCGTCCGTGGCGATTTACAAACGAACCCACTTGTGTCCGACCGATGATTCTTCATTAGCTACGTAATGCCTGCAAAAGCAATCGCACTGCGTCCACCTGACTGTTGCAATCTAAGGTGTGCCTTGTTGGCCAAACCGCCAAGCAAAGAACATCCCAGTCCTCACCTTGTTTGTCCAGGCAGCCTGTTTGGCCTTTGACAAGGGACGCTTAAAATCCGTGAAGGTGGCGTCGAGAGGACAGCGGCCTTTGTTCGGCAAAAAGTGAGCGTAACGGCATGCGGACGCCGCGCGGGATGCCGTTACAAGAAAGCAATGCCCTGTGAGTTTTACCACGTCTCCCACATTCCTAATATTGTGTACGTTAACGTACCGAGTTTAATCAGCACATCAACTATAACGGTCACTAACTGATTAACGCTTAACCTTCGGCAACAGGAACTCATCAATACTATGCAACAGACTAAAGACTTTTCAGACATCCATTTAAAAGACTTGGCGCGAGTGGGCGGAAAAAATGCCTCATTAGGCGAGATGTTTTCAAAGCTGTCGTCTAAAGGCATTAAAGTACCCGATGGTTTTGCCGTCACTAGCGATGCTTATTGGCATTTTCTCAAGCACAACAAGTTGCGCGAAAAACTAAGCGAAAACCTCGCCCAGCTTGACCTGAAAACATTTAAAAACTTAGCGGGAATTGGGTCAAAAGTGAGGCAACTAGTGCTAGATGCAACCATTCCACCAGCCTTACGTGATGAGATTATCGCAGCATACAAACGCTTAGAAAAACGGGCAGGTAGCTCGGTGTCGTTAGCAGTGCGCAGCAGTGCCACCGCTGAAGATTTGCCCCATGCCAGTTTTGCTGGTCAGCAAGAGTCCTATTTAAATGTTCAGGGCGAAGAAAACCTAATCGCCGCTTGTCAGCGCTGTTATGCCTCATTGTTCACTGATCGTGCTATTAAATACCGCGTCGATAATGGCTTTGAACATATGCAAGTGGCCTTGTCTATTGGTATACAAATTATGGTGCGCTCAGACAAAGCTTGCGCTGGCGTGATGTTTACTCTCGACCCCGATACCGGTTTTGACAAAGTCGCTTTGGTTTCTGGTGCGTGGGGCTTGGGTGAAAACGTAGTGCAGGGTAGCGTTAATACCGATGAGTTTTTGGTATACAAGCCCTTTATTGGCAAAGTGAAGCAAGCGATTATTTCACGGACCTTAGGAAGTAAAGCGCTGACAATGGTGTACGCCAATAAAAAAATGTCTCAGATACAAAAACCAGAAGACGCCATCATTAATTTAGACACCAGTAAAGCTCAGCAACAAAGGTTTATTTTAAGTGATGATGAGGTGATTCAATTGGCCAAGTGGGCGGTCATTATCCAACAGCATTATAAGCGGCACATGGATATTGAATGGGCCAAAGATGGCGATACTCAGCAAATATTTATTGTGCAGGCCCGGCCAGAAACCGTGCACAGTCAAAAGAAAAACATTAGCCAATTTAAAGAATATCAGATTAGGCAAAAGGGCAAACTAATCTGTCAAGGCATAGGTTTGGGTAATCGCATAACCTCGGGTACGGCACGATTACTTGCCTCGCCAAAGGACATCGATAAACTGGAGATTGGCGAGATCCTTGTAACAGGTAGAACCGACCCCGACTGGGATCCCATCCTCAAAAAAGCTGCAGGCATTGTAACCGACCAAGGAGGCAGAACCTCACATGCCGCCATTGTGGCTCGCGAAGTGGGCGCAGTGGCCATTGTCGGCACCGGTAACGCAACGAGTGTGATTGAAGATGGTCAAGAAGTGACGGTTTCCACTGCTGAAGGCGATACGGGTTTTGTGTATGAAGGCAAAGGCACGTGGGACGAGCAAGAAATAGATACCTCTAAGATTGAACTGCCCAACACCCAAATTATGCTAATTCTGGCAGATCCCGATAAAGCGTTTCATTATTCATTGTTCCCGAATAATGGGGTAGGACTGATGCGCATGGAATTTATTATCAACAACGCCATTAGAGTTCACCCAATGGCCTTACATCATTTTGACCAGTTACAAGATGCCGAGGTAAAAAAGGAAATTGAAACCCTTACTCATCATTATCCTGATAAAAAAGAGTATTTCATTCATAGGTTGGCCGAGGCCACAGCTAAGATTGCCGCAGCGTTTTATCCAAAAGATGTGATTGTGCGAATGAGCGACTTTAAATCTAATGAATATGCCAGCCTCCTAGGTGGCAGTCATTTTGAGCCTCATGAACAAAATCCGATGATTGGTTTTAGAGGGGCCTCAAGGTATTCACATGCCTTGTATCAGGACGCGTTTGCCCTTGAATGCGCCGCGATGAAATTAGTGCGCGAAGACATGGGTTTTGCCAACATCAAGCTGATGATTCCCTTTGTGCGTACCGTAAAAGAAGCTATTAAAGTGATTGCTGTCATGCAAGATAATGGTTTAGTGCGCGGCGAAAACGGCTTAGAACTGTACATGATGGTTGAAATTCCCAGCAATGCTTTAGAGGCTGAAGAATTTGCGCAACACTTTGACGGCTTTTCGATTGGCTCTAACGACTTAACCCAATTAACCCTTGGCGCAGACCGAGATTCTGAATTACTCAGTGATATATTTTCGCCCTTTGAACCAGCGGTAATGCAATTGATAAAAATGGCCATTGAAAAAGCCAAAAAAACAGGGGTGAAAATTGGTTTGTGTGGTCAAGCGCCCAGTGATTACCCCGAGTATTCCCAGTTTTTGGTGGATTGTGGTATCGACAGTATTTCGTTTAATCCCGATGCTTTAATCAAAGGCATCGCAAATATTAATCAGGCAGAAAGCAAAAAACGGGCAGTACGCACTTAACTGTCAGCGCGATGGTTTACGTACATTGTTAGTGATTCTATTTTGCTTCGGCTCAATGTGAGAAGCCGAGGCATTTGGGGGTTCGGCTTTACTACAACGCTTGAGAGTGATTGTTTATAGACGGTGTTTTTGTTAGTTTCACCCCATCAAAAGTCAACACTTTCTAAGAATCGTATCACTATGAAGCTCGCTGCTTTAATTCAGTCGCCAGTACAGCAACAATTAGACACCTTGTATCAACACTTTTTAGGCCTAAATGAAACCGAACAGACGGTTTTAGTCGTATTGGCGGTGATCTATAAACCGATTGGTTTAGCCAAACTAGCCAAGGTTTTTGACATCTTAGATGGTCAGTATCTGTTACCCAAGGGGCCAAAAGCCTACGTATTTTCTAAAGAAAGTCGCGATCAACTCAGTAAAAATGCCCTGGTATCATTTAGCCTAGAAGGCATGAAAATCAATACCTTGTTGGCAAACCGCTTAAGTGCCGAAGTAGAACAATTTCATCACTTATTTACTTTTATGCCTTTCAAGAAAAGCCCTACATTGCTGCTTGAAATTATCAAAGCCGCCGAACACGTAGTGCCGGTAGTTAATAGTTACAGTTGGCAGAACAAGGTGGCCGATAAGCATAGAGTCATCCGTGATCTGTATTTTTTAGATTTAACAGACAAGCTAGCCGCAGCCTTTGAGTGTCATAAAAATCCTCAGGTGGTTGATCATGTGCAAAATCAGATTTTACTTGAATTATTCTTTTTACCTTTTGAGCTTAGCGCGTTTTTACAAGTGCCTCTGGTTATACAATATCAGGCTTTTGCTAGCTTAATTAGAACCTTTCAAATGCAGGGGCAAAGTCTTGATTACCCCATTCAATTATTAGAAAAAGTATGCGCGGCTCATTCAGAGCCAAGTAGCCCCGCATATAATATCGACTGTCAGCATTTGCTCGCAGAGCAGTACTTATACCAGTTACGCTTTGCTGATTTTGCTCGGGTGCAACATGCACAAGACAGCACAAGCTATGGATTACAGTTACTAGGTGCCCATTCTTTTTTAAGCGGTGATAACCGCCAAGCCATTGCGTTTTTTGAGCAAGCCTTAGTAGCAAAAAACAAAATCGCTAAACGTAAAAAGCAATATTTAAACGATGTCTTAGGTTATTTTTACAAGCTGGCCCTGGTGGTTCATGCCAACCAAGAGGATGTCAGTTATTTTACCACTGCCCTAGAGCAAGTGGAATTTGAAGAGAGTGACCGTAAGGTTACGGGGGATTTTATCCGCCTGAGTCAAAGTGTGGCAAAACCCATTATGTGTTTATCAAACGGGGAAAAATACACTGGCAATATTCATTACAGCAGAGTAGATGAAGACTTCGATTTTTTCTCCCATCAACTGAGTTATTTTAATTACTTGCTGGCAAATGTGTGGTGTAACCACCCTAAAGATCCTACCTTGGCCAAGTTAGCCGTAAAATATCAGACTCATTTTAACCAGCTTGCTTATCCCTTATTTGCCGATTTTTGTCAGCAAATGGCGGCGTGCTTCAGTAAGAAAGAGAGCAATAAAAAGCACGAACCAAATCACGGATCAAAATTAATCGATATTTGCAGCCTAGTAACCACCAAGTCAGAGTGGGACTTAGCGCTGGATAAACTGATTGCGCTGAATCCAAACAGCGAAAAAAACACCCAAACAGAGAAACAAAGCCCAAGCAAACCGGTGCGTTTAATTTGGGAGCTTGAGCCTGGCTTGTCTCACCAATTTAAGGCCCGTGAGCAAAAATTGAGTAAAGCAGGCTGGAGTAAGGGGCGCAGCGTTTCGCTTAAACGCTTAAAAGAAGAATTTGCCCAAATTGAGTATCTAAGCGACAGCGATAAACGGCTTTGCCGCGAGATTGAGATGTATCAGCAATGGGGCTATTACGCTAAGACAGATTACGTTCTGCAAGGTTTATCAGCCCTAGAGGCCGCGGTGGGTATCGACAATCTTTACCACACAGACGACTTAGATCAAAACATCGAGATAACTCAGCGTGAGCCAGAATTATTGGTCAGTGAGCAAGGCGAGCAGTTGTGTTTAAGCATTGCTGATTTGCCCGCCGATATCAGTGAATACCAGGGACAGTCTGCCTATGATTTAAAATCGCTTAATCATAGGCAATATCAGCTTACGGTGTTTTCAGCTGACCATCTGAAAGTCGCCGAGATCATTGGTGAGTCGGGCTTGCTTATTCCTATTAGTGCTAAACAAAAAGCCCTAGATGGCATTGCCGCTATTGCATCATTTTTAAATATTCAATCAGATATTACTGAGTTAGATACCGGTTTAGCACATCACCCCTGTGATCCCCATTTGGTGGTGAACATTCAGCCCCATCAACAAGGACTGGCCTTTACTTGCGTGGTGATGCCCTTTGGTGAACAAGGGCCAGCCTTTAAACCCGGTGTAGGCAGTGCCAGTTTAACCACCGAGCTAAACGGTAAGCGCATGGCAACCCAGCGAGACTTAGTGCGCGAAGAAAGCTTACTTGATCTGCTCGACCAAAGCTGCCCCGCTTTTTTAGCTATGCCAGATAACAGCTTGCTATTAGATGACTTACAAACCGCGCTCGAAGCACTAGAACAACTCGAAACCGCTATGCGTCAAAACGCTTTCGATTTACTGTTGCGTTGGCCCAAAGGCAAAAAAATCAGCTTAACTAAAGCCCTAGGTAGCGAGCATCTCCAACTAGCCTTGGGGCAAAAAAATGAATGGTTTGATATTAGCGGCGAACTGCAAATAGACAATCAACAAGTGCTTGAACTGCGTAAGTTGCTCGAACTGGTTAAAACCAGTCATGGTCGGTTTATCGAGCTTGGCCATGAACAAATACTCGCCTTATCACAAGACCTACGTCACAAGCTTGAGCTTATCAACCAAGTTAGCGATGACGGTAAATTTCATGCTTTAGCCAGCTTACAAATAGCAGAAGCCACTAGTGGCATGCGCATGAAAACGCTGCATGCTTGGGATGAGCAAACCAAAAAAATGCATCAAGCCAATAACATAAAACCGCACATTCCTTCTACCTTTCAAGCGCAACTGCGCAGCTACCAATTAGAAGGTTTTGACTGGGCATCCCGCTTGGCGCATTGGGGGGCAGGGGCCTGTTTAGCCGATGACATGGGCTTGGGCAAAACCCTACAAGCCTTGGCTGTTATCCTGTCGCGGGCTAGTCAAGGGCCCAGTTTGGTGATTGCACCGACTTCGGTGTGTTTTAATTGGCAACAAGAGGCGCTTAAGTTTGCCCCCACGCTCAATATCAAACTCTTCGCTGACTCCAGTAATACCCTGCAACGCGAAAACTTGTTAAACGATTTAAGCCCATTTGATTGCGTGATCATCAGTTATGGTCTATTGCAGCGTGAAAGCGACATTCTTAAGCAAGTGCACTGGCATACGATTGTTGCCGATGAAGCTCAGGCATTGAAAAACCCACTGGCTAAACGCACCAAAGCGGCTTGTGCCTTAAAGGGGGATTTTAAGATGATCACCACAGGTACGCCCATTGAAAACAATCTTAGCGAGCTGTGGAGTTTATTTCGCTTTATTAACCCTGGACTACTTGGCAACTTAAAACGTTTTAGCGAACGGTTTGCACTGCCCATGGACAATGTAAAAGACGAACCTCTTGCGGCACGTAAGGCCAGTCAAGGCTTAAAAACCTTGATCCAACCCTTTATTTTGCGGCGCATGAAAAACCAAGTATTAACCGAATTACCTCCACGAACCGACATTAATATTCGCGTTGAAATGGGCCCACAAGAGCGCGATTTTTACGAAGCGCTACGACTGAATGCCATCGATAATATCAGCCAAAACAACCAACAAACCAACCCTGGCGAGCAACGAATTAAGATGCTTGCAGAGTTAGTGAAACTGCGCCAAGCCTGTTGTCATCCTAAACTAGTTATGGCTGAAACCGATATTCCCAGCGCCAAACTGGCCGCTCTAGATGAATTGCTTGAGGAGCTACAACTCAACAAGCACAAAGCACTGATCTTTAGCCAGTTTGTGGGCCACTTACAACTAATTAAGCAGCACATTGAAGCCAAAGGGTTTAGCTATCAATATCTTGACGGTTCAACCCCGCAAAAACAGCGACAAGAGCGAGTTAACGCCTTTCAACGCGGTGAAGGCGATATCTTTTTAATTAGTCTAAAAGCCGGTGGTTCAGGCTTAAATTTAACCGCAGCAGACTATGTGATACACATGGACCCTTGGTGGAATCCGGCAGTAGAAGAGCAAGCGTCTGATCGTGCCCATCGCATTGGCCAAACTCGGCCTGTGACTATCTATAGGTTGATTACCCAAAACACCATTGAAGAGAAAATCGTCGCCTTGCATCAGCAAAAACGCGACTTAGCGGATAATTTGCTAGAAGGTAATGACGCGGTGACTAAGCTGTCAGTAGATGACATGTTGAATCTGTTGAAAGAAACGTTTTAACAAGGTGCTACGCGCCGCAAAGTTATCGCTACGCGACTAAGATTATGTGCTTCGCACACTGCAATCCATTGCGTTTTTCTGGCGGCGTCCCTGCCGCCCGACCATACTTTTTGCCTACAGCCGCAAAAAATAGGCAAAAAATGCCGCTCTCCGGCCAACTTACTATTCCAATTTAAGCCCAACTTGTTTTCAAACCGGCGCGGAGAGCACATCCTTGTGCTCACCGCACCTTGCCCAGACATCCTGTCTGGTCATTTGCCAAGTTGCGCCTTAAATCGGGTAAGTTGGAGTCGAGAGTTAGGCATCGCTTCGCGATACAGCATGGCCTGCGGTCACAGCGACTATGCGCTGCGCGTACTGACAGTCCCTGCCATTTTTCGGTTGGCATCCATGCCAACCGACCATACTTTTCTTCAACAGCTAAGAAAAGTAGGCAAAAGAAGCCGCTCTCCGGCATTGCTCTATTCCCTTCATACCTTTGATTAAAACAGGTCGTGAATACGCGCTCCCGGCGCGGAGTCACTCAAAATGCATCCATGCATTTTGCCCTGTTTTAATCCGCGGTATTCGGGGAGCAATGAGTCGAGAAGAATGCACAGCTTCGCAGCTAAATAACATCCGTTACGGACAGCTTCTACAACATTCAGCCACTTGCAAGGTGGCTGATAAAGCTATCAATGATTATGCTCAGCACCAATTGCTTGACCGTCGGCATTATAAAACCCTGAGGCGCCATGTTCGACAAAACCAAGGTTGATCATTTTGGCTAAAAAGGGGTCGCTGTGATCATCGCCGATGTCGGCAAAGTCGGTACTTTGATAAGCGTTACGCTGGGCAAAAAAGGCCTGAATTTGGCTTGAATCACTTTGCTTGTTAATCAGTTGCCATATTTCTTGTTGCCCACCCACGGTGGAACTGAAATAGCTCAGTAGATTCAGTGCGGGTAGCCATTTCACTACAATCTTTCCTTGAGGGGTGTCTTTGCTAAAGGTTTGCTCTTGGTTGCAGCCTTCGCCGCTTTCACTGCTTAGTTCAAGTTGTGAAAGTAAGGCCTGCGAGACTAACTGATAGCGATATAGCCAGTCTTTTTCACTTTTGCCATGTACCTTTTCGCCGGGTTGATATTCGATGGCGCGCTTATAATGATCAAAAAAGCGAGTGGGCTTAATGTGTTGGTTTTTTAACAAATACCATGATTCGGTAATGTTGGTTTGTGGAAATTGATGGGCAACGGTATGGCCATCTCGCCATAATATCAGTGAACTTTTTTGCGCAGTTTGGTCATTTTTGTGGGTTTGCAGGGTATATTCTGCGCGCAGATGTGTTGGATCGATATCACATTGTGCGTGGCTAAGTTGGCTTGCCAGTAACAGCATTGAAAAAAATACGGTTTTCACGGTTTACTCCAAAGTGAAAAATAGGCGTTTGAGTGGCTTAAAGTCGTTAACAGGTAAAGGGAAAAAGGGCGCAAGTCACTGCGCCCTTAATTTGCTTAACAATTTATTCAATTGACTGCTTGGCATTGGCCTTAGTACTTAAATCAGCGGCAAACTCCATTACATGATAAATGGTGCTTTGCTCGTTGGTGCCATTGACTAATAAGGCCCCAGGGCCTGAGGCATAGATGCCTACGTCTTCACCTGAGTGGGTTTCAGATGAAAGGGGAACGAGTGCCTCTTGGTGAAAACCCGGTGAGGTGGTGTCGATATCACTTAAGTCATGGCGACCCGCGGCAATAGGGAGGTTATAACCAGCATCAGCATCGGTTTCGTCACCTAGGTTTCTAAACCCATTTCCGTTGGTATAGCCCAAAGTTGTGTAGGGCATACCATCGGCGGCAAGGGCTGGCTCTTGTGAACCAACACCGACCACTTTACCTAAGATAGGGTTGCCGCGTTTAGGGTAACCGGCAATGGTAAATACGTGGCCATGGTCAGCGGTAACAATGATTAAGGTATTGCTCATGTCGGTCATTTGAACTGCTTTTTTCACCGCATCAGATAAGGCGATAGTATCGGTTAGGGCGCTGTATGCACTGCCTGCGTGGTGACCGTGGTCAATACGACCGGCCTCAACCATCAAGAAAAAGCCCTCGCTGTTGTTGTCGAGTATATCAATGGCTTTTTCAGTCATTTGGGCAATAGAAGGCTCGCCTGCTACGTCGTTGGCACGATCCGCTTCGTATTGCATGTGAGACTCATTAAACAAGCCAAACAACTTGGTGGTATTGGCGGGGTCTACCGCATCAAAACCGTTTTGATCCATCACATAAGTACCACTGGTGTATTTGGCTTGCCATTCAGCGGTTAAATCACGGCCGTCGGTACGGTCCCCCTCTACTGCGCTGACCGCATCAGTACTATTAAAAGCCACGTCTTTGGGCAAAAATGAACGACGTCCACCACCCATAACAACTTCGATACCATCCACATCAATACCACCAATGCGCGCTTCTAAGTTAGTTTCAAAGTTTACTAATTGGTCAGCGATGTCGGTGCAGCCAGCTTCACGTGCGGCGGCGGGCATATCGCCATCGTCTTCCCAGTTGCGATCTGCTGATTTTGCATAGGTGGCCGCTGGAGTGGCATGGGTAATACGGGCGGTAGAGATGATACCCGTAGATTTGCCCGCAATTTCAGCCAGTTCAAGGGCAGTAATTAATTCGTGGCCGCTAACGGTGCTGCAATTACCTCGCTCAACCGCTTCGCTTACCCCAATAACGCCGATGTCGGTTTTTACGCCACTCATCATGGCCGTCATGGTGCCTGCAGAGTCGGGGGTTTGTGAGTCAACATTATAGGTTTTAGATAAGCCCGCAAAAGGAAAGGTATCAAATGATAACTGGTGTTCTTCACCAAGCTCACCGTTTAACTGTCCTTCAAGGATGCGAGCGGCCGTTACGGTTGATACACCCATGCCGTCACCTACAAATAAAATCACGTTTTTAGCGCTGCCGCGCAAGCGTTCAATTGATTTAGCTGCAAGCGCAACACCGCTGTTGGTGCTAACACTTACTTGAGTGTTCGTGGCGTTTAACCACGCACTGCGCGCCTGAGCGACTTTTTCTTGGCCATCAACAAACCAGTCATTGTTGAGGTTGGTGAGTAACTCACTTGAGCTTACACTGCTGATGCCTGGGGCACATACATAATCGGTGCTGGTGATTTCGCTGCTATCCAACGTGCCATTGGCATCTGCATCAAGACCAGAGTCGATTTGCACGCCGCTATTGGGGCAGTTGGCATGGCCTACAGCTAAGTTAGTTTGTAGCACTAAACTGGTTAAGCCATTGCTACCATTTGCGCCGTCACTACCATTCGTGCCGTCGTTTCCATCATCCATACAGGCTGACAAGCCCATTACTGCCATGGCTATCATTGTTAATTTTAATGTTTTCATGATGCTTTTCTGCCTATTCCTGAATTAAGTCGAGCGCTTGTTCAATTAAATGAAACACAACACTTTGTTCAATCACACCTTGAACCAACTGGGCGCCGGGCCCCTGTGCATGTAGGGCAATGTCTTCGCCTGAATGGGTTTCGTCACTAAGGGGGACCAACGCTTCTTGGTGATAACCGCTGGCGGTAGTATCGATAGTGGTAAGATCTGCACGGCCTAGCGCAATGTCTTGGCCGTAGCTTAAATCTGCATCAGTCGCGTTGCCTAGGTCATGAAAGCCATTACCGTTGTTGTAGCCCACTGTGGTGTAAGGCATGCCCTCGGCGTCTAACGCGGCTTCATCAGAGCCAACCGATACCACTTTTCCTAAGATGGGATTACCACGTTTTGGGTATCCGGCGATGGTAAAAACGTGGCCATGATCGGCAGTGACTAAAATTAAGGTATCGTCAGGGTTGGTCATCGCGACCGCTTTTTCAACGGCGTCAGATAAGGCAATTGCATCGGTTAGAGCGTTGTAAGCACTGCCTGCATGATGGCCGTGGTCGATACGGCCTGATTCAACCATCAAGAAATACCCTTGTTCATTGTTATCCAGAATATCAATGGCTTTTTCAGTCATTTGCGCAATTGAAGGCTCGCCTGCAACATCATTTGCGCGGTCTGCTTCGTATTGCATATGTGATTCATTAAATAAACCAAACAGTTTGGTGGTGGTGGCCGCATCAACAGCTTCAAAACCCGCTTGGTCAATCACGTACTTACCTTGTGGATAATGGGCTTGCCACTGAGCGGTCAAGTCTTTGGAATCAGTGCGGTCACCTTCGACTTCGCTTACTGCATCAGCACTGTTAAAGGCAGCGTCCTTAGGTAAAAACGAGCGACGTCCACCGCCCATGACTACGTCGATTCCGTCTACATCCACACCTTTAAACCGAGCTTCAAGGTTGGCTTCAAAATTCACTAATTGACTGGCAATGTCGGTGCAACCGGCGGCAAGTGCAGTTGCAGGCATGTCGCCGTCATCTTCCCAGTTGCGGTCTGCTGATTTAGCGTAAGTCGCCGCAGGTGTTGCATGAGTAATACGGGCAGTAGAAATAATACCGGTAGACAAACCTTTGATTTCAGCTAACTCTAAAGCGGTAGTCACCTCATTGCCTTTGGCTGTGCTGCAATCGCCGCGCTCAACGTCTTCATCTACCCCTATGACGCCAACGTCAGTTTTTAGGCCTGACATCATCGCCGTCATGGTACCGGCTGAATCAGGAGTTTGGGCGTCAACGTTATAGGTTTTAACTAGGGCGGTATGGTGAAAAGCCTCGAAGCTTAAATAGCCTTCTTCACCGCTGTTACCGGCTTGTTGTCCTTTTAGGATGCGAGACGCAGTGAGGGTAGAAATACCCATGCCATCACCCACAAACAAAATAACGTTTTTTGCTTTGAATTTATTGTTGGTTTCGAGTTTTTGCGTGAGTTTTGTTTGGGCATCCGTGTACCAGTTATCAGCGCTTTGATAAGCGGGTACAACCTCTGCGCTAAGGGCGGTGGACACGGCTAATGCCAGCACGCCATAAGCTGCTTTGTAAGTCTTATTCATCGTTGTCTATCCTAATTGCGGTTTTGTGTGTGAGGGTCGAAAGTGAATTCTCGACCTAGTTGACGCACAGTAGCTTAGGTGAGCTTTGTGAAACTCAGGCGACAGTTTGTTTACAATTACGCGGCATTACTGTGTCGTTTTTGTGGCAGCGAGATGACAAAAATATTATTGAGCTTAGTGCTAGGCGAGGGGAAAAGTAGGTGGCGACATTAGGCTTTTTTGTGCTGGCTACCTATTCATTGGCGCTAAAGTTAAAGGCTTGATTGCTTAGCTCTATGCCATTTGGGTCAACTTTCAAAATGCTGCCTTGATCGTACCAATCGCCCAATACAATGCGTTCGGCTGCTTGGCCATTGACCGTTAAAGCGTGAATAGCAGGGCGATGAGTGTGGCCATGAATAAGCCGAGTCACTTGATGGGTTTCCATGGCTTTAACTACGTCTTGTGGGGTGACATCCATAATATCCATGCTTAATTTTGCATGGTTTTGCTTACTGGTTTTCCGGCCATTTTCGGCGATTTTGCGTCGAGTACTCAGCGGCAGGGCAAGCACTAAACGAGGCCACCACCAACCACGGGCTTTGCGACGAAACTTCTGATACGCCACATCACGGGTACACAGTTCATCACCGTGCATTAACAGGGTAGGTGTGCCGTACAAATCAACGACAACTTGCTCTGGCAATAGGGTAAATCCGGCTTGTTTGGCAAAGGTGTTGCGTACTAAAAAATCACGATTACCGTGGATAAAATAAACCGCTACACCGGTGTCGGCCAAGGCTTTAAACGCATCTGCAACACTGAGATTAAAGGCACTTTGATCATCATCACCAATCCACGCTTCAAATAAATCACCTAATACGTACAGTGCCTCTGCTTGCACGGCTTGTTCCTGTAAAAAGCGAAACAAACAGTCGCTGATATCCGGGCGCTCAGCACTAAGATGTAAGTCAGATATAAAGTAGGTCGTTGGGAGCATGGTGCTTTTATGTAATTTGGCTGGAAAAACCTACGTGCAAACACTAACAAAGTGTTGCGCGTAGGTAGTAGAGGCAAAAATTATTCGATGATTTCTGCTTTTTGAATAATGACATCTTCAACAGGTACGTCTTGGTGATAACCAGAATTGCCTGTTTTTACCGCTTTAATTTTTTCAACAACGTCCATGCCTTCAGACACTTCAGCAAATACACAGTAACCCCAACCATCGGGTGTTTCGCTGCGGAAGTTTAAGAAGCTGTTGTCTTTTACATTAATAAAAAACTGTGCAGTGGCAGAGTGAGGAGCGTTAGTACGCGCCATCGCGATTGTGCCTTCGTTGTTGGCTAAACCGTTGTTTGCCTCATTTTTGATGGTGTCTTTAGTTGGTTTTTGTTCCATACCTGGACCAAAACCGCCACCTTGGATCATGAAGCCGTCGATAACACGGTGAAAAATAGTATTGTCGTAAAAACCTTCTTTCACATATTCCAAAAAGTTAGCCACGGTAAGCGGTGCTTTATCGGCAAAAAGCGTAAGGGTGATTACGCCATAATTTGTATGTAGTTTAACCATTAAGTTGTCCTGTAACGTCAACATGTCAATAAAGCGCTCATTCTAACACTAAACAAAGTAAGTTTTTAAGCAGTTAGCACTGATTGATTAATGCGAGGCGAGTTTCACAATGCTAGAATCGGCGTTTTTTATTATTCCACAGCCTAAATAGGAAAACGTAATGCTGCATATTTACAACACACTTACTCGACAAAAAGAGCTATTCCAGCCATTGCAACCGGGCAAAGTGGGTATGTATGTGTGTGGTATCACTGTGTATGACTTGAGCCACATGGGCCATGCTCGTACGTATTTAAGTTTTGATTTAATGGTGCGTTATTTACGCTCACGGGGCTATGAAGTGAATTATGTGCGAAATATCACCGATGTTGACGACAAAATAATTCAGCGTGCTCAGCAAAATAACGAAACCATGGAGCAATTAACTCAGCGTACTATCGCCAAGATGCATGAAGACTTTGCCGCGATTAATTTACTTGAGCCCGATATCGAGCCACGGGTTACCACGCATATTCCTGAAATTATTGATGTGATTGAAAAGCTTATTGCAAAAGGCTTTGCCTATCAATCGCCCTCGGGGGATGTATTATTTGAGGTCAATAGCTACAGTAATTATGGCAAACTTAGCAAACAAGATTTAACGCAATTACATGCGGGTTCGCGCGTGGATGTGGATAACGATAAACGGGATCCGATGGATTTTGTACTATGGAAAACGGCTAAACCGGGCGAGCCAGCTTGGGCATCACCTTGGGGAGAAGGTCGACCTGGCTGGCACATTGAGTGTTCGGCGATGAATCAGAAACACCTTGGTAAACATTTTGATATTCATGGTGGTGGATCAGATTTGATTTTTCCCCATCATGAAAACGAAGTGGCGCAATCATGCTGCGCTTTTGACACCCCTTATGTGAATTACTGGATGCATGCTGGGATGGTACAGGTTGACCAAGTTAAGATGTCAAAATCCCTTGGGAACTTCTTTACTTTGCGTGATGTACTCAATCAATATGATGCTGAAACCCTGCGTTACTTTTTGATGTCAGCCCATTATCGCAGTCAGTTAAGTTACTCAGAAGATAACATCAAACAAGCCCGTTCAGGTTTAGAGCGCTTATACACGGCATTGCGTGATATTGAGCCTAACATGGCGGTTGATTTAACATTGGGCGCCTATTTGGCGCGTTTTAATGCGGCGATGGACGATGACTTTAATGTACCAGAAGCCGTTGCCGTGTTGTTTGAAGTGGCCCGAGATTTAAATAAAGCAAAATTAGATAACGGTCCAGAAGGCCAAGCAAAGGCCGCAGACTTAGCTGGTGTGCTACGCCAACTTGCCGCTGTATTGGGGATATTGCATCAAGCTCCTCAGACATTCTTACAATCTAGCTTAAGCACGAATGGTGATGATGATGTTGCCAAAATCGAAGCGCTGATCAAAGCCCGTAACGATGCCAGAGCCAAGAAAGATTGGGCAGCAGCTGACGTGGCCCGCGATGGCCTTCAAGCCTTGAATATCGTACTAGAAGACGGACCTAACGGCACGACGTGGCGCCGAGGGTAGTTGATACAAAAGGGCTTTGATTGCTCTGTGCCTGATTCATCGCTAAAAATTAGCGAAAAAGCAGCGAACCGGTAAATATGAAAAGGGCAACTAACCTAGGGTTATTTGCCTTTTTTATAATTTTTAGTTTATTTATTAGTATGGTACGGGGTCTTTATTGACCATTGGCCTAATATACATTGGTACAACGCTTAGTTTGGAGCTTAGATGAGTCAACACAGCCTCGTAAATCAAGACAGCAATGACGCCATGGTTCAACTTCGCTCAGTGGCATACTTTTTTGCTGTCCTCTACTTTTTTCTCACCTTAGCCCACTTTTTTTTTCTGCAAGACGATTTTAAGTGGGTCTTAATCACCTCTGCATTGGTGACAGCCACGGTGAGTTTTATGCTGGGCCGCATGGCTGCTCACATCTCGAGTACTCAGCAGAGCCTTGGCATTCTGGCTTTATTAGTTATGGGCACAAGCAATAGCCTGTTGCATTTATGGTTGTCTCATGCTCCTGAACAAACCACTAATATCTTCGTGACCATTATTGCCTCAGGCATTGTACTGTCTAATCGTTACCATTGGGTTGCGGCTATTTTATTTAATTGGTTGGGCTGGATTACTGTGAACTTCGTTCTTGAAATGCCCTTGGTACAACATTTTTTCTTTGCCATGTCCATGAGTACATTATTGAGTTGGTTTGCTCACTTAGCGCGCAAAAACGTTGTAGCGAAACAAATAGAGCTCAAACAAGAGAGGGATATTGCCATTCAACATGAAATGGAAGCCAAGGCCGCTACGGAAGCAAAAAGTGCATTTTTGGCCAATATGAGCCATGAAATTCGCACACCTATGAATGGTGTCATTGGCATGATTGAAATGGTTGCCCGTTCTAATCTGAACAAAGACCAAGCGGATTTTATTGCAACTGCTAAACGAAGTGCTGACTCACTAATGATTATCATCAATGATATCTTAGATTTTTCAAAAATAGAGGTTGGTGAACTTGCTATCGAGCTTATGGAATTTGATGTCGATCAGTTTCTTTCTGAGCTTGTGCATGATCAACAATTTCAAGCGAGTAAAAAGGGCTTGCTGCTAGATTTGAGCAAACCTCAAAGTCAACAAACTAGGGTGGTGGGAGACCCTTACCGTATAAAACAGATATTAAATAACTTGCTGTCAAACGCCATTAAGTTTACCGAAACCGGTGGCATTAATATTCTATATCATCTGGTCCACATTGACGATTATCTGCGTTTGGATGTTGAAGTACGTGATACCGGCATGGGTATAAGTGAAACCGCCCTACCTTTTCTTTTTGACTCTTTTTCTCAAGCAGACACATCGACGACCCGAAGATTTGGTGGTACCGGATTGGGACTGGCTATTTGCAAACAGTTGTGTGAGTTGATGGGGGGCAATATTAGTGTCGAGAGTCAAATAGGGAAGGGCTCTACGTTCAAATTTTCAATTAAGCTTGGTGTGCCGGCTCCCTTAGCCCCATTGAGTCAGCAACAGCATAGGGCGTCGATGCCATCTTTTGTTCATTTAAGACTTCTGTTGGTTGAAGACAATTTCATTAATCAACAAGTCATGCTCGCCATTTTAGAAAGTATTGAGGTGAACGTCGATGTTGCCAATGATGGACTCGAAGCGATTGATATGCTCAAGCAAGCTCGTCCGACAACGTATGATGTCATTCTGATGGATTGTCAAATGCCTAATTTGGATGGTTACGAAGCAACTCGGCGCATAAGAGCAGGTGATGCGGGTGAAGTGTTCAGTCAAATTCCTATTGTCGCCCTAACGGCAAACGCCTTGACGAGCGAAAAACAGAAGTGTTTCGATGCTGGTATGAACAATTACCTAACTAAACCGGTCGAGATTGAGTCTTTGAAAACAATTTTAGCAAGTTATCACAAAATTTAGCTGCCATAGATACCGTAGACATGTGTGCTACAGCGCCGCCAATACTGGATTTGCCAAGTTGGCTGGCTAACTCGCAATAATTCTGTGTAAGGCCGTTATATCCAACGCCTCACTCGTTGTTTGTATTCAACATACTCCTCACCAAATAAGCTCTCTACGATACGTTCTTCAGGCTTAATTTGAAACTGTGTCATGTAACTAATAAACAAGGGCAATACGATAAAGCCCAGCAGGCTAGCAAATTCGATAATGGCGCCAATGAGCACTAACACCATACCCAAATACATCGGGTTGCGGGTGTATTGGTAAATGCCAGAGGTGACTAAACTACTGGCCTTATTTGGATTGAGTGGGTTAGTGGACGTTTTCGCAAGGCGAAACTGCCTAAGGCCCATAAATGCGACAATAGCGCCAGCTAATAAAAACAGGCCACTTAGGGTATCCGTTAAGGCAAAGCGAAAAGGGGCAATGGATAATTGCGAGATAGCATAAACTAAGGCGATGGCAATGATAATCTGCGCAAGAGGTGGAACTTTGAGTGCTAAGGTGTGCATAGTGTTCTACTTTAGGGCTCTATTAGAGAGCTTAACATTCGCTGCCTGCGTTAAAGCAAAGGATGTTAAGCCGCTATTTCAATGTCTTTAGGGCTAAATGGGCGTTTAGGTCCGCGTTACATCAACATAAATTTTCAAACGCTGACCAGGTTGTAAGTATTTTTTGGCATTTATTTTATTCCATTGCTGGATGTCTTTAATACTCACTTTGAATTTATCTGCAATTCTGGCTAACGAGTCGCCGCTTCGCACGGTATAAGTTAGGCTGCGCATGATGGCGTTATTCGATTGACTATCAGTGACTTTGTCCACCCACACCACAAGGTTTTTACCCGGTATGAGAGGGTCGGTCGGCGCCATGCCATTCCATTTAGCTAAGCTGCGTAAATTCACTTTATATTTGCGGCTGATATCCCACATGGTATCGCCACTTTTTACTTCATGACTTAACTTAAAGGCCCCGCTGTGTTTTTTAGATTGGGTTGCCACTAAACGCTGGTCTTGCGACAAACTATAAGAATCAAGAGATTTGAGCGCCACAGGGATGACTAAGTAGTCACCTTGGCGGATCATGTTGCCTTTTAACTCATTGACTTGCGCAATAATGTCTACGGTAGTGTGATATTTGTCAGCGAGCTTTAACAGGCTATCGCCACCTTTAACTTTATGGCGCACCCAGTTTAAGCGTTCTTTACTGTCGGTTTTTGCCAAGGCTTGTTGAAACTGACTGACCTTATCAATTGGCAATAATAACTCAAAGGGCCCATCAGGATCCGTGGCCCAGCGGTTGTAGCCAGGATTCAATGCATGCAGTTCTTTTACTGTCAGCCCCGCCATTTGTGCAGCTAAGGCTAAATCAATTTGTGAGCCTACATCAACCGCTTGGGTTAAGGCCTGATTCTCAATTTCAGGCCAAACAAAATTGTATTTTTCGCTGTTTTTTAGGATATCCGCTAACGCCAACAATTTAGGCACGTAGGCACGAGTTTCGCGAGGTAAATCAAGCGCCCAAAATTCGGTGGATTTATTGGCTTTTTTGTTACGCTTAATAGCAGCCATTACCCTACCTTCGCCGCTGTTGTAAGCGGCTAAGGCATGCAACCAATTGCCGTCAAACATAGTATTTAAATAGGTCAAGTAGGCGATAGCTCCTCTAGTGGAAGCCAGTACGTCGCGGCGTCCGTCATACCACCAGGTTTGTTTCATGCCAAAACGTTTGCCAGTAGCAGGAATAAACTGCCACATTCCAGCTGCGCGGCCATGGGAATAAGCAAAGGGATCAAAGGCGCTTTCAACAATAGGCAACAGCACCAGTTCAAGGGGCATATTGTGCTTTTCGATCTCTTCAACAATAAGGTGTAAAAAAGGTTTGGCGCGCTTAGCAACACGCTCCATATAAGCGGGATGACGCAAATACCAATCTCGTTGCTCGGTCACCCGTTTATCATCAATAATTTCGAAGTTAAGTTGCTTGCTGATCCGTTGCCATATATCAACAATCTCCTCATCAACTGCAGCGACTTCTTCAGGTGCCTCTAGTTCATCTACGACCACTTCATCTACCGGATGCGTGACCGGAATGGTGCCTGCTTCAGCAGAATCACAATCAAAAATGTCAGCCACTTGTTCCCCTGATTGTTCACAGGAGACTCTAATTTGTTCAGCAATTTGGTGTTCTTGGTCTAATTCTTGGTTATCACTTGTTTCGTTCGGCGTCATTTGACAGGCCGATAGAAGTGCACTCATGGCAAGGATACTTATAATTTTTACTCGCACAGACAGTTTCCTTGTGGATATTGGTACTCATAGTTAAGGGCATAACACCCTCAATTAATGCATTGCTTTCGCATTCTACTGATTAAAACTCATCTTTCCAGCGTCTTAGCGCGGCAAAGGTATCTTCATTTGTACTAAACGGAGTGTTGCGATGGTCTAAAAGCGCTTGTTTTACACTGTCTAACTGGCACCGTAAAAATGGGTTTATGGCAAGCTCTTTGGTGATTGAACTTGGCAAGGTCGCACGCTCAGTTGCACGTTGCGCTTGGGCCCATTGGTGGTATTCGAGTAAGGCTTGGTTATTTGGTTCAACCGCAAGCGCAAATTTTATATTGGCTAAGGTGTATTCGTGAGTGCAATAAACTAGGGTATCTCCTGGCAGAGCCGCTAGCTGACTTAGAGAGTCATGCATTTGCGCTGGTTGGCCTTCAAATAAACGACCGCATCCGGCAGAAAACAAGGTATCACCGCAAAATAATCGCCCAAGGCCATAATAGGCAATATGATCGAGGGTATGACCTGGTACTTCCATGACGGTAAAGTCCAAATCAAGTTCTGGTAACTTAAGGCTGTCGCCTTGACCTACGCGCACATTAATTAAATCAATCTTGGGGTTGTGGGGACCAAAAATAGTGATATCACCAAAGGTCGCCACGAGCTCTGACAAGCCATTAGTGTGATCCCAATGATGATGAGTAATTAGGATCCCTTTCAACGAAAGTTTGTGAGTTTGGCAAAATTCGATAACTGGCTGTGCATCGCCCGGATCCACCACGTAGCAGTAGCTGCTGTTATGCAAACACCATATATAATTATCTTGAAAGGCTTTAATAGCCGAGATCTGTAAAGACACCCTTACTCCTTATTCTTTGAGCCTTAACTTTATTGGCTGTCGCCGTACCCTATCGACAGTTGCAGTTTTTGGCCAAATGACAAACAATTGCTTGAAGATCTTATTTAAGAACTAGGTTAACATAATTTGATGAAACCAGCCTTAACTCACACCGCACCCCAATACCCCAACTCGTGGCAGGATTTGCCCATGGGGGAGGCCTTACGTGATATTGTTGAGGCCACCTTGGCTGAATCAAGTCGTCAATTTTTTGGTTACCATTTATTACGACTCGGTAATTTGAGTAGTGAAATTACCCTTGCTCAATGCCCCATTAAACATAGATTTAATCTCACACGCAAAACACAAGATTATAGCCATGTAGTGGGCAAACCTGATTCCTTGCCCATAGCTGAAAATAGTGTTGATGCTATTTTGTTAGCTCATGAATTAGATTTTGCCAAAGATCCCCATCAAATTTTACGTGAAGTAGTCAGAACAATTATTCCAAATGGTCATTTAGTCTTGGTAGGATTTAATCCCTGGAGTTTATGCGGGCTGTTCAAGTATTTGCCCTTTAAGCGCAGTAATCCTCTGCATCACGCACGTTTTTTTAGTCTTACCCGCACCAAAGATTGGCTTCATTTACTCGGCTTTGAAATCACTTCGGTGCGCCGCTCGGTATTTTCTGAGCTTTTTTTGGGGCGCCGTCTGGCCCCTGAATCTAATTGGCTAACGTGGTGTGAAAAATACTTAGGTTGGCTCAGTGCGATCTATATCATCGAAGCAAGAAAGCGAGAAATTCCGCTTAGTTTGATCAAACCAAAGTGGAATACCAAAGCGAAATTTGCGCCAGTAGGTGCCACTACGTGGCGCACCGGCTCGATGAAAGTGGACAATTAGCTCTGCCGTTCTTCAGTCAAACCTTCTACGCACTGAGCTGAGCTTGATGCTAGATGGCGTTCGCGACGATATCTACCCACTCCTCACTAGCCTGTGGGATTACCACCAGTTAAAGCATGAGATTAAGCCGGCAGATTGCATAATTGTTATGGGCAGTCATGAGCTTTTTGCTGCCCACAGAGCCGCAGAGCTTTATCAGCAAAAGATGAGTGATGTGCTGATATTCAGTGGGGGCTATGGAAAATTGACCAAACTAGCTAAACAAGCCCCTGAAGCACAACGTTTTGCTGAGCTTGCTGTACAAGCTGGGGTCGCCACCCGTGATATTTGGCTTGAGACTCACGCCAGCAATTGTGTTGAGAATATTCGGTTTTCGATGCAACTGTTGGCCAAACAAGGACGAATGCCTCAGAGCGTAATACTGGTGTGTAAGCCGTATTTAGAGCGACGAGCCTTCGCCACTTTTAAGCAGCAATTTGTTGATATACCCGTCACTGTGACTTCTTATCAAGTGAGTCTCAAGGATTATCTTGTTATGGTCGATGATGTTAAGCAGTTTATCAATCTGATGGTCGGGGACTTACAACGTATAATGGTGTATCCAGCCAAGGGGTATCAGATACCGCAAGCTGTGCCACAAAATGTTTGTGAGGCGTTTAATCGTTTGGTGGAACTCGGTTTTAACCAGCAAATAATCAGTGACCGCTAACATGGAGTGGGGAGTAAAGAGATATTGGCTTAGTAATTCCTAACATAGCGCTCAAAAATAGCGTGATATTGACCGTTTGCTTTTAAGTGGCGTAATCGTCGGTCAAATTCATCACGCATTTTTTCGGATTTAAACATAAATCCATTAGGACTGGCGCCAAATATGGCTTGTCGGTCAACCTTTTGAGTCATGTCTATGTTATTGGTCGCGGCGATATTCGCTCGATAGTAATCAAAAATAGTGGCGTCCATTTGGACCACATCAAAACGTTCGAGAAATAACATTTTGACCTGCATGGATTGATCAAAAGTTTCACTGTAGCGCGGATTATTTTTTGCCATAAGTGCGTAGTCTGCGCCCAAATGGACTGTCGCATCTTGCCATGAAAGTAAACTGTATTTTTCAAGATCGCTAAGTTGAGTCAATTGGACATGACGTTTTCTTAAACTAAACGCATAATTTTGGTAGGTATAGGCCACCTCAGACATATAGCCTTGAAGTTGATATTTTTCAATGGTGTTTGAGTTCATGTCTGAGACTACATCAACCGTACCATTCTTATAGGCCTTGGAACGACGAGCGTAGGGCAAGTAAATTTTTTCAATTTCATAACCTAAAGGAGTCATTGCCGAATCAAAAATATCGATAATGATACCTGTGTTCGTATCCGCGAGTACCCATGGAGCTAATATTTCACCAAAGGCAACAGTGATTTTTTCCTTGGCTTGTAAGCGAGCGCTGTAAAACAAAGTGACGAAAATGACTAAAGCGCTAATTTGCATAAAAGAATTCAATGGATACCTGCTGTTATTTAGTCACAGTTTGCCTATTATCGGCATTCGCATAAAGCAACAAGACTGAGGCAGAATAGAGCGTAGTAGCTGCCTAACCTGTTTTATCAGTCCCTACCTATATTGGCAGGTTAACGAGTGGATCGCTAACCTGTATTCGACGTAATGTTCTTACTTAATAAACTTAATGGTAAAGTCTTGTGCACTGTGGCGCTCGGGCAGTTGTTCACTTTCTTCGCCCCACACTCGGTTAACGCGACGTCCTCTTTGCACTGCTGGTCGCAGTAAGATGGCCTTAGCCCAACGCTTTACATGAGGGTAAGAGTCAGCATCAAGATACTCAGCGGCCTCGTATACTAAATTAAGTACTAGCGCCCCGTACCAAGGCCAAATCGCAATGTCAGCAATTGAATAATCGTCACCCGCAATGTAGGTGTTATTAGCAAGTTGGCGGTTTAATACATCGAGTTGGCGTTTTACTTCCATGGTAAAACGTTCAATCGGGTATTCCATTTTACTGGGTGCGTAAGCGTAAAAATGACCAAATCCGCCACCAAGATAAGGCGCAGAGCCCATTTGCCAAAAGAGCCAGTTCATGACTTTTGTGCGCTGTATTGTGTCTTTGGGGAGCAGTTGCCCAAATTTTTCAGCGAGGTAAACAAGTATTGAACCTGATTCAAATACATTAATTGCTTGCTCGCCAGACAAATCCAATAAGGCTGGAATTTTAGAGTTGGGGTTAATGTCCACAAAGCCACTTGAAAACTGCTCACCCTCAGAAATTTTGATTAAATACGCATCGTATTCTGCTTCTTTGACACCAAGAGCCAGTAGCTCTTCGAGCATGATGGTGACTTTTTGTCCGTTTGGTGTTGCCATAGAGTACAGTTGCAGAGGATGTTGGCCTCTGGGTAGCGTTTTATCGTGGGTAGGCCCTGCTATGGGGCGATTTATACTGGCCCAATTGCCGCCATTTTTGCTTTTCCATTCCCAGACTTTTGGGGGAACGTAATCTTCTTTATCAGTCATTTTGAGTCTCAACTTGTTGGGATTGCCATCATAAGGGCGCCGCTCACTGCACCCTGAACGTCTATTATTGAGCGCTTGATGGCGCAGTAATCATTGCATCTGAAAAGCTCTGATAAGCGCCTTGAATTTGTTTAGCCATGGCGTCAGGGAACAGGTGAAACTTACCGTCGGCAAGCGCTTTTACAATACCTTCAGATACACTTTCAACGGTATCTGAGGTTTCAAAGCCGGCTTTACTGGCCATGTCGGTGTTAATGGGGCCTGGATGCACGCTAAGTACCTGAACACCAAAGGGCGACAACTCGTCTCTCAAGCCTTGAGTCACAGAATAAGAGGCCGCTTTTGACGCCGAATAGGTGGTGAAAGGCGTGAAGTTAACGATTGATGCCACAGAGTTTAATTGCACAAAGGCGGCAGACTCTTTCGTTTTTAATGCAGGGGCAAAAGCGTTAGCCACGCGGATTAGGCCGAGAACGTTTACCTTAAACTCATGGGCCAAGGCCTCTTCAACGTTATCTGATAAGGGACTTGCAACTTCTAAAACACCCGCATTGTTAACCACAACATCAACATCTGTTGCTTGAGAAGCGGCTAATGTGATTGACTCGGCGTCTCCTGCATCGAGGGTCAATGTCACGACTTTATTGCCATACTGCTCTGATAACTCAGCAGTACTTTTAGGATCCCGGACCGCCAAATATACTTTTTTAGCACCATGGCTAATAAATGACTCCACAATAGCCTTGCCAATACCACGATTAGCACCTGTTACTAGTGCCACTTTGTCTTTGATTAAAAAGCGCATAAGATTTCCTTTTTTACTATTAAGTTAATTAAATTTACTTTGTACCGATCGGTAAAGTTGCGGTGATTGTACCGATCGGTATAATGCTGTCAACTGCTATTTTTAGTGGACACTTAGTATTGTGTTAGTAGAACAGTGGTAAGTTTGACCGGAGTAAGTCACGTGGAGCAGGTAAGTGCCAAGTAACAGCAAGATTAAGTTTGACCGAAGTCAGGCTCTCAAAGCAGCAATGATGGTTTTTTGGAAAAAAGGTTACGGAGGCGCGTCTTTAAGTGACTTGACCGAAGCAATGGGAATTAACAAACCCAGCATGTATGCCACTTTTGGCAATAAAGAAGTCTTGTTTGTGAAGGCAACCGAGCATTATGTTGAAAGTGTTGATCTTGTGCATCGTCAGCAATTATTTGCCGTTGAAAGTGATTTATCAACTCGTCTAAAAGCTTATTTGAGCTCGGTGATTAGTGGCCAATGTTGTGAAAATACCCCGAAAGGGTGTTACATTTCGCTCTGCGTCTCTGAGGCGGAAGGAGAGTGTATCCCTCAAACGGCGGTGGCAAAAATTAAAGAAGTTAGCCAGTTTGCCTATCAAGCGCTAGTCGATGTGTTCACTCATGACGAAGAAGCGAAACAGCGAAACCTTCATGTGGATGCACAACTACATGCTCGATTTTTAATAACGTTTTTAAGTGGCACAGCTGCCATGGCCAGAGCTGGCGCTGGGCAAGAAGCGTTGCTTCCGCTCGTAACCCAGGCCATGAAAGGAATTGGTCTGTGATGAATTGCTGCCACTAATAATGTAGTGTGATGTCACTTGTTTGAGTTTGGACACTATCTGCCTGCATGCGCCAAATAAGGAGCACGCAAATCAGCGAACACGCCCCTTGCGCCAACACGATGGACAAAATCCCTTCAGGTAATAGGGTCGATGCCGCTGAAATGAGGCCAGCTACTGAAAACTGAGTTGCGCCCATGAGCGCCGCTGCTGTACCTCCATTTTTTTCAAAGTAGTCCATATAACATGCTTGAATATTGGGGGATGTAGCACCTAAGGCTCCAATGGTAAATACCATGGCCAGAACAAAAAGAATCAATACTGGCTGGAAGAGGCTAATAGTGATCAACAATAAGATCGCGCCTGCTTGTAAGGTTAAACTTCCTCTTAATATCTGAAAGGCAGAATAGTGATTAAGTAAAAAACGATTACTTAAATTGGCAACTAACATCAGAACAACATTGGCTGAAAATAACAAAGAAAAAGTGCCAGGTGTTACCTCAAAATGCCCCTGATAAATATATGAGGCATGGGCAATAAACAGCATTAAAATTGATGACGTTAAAGAGCCAATAACGATAAATCTCAGGGCTGGTCGATTGGCTATAACCTGTTTATAGCGTTTAATGATATCGATTTTTTCTTTGACTACCGTAGGCGCTTTTTGTTTAAACACGGTTTGGCTCAGTAGCAGCATAGCTACCAAGGCGTAGGCTCCCAGAAAAACAAAAATGTAATGCCACTCGGCCATTACTAAAATTAAACTACCAATATTAGGCGCTACCGCGGGTGCTAATGCCATAAACAAGCCAATCAGGCCAAAAAATTTGGCGGCCTCGGTACCAGATAAACGGTCTCTTACCAGTGCGGGCACGGTCACTGTGGCCGCGCCACCCCCTAATGCTTGCAAGACCCTCAGCAGTAAAAATTCGCTTAGGCTGTTTGCAAACGATAAGAAAATACTGGCAATAGCAAAGAGCGCGATGCCGCTTAGCATGACTTTACTGCGACCAAAACGGTCAGAGAGCGGCCCGCCAAATAATTGCCCTAAGGCTAATACAAAAATATACAGAGAAATCGACAGCGACACTTGGTGCACTGAAACATCAAGGCTTTGCGCGATGACGGGAAAAGCCGGAAGATAGGTGTCAAGGGCGAATGGCCCAAGGGCCATTGCCATCGCGAGCACCGTGGCGGTTTTTACTGAAAGTGTTTTTACTTGCAAAATAGCGGCCTCAAATTAGCATGCTGGTGATTACAGTGGATTACGTTTTTTATCTGCGCCAAAGCGATCTGCATCCATACCTTGTTTCCAATATCCGGTGGCATGCATGGTAAGACGATTAACGTTATATTCAGTTAATAATAAACCTTTTACGGCACGCACTTGGCTTGCTTCTAAGCCCAAAAATACCTGAGTGTCGCTTGGTATATTAGCCACCCATTTTTCTACAAATTCAGTCAGCGTGAGGGACGTTTCATCTTCAACATGCCAGTGCACGTTGAGATGCTTACCAGCGTCCATCTCAATGATGTCTTCCCGAGTAGGGACCGTAACGATGGCCGTTAATTGTGCGCTGGCCGGAATAAATTTTGCGTAGCCATTGACTGCATTCACTGAGGTAAGATCTCCCACTAATAAATAACTGTTCGCGCTAAAATCAGTAAGTTTTGGCTCACCCGGTCCGGCAATACCAATATAATCACCCACTTTAGCTTGGGCTGCCCAATTGGTGGCTGGGCCTGAATGACGATTAATCACAAAATCCAGCACGAGGTGTTTGTTCACGGGGTCAAATTCACGGATGGTATACGAGCGTTTCGTCGCTTCTCGCCAGCTATTATCGCTAAAAGGCTTGCCGTCAGGTGAGAGCACTGCTTTTACATGAATACCATCTTGCTGTAAGGGGAAGTCATGTAGATCATCACCGGTCAAGACAATGCGTTTTAAATGTGGGCTCAGGGTAGTCACTGAAGCCACTGTCGTTGAACGAAATTTTCTAGTAGGGCGTTGTTGCATAATTATTAGCCTCTTGTGTTTGATTGAGTACTGCAAATGCAAGGACAACTTGCATGAAGATAATTTAGTTGATAAAGTCAATTATAAATAAATTGTTGATAAAGTCAACCAATGTGGGTGAATTAACGTGATGGGATTACGAGAAACAATTTTTGGTCTGGCGCAGATTTACCGTGGCCATATTAAAACGGCGGTGAATGCTAATGAGTTGGGCTTAAATGGCATGCATGTGCGTTGTTTACACATTATTGCTAATCAGTCGCACTGCACTGCAAATGCTCTCGTGCAATTACTGGGCAAAGATAAGGCGCAAATCGCTCGTTTAGTGAAGGATATGATTGAGAAAGGATGGTTAGTTAAACAAGCCAGCCCCAGTGATAAACGCAGTCAAATATTAACTTTGTCGGGCAGTGGCTTAGCACTCTTACAAAAAATAAGTCAGCTTGAAAAAGAAATCGAAGCGTCTTTACTCGCGGGTCTATCCAGTCAAGATGTGGCTGATTTCAAACGAATAGCTGGTTTGATGTTAAATAACTTAGCTGCATCATAAGCGAATAATTTGCGTGCTTACACGCACCAACATTGACCACAAAGTAGTACATTGGGTGCGCGAGTTACTTGCCATGCAGGCTAAGGGCATTGTTTTAGGCGCATCGTGACAGGCATAAGTTTTGCTGATTGCTCAGCACATCCTTTTGTTTCGTTACCTTGGAGTTACCCATGCAAGCATTTATCGAAAACATGCCTAAGGCAGAATTACACGTTCACCTTGAGGGCACCCTTGAACCAGAACTCAGTTTCCAGTTGGCGCAAAAAAACAATATTACCTTGGCCTACGCGACACCTGAAGCCCTTGTGGCGGCCTATGACTTCCATGATCTCCCCTCATTTTTGACTATTTATTATGCTGGGATGGGAGTATTGATGACTGAGGAAGATTTTTATCAACTGACGTGGGACTACCTCGCCAAAGCACGCTCACAGCAAACCTTATATGCAGAGTTGTTTTTTGATCCACAAGCGCACACTACCCGAGGAGTGAGCTTTGTAACAGTGATCACCGGTATTCATGAAGCGCAAATAGCGGCCAAAGCACAGCTCGGTATCGACAGCCAGCTTATCATGTGTTTTTTGCGGGACATGAGCGCGGAATCCGCGATGCAGCATTTAACGATGGCCAAGCCTTATGTTGATTGGTTGGTGGGCGTTGGTCTTGATTCAGATGAAAAAAATAATCCTCCTTCAAAGTTTAAAGCGGTATTTGCCGAGGCTCGAGCCATGGGTTTAAAACTCACCATGCATTGTGATGTAAATCAAGACAACACCCTCATTCATATGGCTCAATGCATTGATGAAATTGAGGTTGATCGAATAGACCATGGTATTAACTCTTTAGAAGATCCGGTATTGATTGGCAAAATCAAAGACAAAAAACTCGGATTGACCGTTTGCCCAGTGTCTAATCGCTTTGTGGTGCAATCTCTTACCGCTAAAGAAGTTCAAACGATGCTGGACAATCACATGTTAGTCACTATCAACTCTGATGATCCAGCGTACTTTCGTGCCTATTTGAATGAAAACTTAATAGAGTTACAAAATGAAGGGCAATTTAGCAAAGCGGATATGGCGACCCTCATTGCTAATGCTTTTAACGTAGCGTGGTTACCCTTAGAGCAAAAACAGGCCTACTTATCAATTTTAGCGGATTACGTTGAAAATAATTAAGGCTTTAATGTTGGTCAGTTTATATACAATGAGGGTGGTTAAATAAACAGCTATTGTTCTAGCGGTTTTGGGCAATTAGCTAGGAGGAACTACCATGGTACAAGCGACTACGTTAAGCTCCGCTCCTTCACGATCCTCTGGGTTTCTGTCGTTGACTGTATTGGGCGAATGGTTTATTGCTCACTTTGAAATTGTGGTACTGATACTGTGTGTGATTGGTTATCAGTATTTTGAATTTCAGCGCAGTCAACAGGCGTCCTTAATAGTCCAAGACCCTCAGCATAATGATTTCTTTTTTGTAGACTATTTTGCATTGGACAAGTCATCTGATCCAAAACACCGCTTTATTCCTTTAAAGGTGGTAGACGTTAAGGGGGACAGCGTAACATTTAAAATTGGTAATATTGCGCATTCCACGGCTGTTTCGCCTCGTGACCATATGAAATTTGACCAGGCGATGCAACGGAATTTTTATCGTCAAGGCACACTCACTTACAACAAAAATAGACTGCTTAATTTATTTAAGTCTGGCGTGATATACGATGCTAAACGGCCAAAAAATATCTATATGGACGGCTGGATTGTATTGTCGTTACGAGAGCTTAATAGCCAATAAAATAAGATAAAACCTGGCAATCGTTTAGCCAGCAGTAGCCTGTTTTGTTTGATTGTTACCTCATAAAAAAGGGCGAAGTAATCAAGTTACTTCGCCCTTTTAGTTTTACTTAGTGCATTAAGCGTTATTTAACTTTCATGCCAGGTTTAGCACCGGCGTGCGGCTCAAGTATAAACAAATCTTTTCCACCCGGGCCTGCCGCCAAAACCATGCCTTCTGATAAGCCAAAACGCATTTTACGCGGTGCAAGGTTAGCTACCATCACTGTGTGTTTACCAACCAAGTCTTCTGGCTGATAGGCCGATTTAATGCCTGCAAACACTTGTTTGCTTTCGCCGCCTAAATCAAGCTCTAAACGAAGTAATTTTTCTGCGCCTTCAACGTGTTCCGCTTTGGCAATTAAGGCTACTCGCAAGTCCACTTTAGCAAAGTCTTCAAAACTAATGGTTTCACCAATCGGGTCTTTGGCTAAAGGGCTATTGGGATCCACAGTTTTGGTCGGCTCTAGGTTTTCTTTAGAATCTTCAACCATGGCTGTAATCTTATCCATCTCTACGCGCTGCATCAGGGCTTTAAAGGGGCTAACGCTATGATCGCTCAATACGTTATTTAGGCTATCCCACGTTAGGCTGTCATTCAAAAAGACTTCAGATTGTGCGGCTAAGGTGGGCAATACTGGCTTTAAATACACCACGAGTAGGCGGAATAAATTAATGCCTAATGAACAAACGTCATGGGTAAATTGCAGTTTTTCAGGATCTTTTATCGTTACCCACGGTGCGTTGCTATCAATAAACTGATTAGCTTTATCTGCTAAAGCCATAATTTCACGGATGGCACGACTGAATTGACGTTTCTCAAACGCGTCGCTGATGCTGGTTTGCGCTTGTTGGAATTCTGCAACAAGTGCAGGCTCGAGCACATTGCTCGACAGTTTTCCGTCAAAACGTTTGTTGATAAAACTGGCACAGCGACTGGCAATATTCACTACTTTGCCCACTAAGTCAGAATTTACTTTTTGTGCAAAATCTTCAAAATTTAAATCAATGTCGCTGACTGCATCACTGGATTTAGACGCAAAGTAATAACGTAAATACTCAGGATTTAGATGGTCTAAGTAGGTACGTCCTTTAATGAAAGTCCCTTTTGACTTAGACATTTTTGCGCCGTTAACGGTCACAAAACCATGGACGTTTACGCCAGTTGGTTTTCTAAAACCAGCGCCTTCAAGCATGGCTGGCCAAAACAAACAGTGGAAATAAGTGATGTCTTTACCAATAAAATGATACAGCTCGGCGTCAGAGTCTTTGTTCCAAAACTCATCAAAATTTAAGCCTTCGGTGCGGTCACACAGGTTTTTAAAACTAGCCATATAACCCACTGGGGCATCCACCCACACGTAGAAAAACTTACCGGGGGCATTGGGTATTTCAAACCCAAAATAAGGTGCATCGCGGCTGATATCCCATTGCTGTAAGCCTTTTTCAAACCACTCTTGTAGTTTGTTAGCCATTTCAATTTGAATTGCACCGCTTTTTAACCAGTCTTGCAACATCCCTTCAAACTGTGGTAAATCAAAAAAGTAATGCTCTGAATCACGTAATACCGGTGTGGCTCCAGATACCACCGAGCGAGGATTAATCAGTTCTGTAGGATCATAAGTAGCACTGCATACGTCACAGCTATCCCCGTTTTGATCTTCTGCTTTACAGCTTGGACAGGTGCCCTTTACAAACCGGTCAGGTAAAAACATTTGTTTTTCAGGATCATATAACTGACTAATTGTACGTTGACTAATATAACCAGCGGCATTTAAGCGATTATAAACAAGCTCACACAGCTCTTTGTTTTCGTCTGAGTGAGTGACATAATAATTGTCATAATTAACATTAAAATCGAGCAAGTCTTGATGATGTTCAGCACGAGTTTGCGCCACCATCTGCTCAGGCGTAATACCAAGTTGTTGCGCTTTTAACATCACCGGCGTGCCGTGGGCATCATCAGCACACACGCTGTAACATGTATGACCGCGCATTCGTTGAAATCGGGTCCAAATGTCCGTTTGGATATGCTCTAACAAATGACCTAAGTGAATAGAGCCGTTTGCATAGGGCAAGGCACTGGTGACCAAAATTTTACGAGTGTGATGAGTTTTCGGTTGTGAAAGCATTGGTATAATTGTTTGTCTGTTAATTTAAAAGGTCGCAAATGGTAACGCTTCTACGGCATTATTGCATTACGAAAATCACGTTCTGTGGTTTAAAATCAAAGGTAGTCCATGTTTTTTAAGTCTAAATCTATTAGTGAATCTTTAAGTCAAAATATTCAGCTTTGCTTAACGACGTTTTTTAATTTACCTGATATTGATTTCTCAACGTGTTTAGCACTTGATAACAACACCTTGGTACTTACCTTGCCTTTTGCGGCAATGCAGCAACATTTGGCCCTCAAACAGCAACTTGAAGCTGTTTTGCTTGCTGACAACAGCGCTATTAAGCAGGTCGTTATTCAAACCTCTGTCACCAGTAGCCCAACCTTAGTGACTGGTATTGCCAACGTTAAAAACATCATTGCGGTCGCCTCGGGTAAAGGGGGGGTTGGTAAATCGACCACAACAGTGAATTTAGCCTTTGCGCTGCAAGCAGAGGGTGCCAAAGTAGGGATCTTAGATGCCGATATTTACGGCCCCTCGATTCCTTTGATGCTAGGTAATGCTGAGCTTAAGCCCACCAGCGAAGACCAAAAACGGGTTGACCCGTTAGCGGTACATGGCGTGGTGGCAACGTCTATTGGTTATTTTGTGCCAGCAGAAAATGCCACGGTGTGGCGGGGCCCTATGGCCAGTAAGGCGCTGTTGCAACTCCTTAATGAAACCAACTGGCCAGAACTGGATTACTTAATAGTTGATATGCCGCCCGGCACGGGTGATATTCAGTTAACCTTGGCGCAGCAAATGCCAGTGAGTGCGGCAGTCATTGTTACCACGCCACAAGATTTAGCGTTGGCCGATGCGACTAAAGGCATTGCCATGTTTAATAAAGTCAAAGTGCCAGTATTGGGCATTGTTGAAAACATGAGTTTTCATGTGTGCAGTCAATGTGGTCATCATGAAGCGATTTTTGCTGAACACGGCGCAGAAAAACTTGCCGCTGCATTTACCTTGCCTCTGTTGGGTCAGTTGCCCCTTGATATTAAAATTCGACAGCATGCTGATGGTGGCAAACCTTTGCAATTAAGTGAGCCGCAGCACGCCCTAAGCTTGGCTTATCAACAATTGGCACGAGAAACCACTAAAGCCCTATGGCTAAAGTCATTTAATCAGGTTTAAAGGCTTGAAGTTGGCTTGCTAAGTGGGGCTGAACAACGCAAACTTACGGCCAAAATAAAAGGTGCCGGACAGGTGCATATTTTAACTACAGTAAAACGAGCAACAAACTATGCGTTTATGTGACAAAGACATTTATCGGTACATGCAGGAGGGGAAAATCACCATCAGCCCTGAGCCTGGCTACAGTGAAATCAGCGGTGTGACTGTGGATATTCGTCTGGGTAATAAATTTCGTGTATTTGAAAGCCAGCACGCCCCTTATATCGATTTAAGTGGGCCAAAAGCTGAAGTGCAAGCAGCTTTGAACGATGTCATGAGTGATGAAATTGAAATTGCTGCGGATAAATCTTTTTTCTTGCATCCCGGTGAACTTGCTCTTGCGGTGACCTTAGAATCGGTCACGTTGCCTGCGAATATCGTTGGTTGGTTAGATGGACGATCATCCTTAGCTCGATTGGGCCTGATGGTGCATGTCACTGCACACCGGATTGACCCCGGCTGGTCGGGTAATATTGTACTTGAGTTTTATAACGGGGGCCGTTTACCGTTAGCGCTTAAACCAGGCATGAAAATTGGTGCACTTAGTTTTGAATTGATGTCAGATTTTGCCGATAAACCCTACAACGCAAGGGTTGATGCCAAATACAAAGGGCAATCTGGCGCCACGGCCAGTCGTATCAGTGCCGACGACAAAAGCGCCGATTAAGCGCTTTTAATTCGGTATTTCCAAGGCTTATCTTTTGTATCAACCTATGTTTGGCGACCTTGTTTTGTCATGTTTTCAGGAGTGAACCGTGCAGCCTCATTATTTTATTGGCATTGATGGTGGCGGTACAAAGTGCAAAGCATTACTGCAAAACAGTTCGGGCGACATTATCGGTCAAGGATTAGCGGGTTCGGCGAATCCTGCAACACATTATGGTCTCGCCATTGAATCGATTACTCAAGCCTGTGAGCGGGCTGTGTTAGATGCGCAATTGTCTGCAAGTGCTTTACGCTATTGCCACGTAGCAATGGGCTTAGCCGGGGTGAGTTTGCCTAGCGTCAAAGATAAAATGCTCTTATGGCAACATCCTTTTGCCACGATCAAAATCACCAGCGATTTACATATTGCCTGTTTAGGTGCGCACAACAGCGAAGAGGGCGCTGTCATTATTTGTGGCACAGGGTCTTCTGCATTTATGGTTCATCAGGGCAAACACGTTCAGTTAGGAGGTCACGGTTTTACCACTGGCGATAAAGGTGGCGGTGCTTGGATTGGAGTAAGCGCTACTCGTCTGTGTTTAGAAGCCATGGACGGCTTGTCTGAATCCAGCCCTTTGGTTGATGATTTGAAACAGCAATTGGGCTGTCAAACAAGCAGCGCAGTAGTTGAACAGGTAAATGGTGCCCCTGCGGTATTTTTTGCGGGTTTAGCGCCTTTGGTAATTGCCGCACTTGAACAGCACGATGCCATAGCAGTAAGGGTTATACAGGAGGGGGCGGATTATGTGAGTCGATTGGCCCGACGTTTATTGAGTGAAGGCGCAAAAAAAGTCGCCCTTATTGGTGGTCTCGCACCCCATATCAGCCCATGGTTGGCTAACGATGTTCAACGCTGTTTAGTTCAGCCTTTGTACGAGCCTGCTTTTGGGGCATTGATACTCGCCAAAAAGCGCTAAGCCTTCACGGGCTTATTTTGAGTTTTGCTTAACTAGTAGTGCTTTATAAATCGAAAAATAACAAGGAAGTGCTAACGTAAAACGAAGATTTACTACTGGGAGAAGTTAATGGTCGGTGTGATAGGATTTGAACCTACGACCCCTTCACCCCCAGCGAAGTGCGCTACCAAGCTGCGCTACACACCGACCGAAGACGCGCAGTTTACTTAATTTTATCCGCAATGCAACGGCTAATCGCCTATCTAGGTTCAAATGTCTAAATGTTGAACAAAATACAGCACATTAAAGCTTATCAGAAAAGGATTCCTAGTTTGTATGCCGCGTAAATTAAGCTCAGCTTGTTGTTTTGCAGGACAAATGTTAAAAATCATTCATAAGTCGATTTAGGGTATCCCTATGAAATCTGAGCAACAAAGCCCTCATTTAAATCAAGAACAAGCCATGCGGTATAGTCGGCAAATCATGCTGCCAGGATTTGATTTGGAGGGCCAAGAAAAACTTCTTGCTAGTCGTATCTTACTTATCGGTGCCGGTGGCTTGGGTTGCGCTGCGGCACAATACTTGGCAGCCGCTGGCATAGGGCATATCACCATCGTTGATGATGATAAGGTAGAGCTCAGTAATTTACAGCGACAAGTCTTGCATTCAGAAGCGACCCTTGGGGTCAATAAAAGTAAGTCAGCGCAAGCCGCCCTTAAACGTCTGAATCCGCTGTTATCAGTCGATACTTTCGTTAAACGTATGGATGATGCAAAACTCAGTGAGCAAATTAATCTGCACGACCTTGTGTTGGATTGTTGCGACAACCTCGAGACCCGCCAGCAGTTAAACCAACTGTGTTTCACCGCTAAAGTGCCACTGGTATCGGGCGCAGCGATTCGTATGGAAGGGCAGGTGTGTAGCTTTACCCAGCGCGCAGAACACGCTTGTTATCAATGTCTAAGTGCCAGCTTTGGTGAGCAGAACTTAAGCTGCATGGAAGCGGGAATAATGTCGCCGGTGGTGGGCATCATTGGCGCCATGCAAGCGCTTGAAGGGATCAAAATTCTAAGTGGTTTTGGTGAGGCTTTAACCAATAAATTATTAATGTTTGACGCCATGACCAGTGAATGGCGCAGGTTCACGCTAATGAAACATCCTCGCTGTGCGGTATGTGCTGCTACATAAGCTACAAGCCTAACGAAATTGATTTAGGCTTGCTTGGTACGCGTAGTGTGCTTTATTCAATTTGCTTTCTAGCAGTGTTTGATTCAGCTCAAAAGACTGACATAAACGTGGTAGCGAAGTGAAATCATTACGTAACTTCATATTCACGATACTGAGTAAAATATGCACATCCATAGACTGTATTTGTTGATTTGTAAGCATCAAGCACCCTTAAACGGTCTGCACGTCATCATGTATTTTTAGGTTTTTATCCGCCCAAATTTTTTCGTGAATAACGTATGCTACGGTGTTAATGGCTGGCTCAACCATGGCAATTAAACCGCCAATAAGTGGGCTGCCAGTCAGCAGCCATGCCACCGAAAAAGCCACGGTAAAATGGGTGATTGCGAAAGTCAGTGTCTTCATTCCAATTTGCATGTTGCTTTTTGCGCCTCTTGATCATGTATCTGAAGTAAGCAGTGTAGCGTGTTGGGATTAGAAATAAATTGAATAGATTAGATTTTTCTAATCGTTTTTATTGATTTATCAATGGATACTGGATGTAGAAGCTGAAATACGATTATAAAAAATACACTCTCAAGTAGCAGGTAAAGCGCGTTTACTCACCCAAACAGAACAGCAAGAAGCGTCGACCTGATAGCTGTTCTGTACCTTATCAGGTCGACTTTTTCTGCGTTTAAACCTTATTTACTACGTTGTAATTTCTCAAATAAATAAGTGTGTTGCAGGGCTAAGCGTTTAGCCGTTTCTTTTAAATTAGCCGCGGCTGAATGGCCACCGTCGATGTTTTCATAATACAAAAAGGCATGGCCTTGGTCTTCCATGCGCTTTGCTGCTTTACGAGCATGGGCAGGATGGACGCGGTCGTCTTTGGTTGATGTGATAAAAAACACCTCAGGGTAGTTCGCCTCAGGATCAATATTATGATAAGGCGAGATACTGCGTAAAAAGGCCCCTTCAATTGCATCATCTGGATCGCCATATTCGCCCATCCATGAAGCACCAGCTAACAAGGTGTGATAGCGCATCATATCAAGTAGAGGCACGGCACAAACCACAGCATTAAAAAGGTCAGGGCGCTGGGTATACATAACTCCCATCAACAAGCCGCCGTTTGAGCCACCTTCAATACCAAGATGTTGAGGTGAAGTGACGTTTTTAGCGATAAGATCTTCCGCTACAGCAATAAAATCATCGTAGATGTTTTGACGTTTGGTTTTTAAACCCGCTTGATGCCACTTAGGTCCGTATTCACCACCACCACGAATATTCGACAGCACGAAAACGCCGCCACGCTCTACCCATAATTTACCGCGAGTTGCAGAATAAGTGGGGTTGAGTGATACCTCAAAACCACCATAGCCATACAATAGGGTAGGATTAGTGCCATCGAACTTGATGTCTTTTTGACGCACAACAAAATACGGCACTTTGATGCCATCGGTAGACGTCGCAAAAAACTGTTCGCTGACCATGGTGCTGGCATCAAACCAATTAGGTAGCGACTTAGCTTTGGTTTTTTCACCTGTTTGCGTATTGTAAACATACAGCGTATCCGGTGTTAAAAAGCTCTCTGAAGAGATAAAAGCAATGTCCTCCTTTTCATTGGTACTGCCAATTGACACTGAACCATTCACTGGGAAATCCAATTTTTTAGATGTCCATTGTTCACCATTGAAATCAAATTCGTAGGCGGCACCGGTTACATCGCGGTATATACTCAGCAATACCTTAGATTTGGTGGTACCAATATTTTCGATAGAGGATTTTTCGTCTGGCTGATATACGAGGTTGACGTTCTCAATCTTGCCGTCTGCCATGAAGTCGTCAATGGCAAAACTGACCAATGTACCGGACGCAAAGTCACGCCAGTCTTCAGCTAATTTGACGATGATTTGCCCTTTAAATTCGCCCGAAATGGAAGACTGCAGGGGTAAGGGAAGTTTTTTGCCAGGCGCGATCGTACCATCTGGATTTTGCGCAAACCAATAGGTTTCACTGTCGTAAAAGGTAATGGCACGAGTGGTAAATATCTCATGACGACCGTCAGAGAGTTCCCATACACTGGCCCAGTAACCTACGTCAGTTTGTTCTCCGCGGCCAATTTCGGTTGCGCTATCCATACTTGTGCCGCGCTGCCACAATTTAGCAAGCATTGGGTAGCCAGAATCAGTCATCGTACCTTGACCAAAATCCACGCCCACCACCATGGTATTTTCGTTCAACCACGTCATGCCACCTTTTGACTCAGCGGTAACAAAGCCCTTGTCGATAAATTTGCCCGTACTGGTATTAAACTCTCGGCGCACAACGGCATCTTTACCGCCGTCAGATAAGTTAACCATACATCGCACATAGTCAGGAGCTAAGCAGTCAACACCTTTATAGACCCAGTTTTTTTCTTCAGCTGCCGCGAGGGCATCGATGTCTAGTATGGTTTGCCATTGGGTGTTAGCGCTTAAGTAACTTTCTAAGCTTGATTTACGCCAAATACCGCGCACGTGTTCAGCATCTTGCCAAAAATTAAAGACCTCGCCCGCGCGATAAGACACATAGGGGATTTTGTCTTTGCTTTGTAAAATGGATAATGCTTCACTTTGCAATTGCGTAAACAACGGATCGGCCATCAGTTTATCAAGGGTACGGGTATTCCAATCTTTTACCTCAGCGAGAGCTTTGTCACCCAATACTTCTTCAAGGTAAAGGTGGTCGGCATCGGTTTGGCCGGGTGTGTTGTATTCAAGCATGTTAGTTTGAGGTATTTGGGTCATTGTTGTTTCACTTGTCGCATTATTATCGGTAGCTGGGGTGCAAGCACTTAGCGCAATGGCGGAGACTAAAAACAACGCTTTTTTATTATTAATGGTGAGCATAAATTCTTATATAGCAGTTAAACACAGGCCTTATATAAACAAAGAATTATGACCTTAGCAAGAGTTCGCCCTACTCACTGGGACACCCTCTGTAAACTTATTTAAGCGCCTACGATATTTTAGGTTCACGGGCTATTGGCGTACTGACATCCATGCAATCCGAAAAACCGCAATGTATTGCAATGAGCAAAGGAGTGCTTTGTCGCGAAGCAGTGCTTTTGTCATTTTTAAAAGCAGTTTTCAGCTAATCACTCCTTTACAAAGCGGCTCCACAGACGTCGTATCAACTTGGAGGATACCTTTTAGCAAAGCGATGACATCACTGCACGTAACGCACTGTCAGCCCTGGTGTTTATTTTTTGCCAACATGATATTACGGTAGGTATCCACCCAATATTTATCTTTGTTAGCCGCTAAATAATCCAAAAACTTGGCATGTTCTTCGGTTGTGGTGACCAGATGATCTCCCCCTATGCCGTGGAACAATACGTTGATTAATTTGATGTTTTTAGGCTGTTTTTCAATAAACGCAATAATCTCCTCAGCACTTATTTCACTGGGACCGATTAAGGTGGCAAAGCTCGGATCTTCTGCGCTTTTTATCCCAATAAACTGCTCTTTGACCGCTTCAATATAATTGCCGTCTCTGGCTTGTTGGTCGAAGCAAGGTGGGGTTAGGGTATGCACACTGTGTCCGTCCATTGCCGTAAGAAGGGTGTTGGCCACGCTTATTTCGTTGATCATGGCTTTGACGCTTTTATCTTCTAGGGCATTTGCTGGGTCTACCCACTGCCGACCAGGCTGTGAGCGGATACAAGAGTGAAACAACGTATGATTACCCAGTTCATGCCCTTGTTGGGCTAACGCCTTCCACTCGTCAATTCGATTTTTAAACGCCTCCGATAGTGGAACGACGTAAAACGAAGCTTTTAATCCTCGGCTATTTAGGGCGGGTAGGGCGTTGTCAAGTTGGCTATTTAGGGCATCGTCGTAAGATAAACTAATGGCTACCTTGTTACCTTCTGGCCATGAATTCGCGGCGTTTAAGTTGCAAGCGAAGAAGCTGAGCAAGGTAACGTTGACCAGTAATACTTTGGTGGTAAGGCGCGTGAATATCATAGTAACTCGTTGACTCATTAATAAAAAAACGGCACCAGTGTGCCGTAATTTTATTTTACTCAACAGTGCTTATTTTATCATGGGACTTATTATTTCTCCTGGCACTAAACCTGATACCACTTCCACTTTGTCACCCACGGTTTCACCTAATCTGATAAAACGTCGACTGAGTTGATTGTCGTTAACAACCCAGACGCGGTCTAGTTGTCCAAAACTTTCTACCCAAGCCTGCGGCACAAGGATGACGCTTTCATCTTCTAGGGGAATTTGCAAACGGGCAAACATGCCGGGACGTAATTGTTCATTGAATTGAATATCCGCCTTCACTATAAAACTATGGGCGTTAGGATCGGCCGCTGGGACAAGCTCCGAAATAGTGGCCGGAATTTGCATATCTACACTGTCAATATACACACTGAGTTGTTGGCCTAGGCTTAACTTAATGGCTACCGCTTCACGCACATCGGCTTCAATAAGTAATGTCATGGGATTGTATAATGCGAGTAAGGGCTGACCTGGAGTCGCCATATTGCCGGGTTCAGCTTTTCTATCGACAATTCGACCTGAAATTGGCGCGACGATATTGCTATAGCCCAAAGCCGCTTCTGCCTCTTTTTGCCCTTGTATGGCGGTTTGCACCTCACCGCTTAATCGGGTAAACACGGCTTGCGCTTGGTCTAAATCAGCATTTGAAGCCAAGCCCTGTTGCTTGAGGTTTTGCACCCGCCCAAGTGCATTTTTTGCTTCATTCATTGAACCTTGTAAAGAGCTTAGTCGAGATTTTGACTGGGCAACTTGACTCATTAAACTGCTGTTTTCCAAAACAATCAGCGGCATGCCTTGCGTAACGTGATCACCTGCACGCACATTAATTTTTTCAATGCGCGCCAAAATTCGGCTTGAAATCAAGGTGGTTTCACGAGCCTTTAAACTGGCCGGAGCCGATTCCATTTTACTTATTTTGCTGACAGCAACCTGCCATGTGTTGTTAGGAGCACTAGCCGCTGAATCGTTGTTCTTGACCTCATGTGGCGCGACTTTGTCAGAAAACAAACCCGCCATCCAGGCAATAGACAGGGTTAAAACAACGATGGCGCCAAGGGGAGCAACGACTTTGCCCAGTGTTGATGAGTTCATGCTGGATTCTCCTGTGTTGAAGTTAATGGGAGTGAGTTTGAATGAGTGCCAATAGTGGGTGTATTGGTATTGTTGTCAGTTGAATGATCGTCTTTGTCAAATACCAAGAAGTACACCATTGGGACGACTAATAGCGAAAAGAACGTTGAAGCGATGATGCCAAAGATGATGGCCAGCGCTAAGCCACTAAATACTGGGTCGAGAATAATCACCACATTGCCCAATAAAGTTGTGCCAGCGGTCAGCAGCACAGGGCGCATGCGTACAGTGCCAGCGGCCAACAAAGCTTGCTTGATGTTATACCCTTGCGTGCGAGCCAGAGTAATAAATTCGACCAAAATGAGCGAGTTTCTGACTACGATACCAGCGAGGGCAATCATGCCTATCATGGCGGTTGCGGTAAATAATACCGGATCAGGTGCGCCGCCTATCCAGCGCTCACCAAATTGATTCATCAACCAAAAGCCCGGCATGATACCGATAACGGTTAAGGGAATGGCAGACATAATAATCAGGGCCAAACCACTGCTGGCGGTTTGCCAGCGCAGTACAAAAAAGATCCCCACTAAGGCGAACGCAAAGGCGATACCCATATCGCGAAATACATCGATGGTAATCAGCCATTCACCTTCACCGCCAAAATTAATGGTGACGCCTTGCGGTACCGCCCAGTTAACATCGGCCCCAGAATTCAGATAGCTGCGTTCTTGCCAATCACTAGAAGGAGTTTGGTTTAGCATGGCCTGATTAATATCAGCCACGCTCATGGGGTCAGTAGCGAGTAAGCGGTCTGACGTCACATCAGCAATGATTTCTGCCGGCGTACGCCCCGATAGTTCTGCTGTGACATAAATTACCGGACGTAAGTCTTTGTGCAAAATCGGCTGGCTGACTTCGACGGTTTGCCATTGCCCCAGCTCGGCCAAATTCACAATGGGTTGCGGTGCGGGCTGTAAACCCACTCCAGCATCTTGTTGGGCAATGCCTAACATGCCTTTGAGGGGCAGAGCATCAAAATCACTTGCTTGATTGGCCGTGACAAAAGGGAGCTTTAATTCAATATCAAGAGGCACGGCTTCGTTTTCTCGCTGAAATACACCTGCGCTGATACCTTGCACAGCTAAATCTAAGGTACGGTTAATATCCGCTGTTGAAATGCCAGATAATGCCGCTTTTTGTTTATCTACCACAAAGCGCGCAATCTCTTGTGTGGCCGTCATGCTGGAATCTATTTCAAGCACATGCGGCTCTTTAGCTAGGCGTTGCATTAACACGTGTGCCGCTTGTTGTTGGGTGGCTAAATCTACAAAGGGCTCGGCGTATACTTCAGCTACAAGCGTACTCAGTACTGGTGGGCCGGGCGGCACTTCTACCACTTTGATATGAGTATTGGGGCCTTGAAAATGCGCTAATTGCTCACGTAAGCGCAACACCACACCATGGGACTGATGTTCACGCAGCGCCTTATCAATCAATATCAAGCGCACTTCAGCTTGATAAGGTGCATTACGTTGATAGTACTGGCGTACCATGCCATTAAAGTCCATGGGCGACGCTTCGCCTACGTAGGCAGCCAGCAGACTAACTTCAGGAAAGGTTTTGGCGATTTCCATGACCTGCTGGGTCAGGGCGGCGCTGTTTTCTAAGGTCGACGATTCAGGTAAGTCAATAAGTAGCTGAATTTCATTTTTATTGTCAAACGGCAATAATTTTAAAGGTACGCTGCGAAACATCGGTAACAAACAGGCAGCGATAAATAAGACCAGGACTAACCACAGCCCTAGTTTTGCGCGCTTCTTATTGGCAATTAAAGGGCTGAGCATTCGGTCGTAAAAAGACGGGCCATGTGCTTCGGCGACTGCTTCTTTTTTAAGAATTTTTGCGGCTAACCACGGCGTGATCAAAAACGCGACAAAGCCCGATATGCTAACGCTAATTGGCACATTAAAGGCCATCGGTGCCATGTATGGGCCCATCATACCTGTTATAAACGCCAAGGGTACGAAGGCTAAAATAATGGTCACGGTTGACATGATCAAGGGGGAGCGAATTTCGGCCATAGCGGCAACAATACGTTCACCCTTTGGATTGTTGTCTTTGCTCTTTGGTAGGTTTAAAAAGCGGCTGATGTTATCGATACCTGTGATGGGATCGTCTACCAATAAACCTAGGGATAAAATGAGGGCAAACAAGGTCACTCGGTTAATACTGTAACCTAACATCAAATCTAACATTAAGGTCAGGCCGTAACAAACCGGTATGGCTAAACCCACCACGATAGCGGCGCGCCAGCCTAAGAAAATAGCAATAAACACCACCACAGTGAAAATAGCAAAGGCTAAACTGGAAGTCAGGTCGTTAACTTTTTCGTTGGCGGTTTGACCGTAATCACGAAGTACTTTGTAATGCACCTCAGGGGGTAAAAAATCCTGTTTCAGCTCCGCCATTTTAGCCAATACAGCGTCGGCTACACTGACGGCATTGGTGCCTTTTTGTTTGGCCACGCTAATGGTAACAAGTGGGTTGGCTTGCTGACTGAGGGCTTTATCTTCGCTAGTTTGACTGTCCTGTTTGGCTTGGTGGCTGTACTCTAACCATTGATAGGCTTTGACTGTTTCTTGGGCGTCAATGATCTGGGCAACGTCTTGCAATAAAACGGCTTTGCCATTGACCATATTCACCACTAAGTTATTGAGTTCAGCTAAACTGCGCAGTACATCACCTGATTCAATAAGCACTGCTTTTGCACCCATGACCACCGCAGATGAGGTTTCTATTTGATTAGACTGACGGATGGCATCATAAACATTCAATGCGCTGGTTTGATGAGCGGCTAGGGCAGTCATGTCTAACTCAACCTGAATTTTTCGTTCACGGCCACCAATGACTTTGACTTCACTGGTATCTTCAATGCCTTGTAAGAGGGTTGATACTTCTTGTGCAATGCGATGTAAAGCCACATCGTTGTAACGTTGCTCGTTACTGCTGACTAAACCAATCATTACAATTGGGACATCGTCCACTTCCACCGGTTTAAGCTGCCAGTTGGCAACAACGGGCGGAATTAAGTTTTGGTTTGCATAAAGTTTGTTGTAGGTATTAAGTAGGGCATCTTCACGGTTTTCACCGACAAAAAAGCGTAATACCACAGACAATCTGCCGTCTAAGGAGCTGGAGTAAACATGCTCAACCCCTGATATTTGGGTTAGTAGCTTTTCGAGAGACGTTGTGACTTGTCGCTCAACTTGTCGCGCGGTTAAATTGGGGACATCAACCATCACCTCAATCATCGGAACCACAATTTGGGGCTCTTCTTCACGTGGGGTGATTTGCAACGCAATAATGCCTGCCACGATGGCAAACATAAATAAAAATAGCGGTAAGCCACCCTTCAGCGAGTATCGAACTGCTTTGTCAATGGGGGTGGAATTGAGATGTTCAGTCACGGGCTATCTCCAGTGAAGTTAGATTAGGCACCACAAAAAAACTCGTAGAGTTTTTCAATGATTTGTTTAACCCGCGGATCGCTGACCGAGTAATAAATACTCTGGGCATCGCGGCGCGTATCCACCAACTTATGCTCACGCAGTGCGGCAAGATGCTGTGATAAGGCTGATTGGCCTAACGGCACATTAGCATTGAGCTGGGACACGCTGCACTCTTGGTTTAATAGCGTACACAAAATCATTAAGCGATTTTTATTCGCCAGTATTTTCATAAAGGCCTCAGCTTGACTCGCATTGTTGGCTAATTGTTCTAATTCCACCTTGTTCAACCTATGGGTTATTAACAAACTTAGCGCATTATAAGCGTTATATTAGAAATTGCTAATATTAGTTGCTTCTAATATTAGGAGGGTCTAATATAGATGCCTATTCACAGTGGAGAGTTAAAATGAAATTACATGCGGCCTTGCGTTTAGTTGCTGGAGTGATGCTATTGTTGTCATTGGCATTAACTTATTGGGTTCACCCTAATTGGATTTTTTTTAGTGCTTTTATCGGGCTTAACCTGTTGCAGTCAGCGTTTACCCGTTGGTGTCCGATGATTACTATTTTGAAAAAACTAGGTTTCGAGGAGTAATTTATGTTGTTACCTGTTGGTGATTTAATAAAAGAAGTAAAACAAAATATCCGCTGTATTGATGCTAAAACCGCTACTGCTGAAAGAGAGGCGAACAAAGGCTTATTGATTGATGTACGTGAGCCTGCCGAACACGTCGCTAAGCCTGCCGAGGGGGCCATTAATATCCCTCGTGGTTTGCTTGAGATGAAAATGATGGAAATCGAAAAAGATCCCAGCCGTGCAATTTATCTACACTGTGCCACTTCAGCCAGAGCGGCATTAGGCGCAGAGCAGTTGAAAAGAGTTGGCTATGAAAATGTCAGTGTGATTACCTGCGGTATGGATGAAATTCAGCGCTGCTGCCAGGGCGAATAAATTGCTTTTAGCGCGATGTGAATGTGTGCTGCCAATTAAAAACTCACCTACAAGTGCATGTACTTGAAGTGAGTTTTTTTATTATAAGCCCTCAATAAAGGTCACTATTCCTGTCTTCAATGAATATTCAGCACCGATGATAGTCAGTTTACCTTCTTGCACCAGTTGTTCTAAGCGCGCTGAGCCATGCCTGAGTTGGTTAGTAGAAGCAAGAATATTAGCGTGAACTGAAGCATCTAATAACTTATCGTCTTGATGGCGTAATTCAGTGTGAAATAGCGGCTCAACGGTGGGCATGATTCGATTCACTATTGACAGCAAATTGAATGAATGGGCTCCTTTTGGATTTTTTAACTCTTCGATAGCCGCTTTTACTGCGCCGCATTGTGAATGCCCCAAAACCACCACCAACGCGGTACCGAAGGTATCAGTAGCAAATTCAATGCTGCCTACTTGAGATGGTGCAACAATATTGCCCGCTACACGAATAACAAATAAGTCGCCTAAACCTTGGTCAAACACAATTTCTGCTGGCACCCGCGAGTCAGCACAACCTAAAATAATAGCAAAAGGCGCTTGGCCTTCTACAAACTCTTCACGTTGGGATTGCTTTATCATGTTATCAATACTGCGCACACCAGACACAAACCGTTTATTACCGTCTTTTAAACGTTGAATTGCCTCGATGCCTGATACCATGAGTTGTGCCACAAATTGCTTCCTTGATGTTTGGATAAATAAAACGATGTTATACCATTTATTAAGTTGGTTTGTGAGCTGGCATGAGGGCCTTACCTAGATGAATAGTGAATATGTTGTGCGCCAACTAAATAAACAGGCAAGCGCTGAATACGCTGAAAAAATGCAAGGTTATTTTAAAACCGGCCAAGGGCAATATGGTCATGGGGATGTGTTTTGGGGATTGCGTATGCCTGTATTGCGGGATGCGGTAAAGCAATTTCATGCCTTAGCCCTTGAACACACCTTAAGCTTACTCGTTTCAGAAGTGCATGAGTTACGCTTATTTGCTTTACTGTTGCTGGTGAAACAATACCAAACAGGGCCGCCTGCCAGCAAAAAACGTATATTTGATAGTTATTTAGCTCATACAACTTATATCAATAATTGGGATTTAGTAGATTGTTCCGCCCACTTAATTGTTGGACCACAGTTACAGAGCCAAGCTCGCGACACCTTATATCAGCTTGCCCAATCATCATTATTATGGGAAAGGCGTATCGCAATAATGGCCACCTTGCATTTTATTAGAGCCAAAGATTATCAGGATACTTTGCAGCTTGGGGCGGTATTATTGAATGATCCCCACGACTTGATCCATAAGGCAGTAGGGTGGATGTTAAGAGAGGTAGGGAATCGAAATAAACCCATAGAAGAGGCATTTTTAAAAACGCATTATAAAGTGATGCCAAGGACGATGTTAAGATATGCCATCGAAAAGTTTCCTGAAAACGAACGGCAAGCGTATTTAAAAGGGCGAATTTAGTACCTGATTTGAAGGCTGTAATGGGATAATAGAAGTATGAGCGATATAACAAAAGGGTGGGCCACTGAAGGTAAAATGTGGTGGCACTGCGTCAATGCGGGTATAGCCACAGACACAGAATTTAGGGCGTGGGCGACTAACTGCTGCATGCCTGATAGGGCGTTAACCAGCCAACTGCAAGCTATTGCATCGGGTGCTAGGATAGCCCCTGAAGAACTGTTATTAGTCTTAGCCAAGTGTATTCCTGAACCAGATGATGACAGCTGGTGGATCTTAACTAAGCAGCGAGTGTCTGAGGCCTTAGTGTCTCAAAAGATAAGTGCTGAATATATCGCTGGGTACTTTCATCACTTTGCTTTGAGCGCTGAGATCCCAGCTTGCGACCGGGAGGCGTTGTACCAATTTGAATTAGAATACGCCTGTTTGAATGAAGGATTCGCTACCCAAGCTGAGGTAGATAGCAAGGTAATGCGTTTCTTTACTATGCCTTAGCGCTCAAGCGAGTTGATTTTTTGACTCACACGAAATAAGCGATTGTTGCCCACCGGTGTTTCGACATTGCGCATGTTTTGAGCACTCCCCGCCGTATTTACTCTGTCTTGGCTACTAACCAAACGGAGTGCTTAAAAATTAAACTCAAAAGATAAACGCGCCTTAGTCGCCTTGTTGTAAAACGCCTAGCACCTCAAAAAATTTGGCTTCACATAGCCGTAAAAATCAAAAAAGTTGATGTAAATCAAAGTCAGCTTTTTCGATTCCTCTGACAATATTTACATTCTCTTATTTTACTTCATTAGGAATAGTTGTGTTTAAACGCTGGCGGAATGTTTTTCCTGAGGATTCGATCTTTCGAATCCCTTTGGTATGTGAAATCAGTGTCGTTGTGGTTTTAAAAATAATCCTACTCATTGTTTTATGGCACGTCGCCTTTAAACCGCTTAAACCTACTGAAGCCCCAGATATGACGACACAATTAATATCTAAACCCACTTCGATTACCCACACTAAGGAAATACAGCATGACTGACTTTGCAGTGGATCTCTCGCGGCTGCAATTTGCGTTAACCGCGATGTACCACTTTATTTTTGTACCATTGACCTTGGGCCTCAGTTTTATTTTGGCCATTATGGAGTCGGTTTACGTGATGACCGGCAAACAAGTTTATAAAGATATGGTGAAATTTTGGGGTAAGTTATTTGGCATCAACTTTGCTCTAGGTGTGACTACCGGTTTAACCATGGAATTTCAGTTTGGCACGAATTGGTCTTATTACTCGCATTATGTAGGAGATATATTTGGCGCGCCCTTAGCCATCGAAGGATTAATGGCTTTTTTTCTTGAATCCACTTTCGTTGGTTTGTTCTTTTTTGGTTGGGACCGGCTCACTCGAGTGCAGCATTTAACGGTGACGTGGTTAGTGGCTATCGGCAGCAACTTATCTGCTTTATGGATTTTGATAGCCAATGGCTGGATGCAAAATCCGGTGGGTTCAGAATTTAACTACGAAACCATGCGCATGGAAGTGACAAACTTTGCTGAAGTGATATTTAATCCGGTGGCTCAAGTTAAATTTGTGCACACGGTTTCAGCGGGTTACGTGACCGGCGCGATGTTTGTTTTGTCTTTGTCTGCTTACTATTTGCTAAAACGCCAAGACGTAAACTTCGCCAAACGCTCCTTTGCGATTGCTGCAGCTTTTGGTTTGGCTTCCGTGATTTCTGTGATCATCCTCGGTGATGAAAGCGGCTATGAAATTGGCGATGTGCAAAAAATGAAACTAGCCGCTATTGAAGCTGAGTGGGAAACCCAACCAGCACCTGCTGACTTCACCTTAATTGGTTTTCCAAGCCAAGAAAAACAAGAAACCCTCGGCGCAGTAAAAATTCCCTATGCACTGGGTATTATTGCCACCCGCTCTCTGTCTGAAGAAGTTGAAGGTATTCATGAACTACAACAAAAAGCCCGGTTGCGCATTGTTAATGGTATGAAAGCCTACGGTTTATTAACGCAACTAAAAGCAGGCCAAGATACACCACAAGTGCGCGCTGCCTTTGAAGAGGTCAAACAAGACTTAGGTTACGGCTTGTTATTAAAACGCTATACCGACGAGGTGGTGGATGCCACTGACGCCCAAATTGACCAAGCTGCCAAAGATACGACGCCTAAAGTTGCCCCTATATTTTGGTCGTTCAGAGTGATGGTAGCGTGTGGCTTTTTTATGTTGTTTATCTTTGCTTTTGCATTTTGGTTAAGCACAAAACATCAGATTGAAAAACCTCGTTGGTTTTTACGTCTGGCGCTTTGGTCTTTGCCTCTGCCATGGATTGCCTGTGAAACCGGTTGGTTTGTGGCCGAATATGGCCGTCAACCTTGGTCAATTGCTGAAATATTGCCTACCAGGCTGGCGGCATCAAGCTTAACAACAGGGCAGGTGTGGACGTCGATGATTGGCATTATTTTGTTCTACACCGTGCTACTTATTATCGAAATGTATTTGATGATTCGATTCTCAAAACAAGGACCGAGTTCTCTACATACGGGTAAATATGATCTTGAAAAACAATTAGTCGGGGAGCATGCCTAATGGACTACGAAACGTTACGTATTATTTGGTGGGTGTTAATTGGTGTATTACTCATTGGCTTTGCCGTCACCGATGGATTTGATTTAGGAGTAGGGGCTTTATTGCGCATCATTGGCCACACAGACAGTGAGCGCCGGGTGATGATTAATACCATAGGGCCTCATTGGGATGGTAATCAGGTTTGGTTTATCACCGCCGGCGGTGCCTTGTTTGCCGCTTACCCCTTGATTTATGCCGCCTCTTTTTCTGGGTTTTATTTTGCTTTGCTTATTACCTTGGCGGCCTTATGGATGCGTCCTGTAGGATTTGACTATCGCAGTAAAATTGACAGCCCGAGGTGGCGTAATAATTGGGATTGGGCAATTTTTGCCAGTGGAATTGTGCCATCGTTAATATTTGGAGTGGCCTTAGGCAATCTCTTTTTGGGTGTACCCCTTAACTACGATGTGATGTTACGCCCTAGTTACGACGGTGGTTTATTGGGTCTGTTACGTCCTTTTGCCCTACTTGCCGGTTTGGTCAGCGTCAGTATGTTATTGATGCATGGGGCAGTGTGGTTACAAATGAAAACAGATGGCTTTATTTATCGCCGCTCTGTGAATACTGCCGTCATTCTAGGAATAGCCACTACTGTGATGTTTGGCGTGGCGGGCATCTGGGTGGGACAGTTAGATGGCTATCACCTAAGCAGTGTGATGGATCATAATGGACCCTCAAATCCCCTTAACAAAACCGTTGAGTTGGTTGAAGGTGGCTGGTTAAGTAATTATCACGAGTATCCACTAATGGTGTTAGCGCCAATATTAGGTTTAGTAAGTCCCTTGTTGGTGGCATTTTTAAGTGTCAAAGGACGAGCAGGTTGGGCTTTTACCGCCTCTAGCTTAGCTATTTCAGGCATTATACTGACCACGGGCTTTTCATTGTTTCCGTTCTTGATGCCCAGCAGTACCCAACTAAACGCATCATTAACTGTGTGGGATGCCACTTCTAGTGAAACAACACTCATGATTATGTTTGGCGTCGCCTGTGTCTTCGTCCCTCTTATTTTACTTTACACAGCGTGGGGCTATTGGGTTATGCGTGGACGCGTTACTGAAAAAGACATTGCAGCAGACTCTCATCAACTTTATTAAGGAATAGTACTATGTGGTATTTTACGTGGATATTAGGCGTGTTATTGGCCTGTGCCTTTGGCATCATCAATGTTATGTGGTTAGAAAACAGCATGGACTTTGAAGATGAGTAAGCACCTCAAGTTGAACATGGAGGAGCCAAGGGAAAATCCCCTTGGCTTTTTAAACATTTTGGTATTTTGCTTGTCATTGGCGGTGATGATAATCATCACCGCTTGGCCACATGTATTTGGCACTTCGGCAGATAGCATGGCGCATGATGCTGCGATGTTAAGTATGGTTGGGATGAGTTGTGGCTTTATTTATGGCATTGGTTTTACGCCAAAAATGCGAGTTTTTAAGCTTTTATTCTCAGCCCCAGTGGCCTTGATATTAATGCTCGCGGGTTTCTTTTTAGCCTTGGTATAAAGAATTAAAACAGCTTATTAGCGAGAAATCGTGCAGCTTTTTATCTACCTGTCGCTTAATTATTTAGTTGCTTGCTGTTAATAAACATTGCACTGTTTTGAGTACGTTCGCCATATGAGCGTAGTCAAACGGGCTTTGTTTCCTCGAATTTTCAGTGAAATCTGACAAGATGATATGCCAAGTAGGGGCGATCTGACTTAGATTTAAAGCCTTTTTCACACAGTGTAAGTCACACCCGTCGATTGCCATGACTCGTGGGGTATCGGTGATGCCTACCGTGGCCTGCTTCATTGCTTGGCTAAGTTGGCTCACTGAGGTTCGTTCAGCCAGTCCTTCAATATCCATGACTTTCGCCAGATCATTGGCAAACTTAGCGTTTTCGCATTGTCCGCTACATGTAACAATAAGGGGAAGCTCAGTGTGATAGGGCGCGTTCATCGAATACCTGCTTATGCCATGGGCAAAAATAACCCGTAAAATAATGGCATAAGCATAAGATTAATATGGTCTATTTGACTTGATGTGAATCAACGTTCGGTTCTTTGCACTAAGATTTATTCAGCACCTTTGGCCAACTGTTGTAAACCCGCAATATCGTTAATGCTCACTTCTTTTTTATCTACCGAGATAACCCGTGCTTTTTGTAAGCGGGCAAACGTTCTGCTTACCGTTTCAATCGTCAGACCAAGATAGTTGCCGATATCAGTGCGTGACATAGGCAGTAAAAACTGAGTGGAAGATAAACTTCGGCTACTATTTCGTGTTGATATACTGAGTAACAGTGATGCTATACGAGCTTCAGCGCTACTCTTACCCAACAAGCTAATAATTTGCTGCTCTTGGGTGATTTCTCGGCTCATTAACTGCAAAAAGTGACGTTGCAGCTTGGGTAATTGCATGCTCACTTCTTCGAGTCGATTAAAAGGGATTTCGCAAATAGACGAGGTTTCTAAGGCAATAACAGAGTTGGTATGAGTATTGTTTGCTAATCCATCTAAACCAACGACTTCACCAGGTAGGTAAAACCCCGTGACTTGTTCATTTCCGCTATCACTGATCGTTAGCGCTTTTACTGCACCTGAGCGGATAGCATATACAGCAGTAAAGGGGTCGCCAGCCCGATACAAATATTCGCCTTTGTGAAGGGGGCGGCCGCGTTGAATAATTTTATTGAGCTGGTCAATATCATCAATGTGCAAACTAACAGGCATACATATTGTGTTTAAACGACAACTCCCACAACTGACTTTTATATCGTGTGTGCAGTGTTTGTCACTTGTTTGTGCGATTATTTGACTATTTTCCATCAGTATTATTAACCACCGTTTTTACTCAACTCAGATACTGTCAATATTTTACTATGAGCCTAAATTTAAATAACAGGTTTTGTTCATTATTTTGGCTCAATACCATAGTACGCTACCCTTAGTTAGGATGATAGGCACTTGCTACTTGCGCTATTTGTTCGCGCATCCACATGTGCGCATAATCCATATCTGCACTTACATGCCAGTATAAAAAATACTCCAAGGCGGGTAAGTCAAACGGCAATTCGTATAGCGATATCTCGTAATGTTTAGCTAAGTGGTAAGGTAAGCAAGCAATCAAATCGGTTTTGACGATGGTACTGGGCACTGTTAAAAAATGTTGACTGCGCATGACTACATTTCGCTTTGCTCCTAGCTTATCAATGGCAACGTCAATCGGCCCTGCACCACTGCGACGGTGGCTGATGTTTATGTGACCTAAACGTAAGAACGTTTCCATGTTCATGCCTTGCGCTAAGTCAGGGTGATTTTTGCGTGCAACGACTACGAGTCTGTCTTGCGCAATTTTTTGTTTACACAGATGGGGATCGCTAAAAGACGAGGCATCGGCATAAAAGTCTAAGTGACCACTGGCCATCGCTGAAACAATATTATTGCGCTCTAAATCATAGTTAGTCAGCGATATTTTTGGTGCACTGCTTTGAAGTAGGGCGGTTAGCCTTGGCATGATGCTCACTTCAAGCAAATCTCTGGAAGCAAAGTGAAAGGTTTTTTCAGCTTTGAGTGGGTCGAAAATATGGCTTTGCTGCACACTTTTACGCAGCAAGCCGAGAGCTTCTCTGGCGGGGCCAATAATATTTTGGGCAACCGGGGTGGGTGTCATGCTGTGACCGGTGCGAACAAATAGTGGATCGTTTAACATTTCTCGCAGTCTGGCGAGTGAATTACTGACAGCGGGTTGTGTTATGCAAAGTACATCTGCGGCTTTGGTCAAACTTCCTGCTGTGTAAATAGCGTCAAAAACAGCAAATAAATTGAGGTCAATTCGATTTAAGTTCATATTACGTACCTAGAAAAGATGTTAATACGATATTAACGTTTTATTATTAGTTAAATCAATATATCAATATACAGAACATTCATTTTGTTGATAGTTCTTGCTTTGTTATGCTGGTAGAAATGAAGCTTACAAGGACAAAATGATGCATAAAACACTGCTAGAATTAGCGATTGATGAACAGTTAGCCCCGAGTGAATGGATAAAAATCACGCAAGCGGATATCGATTTATTTGCAGAGGCGACCGGCGACCATCAATGGATCCACGTTGACGCGCAGCGCTGTGCAAAAGAAAGCCCTTTTAAAACAACCATCGCTCATGGCTATCTTACTGTGACGCTCATGCCTAATGCCTTTTATGCTATGTTTGCCGCTGATCCTCACTATAAGACAATTTTAAATTACGGTGTTGACAAAATCCGTTTTTTGGAACCCGTTCGCGTTAACGATAGTATTCGTTTCGTATCTACCTTGATAAAAGTTGAACAAAAACAATCGGGTTGCTTGTTTTACTTTGACACTGAAGCACAAATTGATGGAAGGACGAAGCCCGCAATGAAAGGGACCTTTTTGATGTTGTTGGCTGGTGCAACCTTGCCTCAGTCTTAATCTCGCTATTTTAACTATGAGCAATGGCTGCTCTGTTTTATTAATCAATTTTGTTTATAGATTATTAGACTACAGTACAATTTGGGGGGCGATGGATTGTGATGACTGTCATGATGATGATACGCCCTCGTTATAAGTTAAGTATTTAAAAATTAAAGATAATGTTTCTCCTGTTGCAAACTAATTTTCCCCCTTGCTTTCTGGTCTGACCATTGTTGAAATTGATGTTTACATATCAATAACAATTTATTTACATACTCGCTCTACACGCCTACTATCAATACAGCGATAAATCGCGAAAGCGTATTTATGGTTACAAACTCAGTGACATAAAAATATTGTTAGAGTTAGAACGTTTGATTAGCGTGTCGAGATGCCACACAGAAGCTTAACGCTTGTTACTGAAAACGCTTTTAATATCTGATAATTCACGTATTGGGACACATCATGAAACTAAAAACTAAGTTAAGCTTGCTTTCAGTAGCAATCGCCTCGCAAATGTTGGTTGGACAAGCCAGTGTTCTCGCTCAAGAACAGACCGTTAAAGAAAGCGAAGTTGAACTCATTATGGTTACCGGCAGCTTTGTGCGCCGTAGCGAAAATTTTGAATCTCCTTCACCTCTAGCTGTTATCGACGCCGTTTCTATCGATTCGATTGGCGCTAAAAATATCAGTGATATTACGCAAACATTGACCATCAATACTGGTGCACAAAACAATCCAGATGCCTTTACACAGAATGCAACGGCTGGGACGTCAAATATAAATTTAAGAGGACTAGGGGTTGCGTCAACCTTAGTCTTACTTAACAACAAAAGACAAGTCGTCAACGCCCAGCCCACTAATGATGGCCTAAATTTTGTGGATACCAGCTCCTTAGTTCCAATGATTGCAATTGGTCGTATGGAAGTGGTTAAAGACGGCGCGTCGGCCTTATATGGTTCAGATGCAGTTGCAGGTGTTGTTAACTTTATTACCAAACAAGATTACAACGGCGCCAAGATAACCGCAGATTATCAAGACGGTGCACACGGTAATAACAAAGAATATGTCCTGCAAGGTCTGTGGGGCGCAACCAGCGAAGACAGCAGCGTGCTGGCTGCAATTAGTTACACCAACCGTTCGCCGTTATTCATCTCTGACCGTCGTTTGAGTCGTCCTCAAGATGATACAAGTGCACTGGGTAATCCTGGTTCATTTTTTGTGCCTGCGTTTGGCAATATTCCGGTAGTCGACCCTGGATGTGAAGCCTACGGCGGTACCTTGGACAGAAGGGCGCCGGCCGGTACCTTACCTGGTGGTTTGGAAATTGGTTTATGTGGCTTTGACTTTGGACCTTATTATTCATACGTTGCCGATGAAACTCGGGTTAACGCTTACGTCAAAGCAGACTATGACTTAAGTGATGACATTACGTGGACCACTGAAGTGAGTTTTGCTCGTAATCGTGCAGAGCGCGGCGGGGCACCTAGTTTCCCAATCTTAACGTCTCCGGTAGTGCCTGCTGATCACCCAGAAAACTTTCTTGGATTGCCGATGGCCTTTTTTGGTCGAGCTGAAGGTAACGGGTTTCAAGGTGATGCGGCAAATACTGAATCAGATACCTTTAGATTCAGTACCATGTTGCAAGGTGAATTAGATAATGGATTTTGGGAAGCCAGTTATACCACCGGTGTCAATGACTTTTTGTTTAAAGTACCAGATGTACTCAATACCGAATTTAACTTGGCGTTGAATGGTTTAGGTGGTTCTGACTGTAACCCACTTACCGGCACACCAGGTGTTGGTTCTTGTGAATATTTCAACCCATTCTCAACGTCCTATTCAACTGCACCAAACTCACAGTACGTTGTAGATTCGTTTACCGGTGAAGAAGTCATCGATTCCAAAGCCGAAATGCAAGTGTTTGAAGCTTTCGCTTCCTTAGATGTTTTTGATATGGATGGCGGCACCGCGGGCTTAGCGCTTGGTGTGCAATATCGCGAAGAAAAATTATCTCAGGACTACGACGCTTTAGCGAACCAAGACAGTTTCACCTTTGTTATTGGTAACCCTGACTTTGACGGTAAACTCGATGTTTACGCACTGTTTGGTGAATTAGCTTTGCCTGTTAGCACTGACTTAGATGTACAACTTGCCTTACGTTATGAAAATTACGGCGGCAACATTGGTGACACCATTGATCCAAAACTAGCTTTGTCTTGGCGCGCTAACGACGATTTTTCTGTAAGAGCGTCCATTTCAACCTCATTCAGAGCCCCCACAGTATTTTTGAGAAATGGTGGCGCAACCTCTTTGCAACAGTTAACGGATCCAATTCAACAGGCTAGTGCCTTTGCTGCTGTAAGAACGGCGGGTAATGAAAATTTGAAACCTGAAGAATCAACAGCTTATAACATTGGTTTTTCTTATGAGCCTGTGACAGATTGGTCAATTGAGGTCGATTATTGGAATTTCCAATTTGAAGACTTGATCATACAAGAAAACGCTCAGGCAGTACTGACCGCAAACCCTCAAGACCCTGATCGTATTATCAGAGCGGGTGATCCATTGACTGGGCCGTTGTTGCAAGTAAACAATACTTATGTGAATGCGAGTTCACTTGAAACCTCTGGTTTAGACTTTGTGACCAGTTATAAAATCCGTACTGACATGGGTGACTTCACGCCAAACATTAATGCGACCTATATTACCCAATATGATCTTGTTGATCCTCAAGCAGGTAAAGTTGAAGCCGCTGGACGCAGAAACTTCACCAATATCGGGGTTTCTTCTCCAGAATTGCGTATGAACTTGGGTCTTAACTGGCAACATGAAGCCCATTCAGCGAACATTTTTGTACGTTATGTTAGCAGCTACGACGATGATCAAAACTGCTCAGACGGCACATTGAGTGTGGGTGGCTGTGCTGACGGCTTCAAACAAATCGACAGCCATGTGACCATCGATGCACAATATAATGTCAACTTAGGTGATATTATGGGTACTGATACCAGCTATTTATTAACGGTAGGTGGCATTAACATCACGGATGAAGATCCACCCCAAGTATTCACAAACAGCGGTTTTGATTCAAAAGTACATGATCCTCGTGGACGTCAACTCTATGTGCGTCTAGCGGTTGAGTTTTAACACTTTATAATCACACGATGTAAATCCCCAGAAAGGTTGTGCCGCCACATGGTGTAGCCAATCTGGGGATTTTAATTTGTAGGTGGCTAAGAATGATTCGTTTTCGCTGCCCAACTAGCCACAAAATAGTCTTGCTTAAAGCGATACGCTACAAATAACTCGCTCGTATAATCAATAAACTTAAAGCCTTTAAGATGAATCCGCCATAGCATCCCTGTAGTTAAATCTCTACACCTTACTTGTGAAACGTTATTACTTTGACGCTGTTGTGCGAGTTACAAATCCAGCATACTCAAGGCTTTATGACCTAGCATAGTTGAACTCTTACGCTTCGCTGGGCTCAAATCTGAACCCTTCACAGACATTGCATTTGGAGAAAAACGCGTATGCAAAAATACACAGCTGAACAAATCGATCATGCTTTAAAAGAATTGAACGCAAATTTAGAAGACTCTCAACAATGGCAAATTGCTGAGGACAAACTTGTTAAAACGTTTAAGTTCAAAAGTTTTATCCGCGCTTTCGGTTGGATGTCACAAATTGCCATTTGTGCAGAAAAACTAAATCATCATCCTGAATGGTTTAATGTTTATAACAAAGTAGAGGTTAAATTGACCACCCATGACGTGGACGGGATCAGTGAATTAGATTTTAAATTAGCGTCTAAAATGGAATTGTTTTATTAAAAACGGATAAAGTTGTGCGTTATTAATACGTTATGGTTATTTAATAATCAAACAAACGTTATTAAGAGATTTTATATGATTCAGGCCTTGCGCCCAGCTAATGCCTATGTATAATACGCCCTCCTTCGAAAGGGGCTTATTTGAAAAGCAACTTTCAAAGTGAAAATTCAGGCGCGGGATGGAGCAGTCTGGTAGCTCGTCGGGCTCATAACCCGAAGGTCGTAGGTTCAAATCCTGCTCCCGCAACCATATATTTAAGCCCTGTTATTACAGGGCTTTTTTATGCCTGTTTAAAAGTGACTGATACATGTTTATTGGTTTGTTTTACTCCTGTTATCAAATGTTTTGTAGAAACAAAGTGCTAAGTTAGGACGACATTGTGCCTCTAGCACGAACGAAATTGTTTTTGTTGATGGGCTCATCACTATCTTCTTTCTTCCGCGTTTTTTGGCTTGATACATCGCTTGTTCATCGAAACCGATTACGGGGCTACTATCGAGACATTAGCCAAAAGAATAAACGGGGTACTAGATCAAGCGCTCTTACTCTATCAGTGCAATACACTTGTTGAGCTACAAATAGTGGTCAGGGAATCGATGAGCACCTATAACCAGATGAGGCCGCACCTGAGTTTAGATATGAAATCACTTAGTGAAGCGCATATAATCAGAAGCCAGCGAAAAACGCGGGCTTAACACCGTCAATTTATTTTAGAACGGAACAATGAAGCGATCAAAATATATTAATTTACTTTTTTGACAGAGTCTCTAACGACTAATTCGGGTGTGAATAAGTGTTGGACATCTTCTTTACGATCAACATATAGATTGTTCAGTACCCAGCTGGCAGCGGTTTTACCGATTGCTGAGATAGGATAATTAATGGTTGAAAGTTTAGGGTAGGTGTAACGACTGAAAATAAGATTGTCGAAGCCCATAACCGATATATCGTCAGGAATATGACGGCCTTTTTCACGTAAGGCACTCATGGCTCCAGCGGCCATCTCATCATTTGCACAAGCAATGGCACTAAAATATAAGCCTGTTTCTAGTAAGTATTGAACGCCTTTTTGCCCTCCTTCTTCTTGAAAGTTACCTTCAAACATAAGCCTTGGATGAGGCTGTACATCAAATTCAGCTAAGGCACGTAAATGCCCCTTATAACGATCATTGGCATCTATTTTCCATAAAGGCCCTGCGATGTAGGCAATATCACGATGGCCTTGTTGGAGTAAAAAATGGGTAGCGATGTAACCACCTAGTTCGTTATCTAGGCAAATACAATTTGAGGCTATTTCTGGGATGTAGCGGTTTACTGTAACAAAAGGGATATTGCGTTTTTTAAGGTCAATTAGATAGTCATCAGACACCGCTTCTACATGCAAAATAAGTGCATCGCAGCTGCGGCTAATTAGAAACTCAACCCCTTCTTTTTCGCTTTTTTCATCACTGTGGCCGGCGGTGATAACCGCATGTTTGCCAAATTCACGTAGGGCAAGTTCAATGTCACTCATCATGGTGCCGTAAAATGAACCGTGTAATTCTGAAACTAAAATTCCAACACTATTTGAGCGGTTTGATGCAAGGGATTGCGCCATAGTATTGGGACGGTAATCCAACGTTTTCATGGCTGATAAGACTTTGTTTTTGGTTTTCTCACTGACAATAGAGTTATTGTTAATAACTCTCGATACGGTTGCCAATGATACACCCGCGAGTTCTGAGACTTGATAAATTGTTGCCATAGTGTAGCTAATATTCCATTAACACTGCTGCCTTAAAGGCATTAAGTTGTGCTTAGGTCACCTTACTCAACTCTTTTTGAATGTTGCTGACCTTTGTTTCGGTTAGCCGATAGTAGCGCATTATAAAAGCAACTAACAAGGAGGCAATGCCAGGATAAATAGCAAATGAAAATACGATGCCTTGTTTCACGCTATCACTTTGCTCTGCTCCTGCTTCATAGCCATAAAAAGCTAATAACCAACCTGCAAAAGCACCACCAAGAGCAAGACCAAGTTTAATAAAAAATACCACTGATGAGTATACAATGCCGGTTATTCTGATCCCCGTTAGCCACTGTCCATAATCTACCGTGTCCGCCATTTTTGCCCATAGAAGTGGAGTCGCCATTTGAATAAAGAAACTCCACAGAAAATACGCAATAAATGCTAAGAACAGTTGCTCTGCGCCAATAAAATAGCTCAACATACTGATAATCGCAGCCACAACTTGCAATCCGATATAGGCTTTCACTTTACCGATTTTTCGGGCGATATAAGGTGAACATAAACAGCCCACTATATTGCCTATCATGCCTAAGGTGATAAACGCAGTGATGAGCTCTTCGCGCTGTAAGTAGTATTTCACATAATAAATCGCCAGTGTTGAGCGCAGCACCATGCCAATTAATAAAAACAGAGCAGCCCCGCATAACACGCGCCATTGGTCATTTTTCAGCAGTGATTTAAAGTCTTGTTTGAGAGTGGTTTTAACATCACTCGGTGCAATTACTCTTTCTTTGGTGCCAAAAAAGCATAATAAAAATAATCCAATGCCCAAGATACTCATCGCGCCAATAGTCAGTTGGTAGCCCTTGGCTTTGTCTCCAGCTCCAAACCAATCAACCAGGGGCAACGTCAATGATGTGACGAGTAAACCACCAAGCATGGCGCAAACAAAGCGATAAGATTGTAGAGATACTCGTTCACCGGGGTCGCTGGTCATCACCGCACCCAAAGCAGAGTAGGGAATGTTGATTGAGGTGTAGGCAATCATCAACAAGCTATAAGTCACAAAGGCATAAATAATTTTACCCTGAACCGACAAATCAGGTGTGGTGAAGGCGAGTACACTGATCGCGGCAAAAGGAACGCAGAGCCAGAGTAGGTAGGGACGAAATTTACCATGGCGACTTTGAGTGCGATCCGTTATCGCGCCCATCAGTGGGTCGGTGACCGCATCCAAAATTCTTACGGCTAAAAACATAGTGCCGACTATTGCAGGCGAAATACCAAAAATATCCGTATAGAAAAAAGACAAAAACAACATGACCGTCTGAAAAACGATGTTGCTGGCAGTGTCACCAAGTCCGTAGGCAATTTTTTCTCGAGTATGTAGCATAGATAAATTAACCTATTAAATGACTTACACGATGAGGTCTGCTGTTTAATAAATTTCGATACGCTAAACCACTGGCCTTAATTGTTCGTTTCATCGTTGCGTAATCAACATACACAATACCAAAACGTTTGGCATAACCTTCTGCCCATTCAAAATTATCCATTAAACTCCAGGCGAAATACCCTCTTATATCAACGCCCTGTCTTATTGCGTCATCTACTGCCAATAAGTGACTTTGATAATAGTCTACACGTTGTCGGTCATTAACGGTGTTGTTGATAATTTTGTCCGGCATGGCCGCACCATTTTCAGTGATTAAAATGGGAGGCAGCTTATAAGTACGGTGCAAGTCGAGTAAAAGTTCTGATAAACCTTGCGGATATATTTCCCAACCCATGTCGGTTAGGGGCAGCGGTTTATCCATGACTTTTTGAAACCCTTGTTGAGTTTCTGCCTGATAGATTTCGCGGGTGTAATAGTTAACGCCAATATAGTCTAAGGGCGCCGAGATAATCGCTAAATCGCCTTCAACAATATCAGGTCTATGGGCATGGGGTAGCTGATTGATTAAATCGGGATAAGCCCCTTCTAAAACAGGTCTGATATACCATTGATTAAAATGTTGATCGGCCAATTTAGCGGCTGCTAGGTCAGCGGGATTTTCGGTGAGACTATGACAAGGACTGAAATTCAACACAATACCGTTTAAGGCAGTCGGACAGTTTTTTTGTAGAACTTGCATGGCCAAACCGTGAGCCAAAAGTAAATGATGAGCTGCTTTTTTTCCATACTCGGGGCCGATTAAGCCCGGCGCATGCACACCAATTTCGTAACCTAAATAGGCACTGCAAAACGGCTCATTGAGAGTGGCATAAGAGAATACTTTGTCGCCAAAGGCCTTGCTGATTAAGTCGACATAATTTTGAAATAAATACGCTGTTTGACGGTTGAGCCATCCACCCATGTCTTCGATATGTTGAGGTAGATCCCAGTGATAGAGAGTGACATAGGCTTTGATATTTTTGGCCTGTAATTTATCCAGTATATTGTTGTAAAAATCTACCCCGTCTTTGACTAATTGTCCCTGTTTATCAATCACCCGTGGCCATGATATCGAAAAGCGGTAAGCGTCAACGCCTAATGAAGCGATTAAATCGATATCTTGTTCCCACAAGGAGAAGTGATCGCAGGCAGTCAAGCCATTTGAGTGGTCTTTAATTGTGCCGGGTTTGTCGCAAAAGGTATCCCATATATTTTTTAATCTTGAAGTTGCCCCACCTTCAATTTGAAACGCCGCAGTGGCCACGCCAAAAGTAAAATCGCTCGACAACAAACGCGAGTCGCTGGGTAGTTGCAGAGAATGGGTAAGAAGGGCAGGTTGCTTTAGCATGGTAGTTCTCTTTTTATACGACATATTTCGGGAAGGCTTGCATAGCTTCACAACAATAAAAAACTAGACATTTTTATTTGTTGCAATTATTGTAAGCGCTTACATAAATGTTATATCGATGTTAATGTTGCGTCAATTAGAAATGTTACAGTGAAGCGCTATCCACTCAATTTATTCTTATTTATCAATGGTATAAAGCCTAATAAAGATAAATAAAATGGGTTCGCGATAGGCTTTTTTGTTCAATTATTGTTACTAAGGGTTAAAAATGGCTCAAATACCAATGGCTGAGGTAGGCAATGCTCATGCTCAGCTTGCACCTGAACAGAAACATGGCTTTGCGCTAGTTTCGCTAACTTCGTTGTTTTTTATGTGGGGTTTCATTACCGCCCTCAATGACATTTTGATCCCTCATTTAAAAGACATCTTTGTTTTAAATTATGCCCAAGCTAATTTGATTCAATTCTGTTTTTTTGGTGCTTATTTCATTATTTCAGTTCCTGCAGGCAATCTTGTTAAAAAGATTGGTTACCAAAAAGGCATTGCTTCTGGATTATTCACGGCGGCATTGGGCTGCCTTCTTTTTATCCCTGCGGCGGTATTAGAAATATATTGGATGTTTCTAGGGGCCTTATTTGTATTGGCCTCAGGTATTACGGTGTTACAAGTTGCGGCTAATCCATTAGTGACACTACTAGGCAGCGCGAGCAAGGCGAGTAGCCGTCTAACCATGACTCAGGCTTTCAATTCTTTAGGCACCACAATTGCGCCGATTATTGGCGGGTATTTACTTTTTAGCACTGTGCAATCAAATGTCGAAAGTGAAGCACAAAAGGTCATCGTTCCTTATATTGTGCTGGCATCAATGCTGGTCGCGCTCGCGGTTTATTTTTTGAACGTAAAGTTGTCAGGCACTCAGCCTCAGCAAGTTGATACGACGCAAATCTCATCCATGAAATCTTTATTTAAACATCGACATTTAACGTTAGGCGCCTTAGGGATATTTGCTTATGTTGGCGCAGAAGTGTCAATCGGTGGCTTATTGATTAACTTCTTAGGCGAAAAGCACATCGCAGATATGCCTCAAGCAGTTGCTGCTAATTATATTGCCTACTATTGGGGGGGCGCCATGGTAGGACGTTTTATCGGTGCGGTGCTAATGCAGAAAGTGTCACCCAAACTTTTACTGAGCGTTAATTGTTTGATTTCAGTCTGTTTGTTAATGATCGCTATTTTAGGCTCAGGCCCATTGGCCATGTGGTCAATACTGTTGATTGGCCTATTCAACTCGATCATGTTTCCTACCATTTTTAGTCTGAGTTTGTTTGGTTTAGGGGCTAACACCAGTCAGGGCTCTGGATTACTGTGTTTAGCGATTGTAGGCGGTGCCATTGTACCGGTTGTCCAGGGCTTATTGGCCGACCAAATTGGCTTGCAACTTTCATTTTTATTACCCGTACTTTGTTATGCATATATCGCGTATTTTGCATTGTTTGGTTCAAATCCTCGCCAGAATGATGCTCAAGTTAACTCATCAGGAGTGCCCCTTTAATGAAATTTACCCCTTTACACACTGCGTTGCTACTCTCTTTGGTTGCTGTTGGAGGCTGCAGTCAAGCACCAGACAACAATACGACAGTAGAAAATAAAGCGACAACAACGAAAGTGCCAGATTTCTGGCCTGCGTTAGATATTCAGATTAAGTCGGATCCTACTGTTGAAGCCCAGGTGGCTGACTTATTGAGTTCAATGACGATCGAACAAAAGGTCGCACAAACTATTCAACCGGAAATCCGAGATATCACGGTGGCAGACATGCGCCGTTATGGTTTTGGCTCGTACCTGAATGGGGGAGGTGCTTTTCCAAATAATGATAAACATGCCACGCCACAAGATTGGATAGCCCTAGCACAAAAAATGTATTTAGCATCCATAGATGACAGTGAAGACGGCTCTACCATTCCCACAATGTGGGGTACCGATGCTGTGCATGGTCACAACAATGTTATCGGCGCGACGTTGTTTCCACACAATATTGGTTTGGGAGCAGCCCATAACCCAGACTTAATGAAACAAGTTGCAAAAATTACCGCTAAAGAAGTGATGGCCACAGGTATTGATTGGATTTTTGCTCCTACCGTGGCCACCGTCCAGGACGATCGTTGGGGGCGAACTTACGAAAGTTATTCAGAAGATCCCGCAATAATTCGAGAATACTCTCATGCATTTGTGGAAGGTTTACAGGGTGATCCTCGTAGTGGCTATTTCAATGACGACAATGTTATTTCTACGGTAAAACATTTTGTTGGTGATGGCGGTACTGTTAATGGTGATGACCAAGGTGACAACGTATCAAGCGAACAACATTTGTTCGAGCGCCATGCACAAGGTTATGTGGGGGGCTTAAGCGCAGGAGCTCAATCGGTAATGGCCTCGTTTAATAGTTGGCATGGCGAAAAAGTACATGGTAGTCGTTACTTATTGACTGAAGTGTTAAAAGAAAGAATGGGTTTTGATGGTTTTGTGGTGGGCGACTGGAATGGTCATGGACAGGTGCCGGGATGCAGTAATGAGAGCTGTCCACAAGCAATGAATGCTGGTCTTGATATCTACATGGTGGCGACGCCAGCATGGAAGCCACTATATGAAAATACCTTAGAGCAAGTAAAAACCGGCGTTATTTCGATGTCGCGACTGGACGACGCTGTAAGCCGTATCCTGCGCGTTAAAGTGCGTGCAGGTTTATTTACTAAGCCTGCACCAGCCGATAGAAAATTCGCAAACTTAGACAATGTTATCGGTAACGAAGCCCATCGAGCAGTGGCCCGTCAGGCAGTGAGAGAGTCTTTAGTATTGCTTAAAAATAACAAGCAATTGCTCCCGATTAGGCCGCAGCAATCGATTTTAATCGCAGGTGATGGCGCTGATAATATCGGCAAGCAGTCCGGCGGTTGGACGATTACATGGCAAGGTACAGGTAATAACAACCAAGACTTCCCCGGTGGTCATTCTATTTATCAAGGTATAAAAGAAAAAGTCGATGCCGCTGGCGGCACCATTGTGCTTTCGGAAACCGGAGAATATACCGATAAACCTGATGTTGCTATTGTAGTATTTGGTGAAGAGCCTTATGCCGAAGGTAATGGTGATATCGATAACCTTGAATACCAGCGTGGCAATAAGCGAGATTTAGCGCTTTTGAAAAAATATAAAGCAGCTGGTATTCCCACTGTTAGCATCTTTTTAAGTGGTCGTCCTCTGTGGGTCAACCCTGAGCTCAACGCTTCAGATGCTTTTGTTGCAGCATGGTTGCCTGGCAGCCAAGGCGAGGGGGTGGCTGATGTCATCATGGCAAACGAAGCGGGTGACGCTAGCTATGACTTCACGGGGCGCTTGCCTTTTTCATGGCCCATGACCCCAAGCCAATCCCCGCTAAATTTTTATGATGAGGATTATCAGCCCTTATTCAAATTAGGATATGGCCTGAGTTATACCAGCCCTGCTGAACTAGCCAATGACTTAAATGAGGTTGTTGCTGAGGAGGCTTCAGGCACTCAAACTCGCGCATTGTTTGATAGGCGTGCGATTGCTCCTTGGTACGTTGCAACCCTTGATGACGGTAACGTGATGCAAATGAACAGCAGTACCTTAAGTACAGCTAGTTTGGCTATTCGTACTCAAGATAGACGGGTTCAAGAAGACTCATTGCAACTCACCTGGCTTGATAACAGTCAGGCTAAATTTTTATTAATGAGCAACTTTCCTGAAGATTTTCGTGCACTAAGCGACAGCCATTCAACTATTCAATTTGATATCAAATTATTGTCTGGCCTGCCTGAATCTATCTCGCTATCAATAGAGTGTGGTGAGCAATGTAAGGGCGAAACCTCGTTTGTCGACTTAATAGATGCAGATAACGACCAGTGGCAAACCATTACAATTGACCTACAGTGCTTTACGAATAAAGGTGTAAATTTTGCGTCAGTTATCGCGCCGTTCGTCTTACAAGCAAGTGAAAATACCAGCATTGTTATTTCAGACATCGTGCTAACGCCGCAAACAAAAGACCTTGCATTGTTAAAATGTGAATTGTAAAAATAGGCATGCACAGAAAGCACAGCGTTCTGTGCATGCCCCAATGTGTTGACGTCTTCAACACATACCTTGTTTATCATTTTTACCTTACCGTTTATTCTATTTATTAAATCAATTTAGTTTATGAATTGTAAGTGCTTTCATTTTTACGGTCGCGAATTGTAACTAAATTGTTTACCTTTGCAGTTCGCCGAATTGTTTGAAACCCATTAAAGACTGTTTTTATACGCATGCTACTGCGCAGTGTTACGCAGTTTCCGTGATTATCGCCATATTCAGCATATATATCATACAAATTGAAGGTGTTTATTTTGTAATAAAGCGCAATGTTTAATGTTAATTAAATGTTGACCTTTTAAGGATTTTGATTTAATTTTGATGAAAGCGCTTACATTATGTGGGTGTGGTTCCATTTGTTTTACTTTGCTACTAGGAATTCAATGCATGAACACAATTAGTACACAAATTCAAAGACTGACGGTAGTTGCGGCTGCTGTAAGTTTATTTAGTTGTGGGGGCGGCTCAGAATCAAATACTCAATTTGATGTAGTCAATCCTACTGAGCCCGTTAGTGATTGGGTCCTGGTGTGGAGCGACGAGTTTGACGGCGCTACTATTGATACCAAAAAGTGGACTCATGAAGTCAACTGTAATGGTGGTGGTAACAACGAACAACAATGTTACACCGACGCTGCTGACAACTCATTTGTATCAGACGGAACCTTAAAAATAGTAGCTAAACCTGCAGAAGAGGGCGCAGCACTGCCTTATACCTCTGCACGGCTAAATACCCGATACAAAGCGGATTTTAAATATGGTCGCTTTGAAATGCGTGCAAAATTACCTGAAGGGCAAGGCTCTTGGCCTGCATTTTGGATGTTACCCACCGACTATGTTTATGGCGGGTGGCCTAAGTCAGGTGAAATCGACATCATCGAAGCGGTAAATTTAAAAACCGTAGATGCTGACGGTAATGTTGAAGGATATGTGCACGGTACTCTGCACTACGGTCAAGAATGGCCAGCAAATAAGTCATCTGGAAAGGCTTATGCTTTGCCTGATATGGCAAACCCTGCAGACGATTTTCATACCTATGCCTTAGAGTGGCAAGAAGGTGAAATTCGTTGGTACGTTGATGGTTATTTATATGCAACGCAAATGGCATCTGAAATCAAATATAACGGTAAGGGCGAAGCGGTTGGCTTGAACCACCGGGGTTGGTTTGCGGAATATTTTGACATTTCTACCGGTGAGCTTGAAACACATTGGGATGCTGCTCCCTTTGATCAAGAATTTCATATGTTACTTAATTTAGCTGTTGGTGGCGATTGGCCTTCAAATGTGAATAACACTGGCATTGATGAAACAGCCTTTGCCAATGGTCAAACCTTTGAAATTGACTATGTCCATGTTTATGAATGTTCCGTTAACCCAGATACGGGTAAAGGTTGTGAAACCATTCGTAAAGGCTACAAAGTTGAGGCAAGTGAAGCAAATCCAGATGGGGCGCTTGTTATTGGTGAAGCGCCAATTCCTGTTCCGCCAAGTACTGGTGGTCCAGCACCATTAACCATGCTTTATGATGATGCTTTAGGTGCCGGTTTGAGCTTTGATAGTTACAACCCTGATAGCGCGATATCTTATTCTCAAGTAGAAGAAGCGGGCCGAGGTAATGTGCTTGAAGTGATCAAAACGGGCGCAACCGGAAATGTCTATTTCACTGCCGCTATACCCTTTGATTTAACAGGTTATAGCCCAAATGCCGAATTGGTTTTCGACGTTAACGTGGCGAGTTTTGAAGCTGGAGCTGAGTTGTTAGTTAAGCTTGATAGTGGCTGGCCAAACGTCAGTGACTACACTGTCGTGCTGCCAGCATTAGGCGAGTGGGCAGAAGTCAGAATCAATATTGCGGAACTACTTGCCAGCGGAAACCGCTTTGCACCTGGTAGCTTTGCTAAGCCAGAAAGCGTAACGAATATCTTTGTTGTTGAACCAACAGGCCCCATGAGTGTTAAGTTTGATAATATACGTTTAGAAAACCCTGTTGGGACTGAAATCATCACCCTTTACAGCGATGCGCCAGCATCAGATTTAGTGTTTGATAGTTATAACCCTGATAGTTTTGTTACCTACGCTCAGATCGAAGAGGACGGGCGCGGAAATGTACTTGAGTTAGTAAAAACAGGTGCTACCGGTAATGTTTATTTAACCGCTTCACCTGCCTACGACCTAAGCAACTGGAGTGATGCTGCAGAGATTGTTTTTGACATGTATCTCACTAGCGTTGATTCAGGGGTGGAGTTATTGGTTAAGCTTGATAGTGGTTGGCCCGCAGTTAGTGATTATTCTGTCGCTCTACCTGCACCAGGCGAATGGGTTGAAGTACGCATCAATATTGCTGAACTATTAGCCAATGGAAATCGTTTTGCGCCGGGTAATGCGGCAGACAGTGCCAACATTCCCAATATTTTTGTTCTGGAGCCCACAGGTGCCTTATCTGCTAAGTTCGACAACATCCGTTTAGAAAACCCACCTGAGCCGACTGTTACCACTTTATACGATGATGCCTTATCTACTGACCTGGTTTTTGATAGCTACAATCCAGACAGCGCCATTAGTTACAGTGAAGTTGCAGAAGATGAGCGTGGCAGCGTACTTGAAGTGGTGAAAACTGGTGCTGTGGGTAATGTGTACTTTAATGCCAGTGTGCCCTTTGATGTTAGCTCTTGGGGAGCATCAAGCGCCTTAGTATTTGATGTGAACGTGGCAAGTCTGGATTCGGGCGTTGAATTGTTAATCAAGTTTGACAGTGGATGGCCAAAAGTCAGTGATACCTCAGTGGCTATTCCAACACTAGGAGAATGGACAACAGTTAGGATCAATATTGCTGAGCTGTTGGCAAATGGTAACCGATTTGCGCCTGGTAACTTTGCTGACGAGACATCAATTGCAAACATTTTTGTTATCGAGCCTACCGGACCAATGAGTGTGAAGTTTGACAACGTTCGTTTGGAAGAAAGTCAATGATAATGCGGCTCTCTGACGGGTCGCCATACACCCTAAATGGCCAAAAAACGAATATAGCTAACACTAATAGCACATTGATAACAATTGAGTAGGTCGATTATGAATCAACAAACATTTAATAAAAAACGCCTAGCCGCTTCTATTGCGATGTTGTTAGGTACTGCGATGACCCTGCCGGTTTTCGCGCAAGAAGAAGCGCCAGCAGATGACGTTGAAGTGATCCAAGTTAAAGGGATACGCGGCAGTTTAGCCCGTTCCATGGACATTAAACGCGAAGCCAGTGGTGTTGTCGACGCGATTTCAGCTGAGGACATGGGTAAATTTCCTGACACTAACTTAGCCGAATCGTTGCAGCGCATTACCGGTGTTACTGTAAGCCGTTCAAATGGGGAAGGTAGCCAAATAACCGTGCGTGGTTTTGGTCCTGACAAAAACTTAGTCACCCTAAACGGCCGTCAAATGCCAGGAACGGGATATACGCGTTCTTACAGTTTGGAAAACTTAGCTTCAGAAGGCGTCAGTGCTTTAGAAGTAGTGAAAACTGCACGAGCTGAAAACCCAAGCGGTGGTTTAGGTGCAACGGTAAATATTGTTACGGCAAAACCCCTTAATTCGCCGGGCCTAAAATATTCCGTATCGGGTAAGGGCATTTATGATACGTCTACGGTTGCAGGTGATGAGGTCACGCCACAAATCGCTGCTTTGTACAGCAATACCTTTGCCGACAATACCTTTGGTGTTGCCTTGTCGCTATCTATGCAGCAACGTGATTTTCAACAACAAAGTGCTAACATTCCTGGCTGGCAAGCCGACCAAGGTTTAGGCAATGCTACTGGTGATGACGCAATAGATTTGCGGGCTACAGATGCTGATGGCGAAAAAGTAGGGCATACCTACTTTCCTCGTCAAATTTCTTACAATATTAATGATGTAGAACGTTCACGTTTAAACGGTCAGTTAACACTACAATATGCCCCGCGTGACGACATGACCTTCACTTTAGATTACGTGCGCTCTGAAGCGGAAACCTCAGTGGATGGTCGTGGCTTTGGTGTGTGGTTTAACTTTGGCGGTAACATTACCTCTTACCAGCTAGATGAAAATGGAACCGCGGTTAACTTTACTGAAACCGCTAACGATTTCGCTCATTCAGCCAATAGAAGCACCACTTTAGTAGAGGCAGAGTCCATCGGCTTTAATTTTGAATGGCAATTAACTAGTGATATCAATATTGAGTTTGATTACCACGATTCCAGTAATGCTTCAGATAACGGCGCAGATAAAGGTAGTCGCCATGCTGGTAATGTGATTCTTGCTCCCAATAATATCGTTGATAAAACCTATGATTACACCACTGGAGAAGTGCCTCAGTTTACTATGACGTGGCCTGATGGTGCTGCTGAAGCTTCGCCAGGTGATTTTGACCCATTATTTGCACAGTTCGGTCGTGGTCAAGGTGAGTCAACGGTTAAGCAAGCACAGTTGCACTCAGAATGGGTTAACCCTGATGATAGCTTCTTAACTAATGTAAAAGTAGGTTTGGCGCATACTAAACAAACCTTTGGTGGATACAGCGCGAACAATGGTAACGTTGGGCCAAACGGCTACAACGGCAACATGGCTGTTTTTCCTGACAGCATGTTTACCCGTCAAGACACTGGGGATTTGTTAGATGCCCTTGCCGGTGGAGGCAGTAATTTAAGTACTAATTATTATTACAGTTTTGATTATGCTGAAGCCGTTGCTCGTATGGCAGCGTATTTTGATAACTTCCCACTTGACCCACTCAATCCAGATTTTGGTGTGTATAACACCAGTGATGTAGAAGAGAAAACATCAAGTGCTTACGTGTCTGCATCCATGTATTTTGAATTGGCCGATATGCCAGTTGATGTCAATGTTGGCTTGCGCTACGAAAAAAGTGATGTGGTGAGTAACGTATTGCAAAACGTAGAAGATTACATCGTATGGTCAAACCCCACAGAGTGGCAAACACGCTACAAAACAGGCGATCAAAACTTCTTAGAGGGCACCGGTGATTACAACGTTACCTTGCCTAATTTAGATCTTAAAATTGAATTAATGGAGGATTTATACGGACGTTTCTCGGTGGGTAAAACTATCGCTCGTGCTCCATTAGGTGACTTATTAGGCTCACGTTCACTGTCTGGTAGTCCAAAACCGGGCAGCCGTAATGGTAGTTCGGGTAACCCCAGCTTATTGCCGTTTGAATCGTCAAATATAGATTTAACATTCGAGTACTATTACGGCGAAGCCAGCTATGTATCGTTGGGGTATTTCCGTAAAAGTGTGAAAAACTTTATTACCCGCACCACCAGTACTATTACTGTGGACGGATTGCGCGATCCTTTAATAGGCCCTCGTGCAACGGCAGCAATTCAAGACTTGAAAGACGCTGCAGGGGATCAAAGTTTTGTACCAGCTGATGGTGATATCTGGACGCAAATCATCGCCAATGGCGGTGGTGAATTTGATGAACTAACCGGTAACGTTATCGTATTCCAAAACAATGACGATCCTTTAGTTGAGTGGCTAGTCACACAACCCACTAATGGCGATACTAAAAAGGTAGACGGAATAGAATTTGCCGTACAACACTTTTTTGGTGAATCAGGCTTTGGTGCGGGCGTAAACGCAACCTTGGTTGACGGTGACGTTAAATTTGACGTAGACAGTTTTGAAAGACAATCTCCCCTTGAAGGTTTGAGTGATTCTGCGAACTTCCAATTGTTTTATGAGAAGGACGGTTTATCGGTCAAAGTCACTTACGCCTGGCGTGACAATTACCTAATCGGTATTGGTCAAGAACAAGGTTCGGCAGAAAATCCACCGCAGTTTGGCAAAGAATACGCACAAACTGACATGAGTGTGAACTATGACGTGAATGATAATCTGACCGTGTTCTTTGAAGGTTTAAACATTACCAACGAGACCGAACAAGGTTATGGTCGTTATGAAGAGCAGTTCTTGTTTGCTCGCCAATATGGACCACGTTATACATTAGGTGCGCGTTATACTTTTTAATTAGTATCTATATACGGAGTAAAGCCGCTAATTTAGCGGCTTTTCACTTTAAATAAGCGTGCTATATTAAACAAACTTTTTAGCGCCTAGAGTCGTATTTATTGCTGTCAAAACGTACAAATGAGGGTGATACACGTGGTCGATAATTCTATTCGCGTCATTACTATAATTGGTGGCGGCACTGCGGGATGGTTAACCGCAGGTGTGATTGCTGCAGAGCATTTAGCTAATAGCGAGCAGGGTATAGAAGTCAGATTGATTGAGTCTCCCGATGTTAATCCTGTTGGTGTGGGCGAAGGGACGTGGCCGACTATGCGAGGCACACTGAAAAAGATGGGCATCAGTGAAACGGAATTTTTTCGCGAATGTGATGCTTCTTTTAAGCAAGGGGCAAAATTTGCCAAGTGGGTAACAGGCGCTGAAAACGACGCGTATTATCATCCTTTAGTTTTGCCGCAAGGTTATAGCGATATAAATTTAGTGCCGTTTTGGCAGCAACACGCTGACAAAGTTTCTTTTGCTGATGCGGTCAGTTTTCAAGGTTATTTATGTGAGCGCGGTCTTGCTCCTAAACAAAATACCACCCCCGAGTATGCTCATGTAGCGAACTATGCTTATCATTTAGATGCGGGCAAGTTTTCGCATTTTCTGCAAAAACATTGCACACAAAAATTAGGTGTTAAACATTTTCTTGATCATGTCACTGGGGTAAATAGCCATGAAAATGGTGATATTGCGTCGGTGAGCACCAAACAAAATGGCGATATTAGTGGTGATTTATTTATCGATTGCAGTGGTTTTCACGCATTGCTTATTGGTAAACATTACAATGTGCCTTTTATCAGTAAAAAGCATATTTTATTTAATGATACCGCGCTAGCATGTCATGTGCCTTATACTGATGAGCAAAGCGCCATTGCCTCTCATACCATTTCAACCGGTCAGTCGAGTGGTTGGATATGGGATATTGGGTTGCCTTCTCGCCGAGGCGTGGGTCATGTGTTTTCAAGTAAACATACCACAGTTGAAAAAGCCGAAGTTGAGTTGCGCGACTATTTACGCTTGAGTCGTCCTGATATCGCTGATGAGCTAAAAATTCGTCAACTGGATATTAATCCTGGCCATCGTCAGGTGTTTTGGAAAAATAATTGTGTAGCAGTAGGCTTGGCGGCCGGATTTTTAGAGCCTTTAGAAGCATCAGCTTTAGTGTTGGTTGAGTTGTCCGCAGCGATGATCAGCGAGCAATTACCAGCAACACGCGGTGTGATGAATATCGTAGCAAAACGTTTTAATGAAAAGTTTCTGTATCGCTGGGATAGAATCATTGATTTTTTAAAACTGCACTATGTATTAACTAAACGCACAGACAGTCAGTATTGGATTGATAATTGCCGTCCAGAGACTATCCCTGAAGGATTGCAAGAACTCTTAACGTTGTGGCGTCATGAATCACCTTGGCACCAAGACTTTACTCAAGTAGATGAAATATTTCCCTCTGCTAGTTACCAATATGTACTCTATGGAATGGGTTTTGAAACACAAAAAAGAGCAACGCAAAGACGGTCCGAAAACGCTCAGTTGGCCGATATGCAGTTTCGTAAAAACAGCGAAATGGCGCAAAAATTACTGGCAGGCTTGCCTACAAACAGAGACCTAATCAATAAAATTCGTCAATTTGGTCTGCAAAAAATTTAGTTTTTTGTACGGATTAAATACAATAATTAATAGTTGGATACTTCATGCCTAATCATCAACAGCTCGATAACATCACTCACAAAAACTTAAGAGTACTGACTCACCATCATCCAAATTTTGGTGATACCACCAGTTACAGCCGTTTATTTACCTCCGAGTTTAGGCATGCCCAAGGTGATTATCCGATATTGTTTCGTAAAAATAGTGAAACAGGCCAATTCGAAGCCATCGCTTTGTTTGGTTTTGCTGTAGAAGAAAACTTGTTTTTAGATGACCACGGGTGGCATGCGAATTACATTCCACTGGCTATCCAGCGCCGTCCTTTTTTAATTGGCTTTGAGCCTGGCAGTCAAGAATCGCAAGGTGAGCCCAAGGCGGTGGTGCATATCGACATGGATAGTCCACGAATAAGTGAGTCAGAAGGTGAGGCGGTGTTTTTAGAGCAAGGCGGCCAAAGCCACTACTTACAGCAAGTGAGCTCTGTCCTCAATGCTATACATCAAGGCGATACTGAAACCAGAGCCTTTATAGACACCTTGTTACACTATGAGCTGATAGAATCGGTGTCGATCAAGGTGAAGTTGCAAGACGGCTCAAATAATGAATTAAGTAGTTTATACAGCATTAATGAAGAAAAACTTACAAGCTTGGCCGCAGATGCCGTGTACAGTCTTTATCAAAGAGGCTACATGCAGCATATCTATATGGTAATGGCGTCAATGGCAGCCATGTCCCATTTAATTGAATTAAAAAATAAGCAAATATCATCAACTGATGTATAGCGCCTTAGACTCCGTTAAAAGCATCGTTTGTGAGGATTACTCGGCACTTTCAGAATCCATATTAAGGGCGACTGAACCTGTTATTTTAAAAGGGTTAGTTAAAGCATGGCCCTTAGTGCAACACAGTCAGTCTTCGATTGTAGATTCCGCCAACTATCTACGCCGCTTTTATAATGATAAACCCGTGTTTGCCATGGTTGCTGATGCCAAAGAAAAAGGGCGTTTTTTTTATAATGAAGACTTAACGGGTTTTAATTTTGCCCGTCAGCAGATGAATTTCAGGGATTTGCTGGATGCTTTGATTGCAGATGAGCCAAGCCAGCGCAAAGGGTTTTATGTCGGTTCGACATCGGTTGATCAGATATTACCTGGTCTGCGTGATGCTCAAAACGATATACCGCAACTGTCAGATAAACCCTTAGTGAGTATTTGGGTCGGTAATCAATCACGTATTGCCGCACATTATGATGTGACTGATAACGTGGCGTGCGTGGCAGCAGGTAAGCGACGCTTTACCTTATTTGGGCCTGAGCAGTTGGATAATCTTTATATTGGACCATTGGATTTTACCCCCGCTGGGCAACCGGCGAGCTTGGTGGATTTTCATCAGCCAGATTTTATACGTTTTCCTAAGTTCAAAACGGCCCTAGAGCATGCATTGGTTGCAGAACTTGAAGCAGGCGATGGGATTTTTATCCCTAGTATGTGGTGGCATCACGTAGAAGCGCTGTCTGATTTTAATATTTTAGTTAATTATTGGTGGCGCCAAGTGCCTAATTATGTGGGTGTACCAAGTGATGCATTAAACCATGCTATGTTGGCAATAAAATCTTTACCCCTTGAGCAACGAGAAGCGTGGCGGCATCTTTTTGACCACTATGTTTTTAGGCCCGCAGAGCAGGAGCATATCCCGGCGCATGCTCGGGGTATGCTAGATGCCATTGATGAAAATAGCGCCAGAAAACTACGCGCCGTGTTATTAAATAAGTTAAACCGTTAAGGGCGTAAAGAGCCTGCCTAAGAAAAGGCTTTTGCCTATTTCAGCAGTTGCTAATAGCTGTTTTACTCTATATAATGCGGCCATCTTTTGAGACGGGCTCCCTCTGATTTGGATAGTAACGTTTCGCAAAAAGGCGGAAGATTAACGAGTTTTACTGTAGCAATCGCTTCACATACAACGACCTAACACTTCTGCAACCACTGCCTAAAATGCACATTGTTTTACATTTTAGTGAAATAAGTGGATTAGGGTCCAGAACCAAATAGCCCCGTTTGTTAGGGGCTTTTTGTTATCCGTTTTGTCGTAATTTGTAAACATACTCTGGGCATTAGCCCTTTTTTTGTTTTTGGAGCAAAAATTTGTCACAGCTTGAAAAAAAATTAACTGACATGTTAGTCGCACCAGTTGAAGCATTAAACTTCGAATTGGTTGGTATCGAATTTGTTCGTGCCGGTAAACATTCTACTCTACGTGTTTATATCGATCATCCAGATGGTATCACGGTAGAAAATTGTGCTGATGTGAGCCATCAGGTCAGCGCGGTATTAGATGTAGAAGATCCAATCAGCGTTGAATATAACCTAGAAGTGTCATCACCAGGCATGGATCGTCCATTATTCAAAGAACAGCATTATGTAAGTTGCGTGGGTGAAGTCGTGTCAGTGCGTTTACGGATGCCATTGAACGACAGACGTAACTTTAAAGGTAAGCTTCTTGCCTGTGAAAATGGCAATTTAACCGTACAAGTTGATAACCAAACCTTTGTGTTGGCTATTGTGAATATTGAGAAAGGAAACCTTGTCCCTACTTATAAATAAGCAGGTGATAAGGCATGCTCTGGTAAGAACATAATCAGTGAGGCAACAATGAATAAAGAAATTCTATTAGTGGCTGAAGCCGTATCTAATGAAAAACAAGTACCACGTGAAAAAATCTTCGAAGCGTTAGAATTTGCTATCGCAAGTGCTACCAAAAAGAAAAATGAAGGCCATATCGAAGTTCGCGTCAATATCAATCGCGACACAGGGGATTTTGATACTTTCCGTCGTTGGTTAGTCGTTGAAGACGATCATAAACAAGAAAACCCTATGGCAGAGATGTCAATTTCTGCGGCTCAGATTGATGAGCCTGAAATTCAATTAGGTGATTTTGTTGAAGAACAAATTGAGTCAATTACCTTTGACCGAATTACGACCCAAACGGCTAAGCAAGTTATCGTACAAAAAGTACGTGAAGCAGAGCGTAATCAAGTTATTGCAGAATACGAAGAGCGTGTTGGTGAGTTAGTGACTGGCACGGTTAAAAAAGTGAATCGCGATAATATCGTGGTTGACCTAGGAAACAATGCTGAAGGCGTAATATATCGTGACGATATGTTACCGCGTGAAACGTTCCGTCCAGGCGACCGTGTACGCGGTTTATTGTATGTAATTCGTCCAGAAGCACGAGGCGCTCAGTTGTTTATCAGCCGTACGCACCCTGACATGTTGGTTGAATTGTTCCGTATTGAAGTGCCAGAAATTGCCGAAGAAACGCTAGAAATTAAAGCCGCAGCTCGTGATCCGGGTTCGCGTGCAAAAATCGCCGTTAAAACCAATGATAAGCGCCTTGACCCAGTCGGTGCGTGTGTGGGTATGCGTGGTTCACGAGTACAAGCCGTATCAGGTGAGTTAAACGGCGAGCGTGTTGATATCGTTTTGTGGGATGACAACCCCGCTCAATTCGTTATCAATGCAATGGCCCCAGCAGAAGTGGCATCAATTGTAGTCGATGAAGACAGACACGCTATGGATGTTGCTGTGCAGTCTGATAACTTGGCGCAAGCTATTGGTCGTAGTGGCCAGAACGTGCGTTTAGCAAGTCAATTGACTGGCTGGGAACTCAACGTTATGACGGTTGAGGATTTGAATGCTAAACATGCGGAAGAAAACGCCAAGGTACTGGCTGTCTTTACGGCAGGTTTAGACATCGATGAAGATTTTGCCAGCATTCTGGTAGATGAAGGTTTTACCACCTTAGAAGAAATTGCTTATGTACCTATCAACGAATTATTAGACATTGAAGGTCTAGACGAGGATATGGTCGAAGAATTGCGCAGTCGAGCGCGTGCAACCTTAACCACCCGAGCATTAGCAAACGAAGAAACCCTTGAAGCTGCAGAGCCAAAAGAAGAGTTACTTAACTTGGCCGGAATGGACAGGCACGTAGCGTATTTACTTGCCAGTCGCGGCATTACCGATCTCGAAAGTTTAGCCGAGCAGGGTGTTGACGAGATAGCAGATATAGAAGAATTAAACGAAGAAAAAGCCGGTGAGCTAATTATGGCTGCCAGAAATATCGTTTGGTTTAATGAAGAATAGGTCACCAGGAGGAATACCATTATGGCAGACGTATCCATAGAAAAACTCGCCACCGATATAGGCACTTCGGTAGACCGATTAATTACGCAGTTTAACAGTGCAGGCATCCAAAAAAGCGCTGGTGCAAATGTAACAGAAGAAGAAAAACGCCAATTACTTGATTTTTTAAGTAAGCAACATGGTGGGTTTGGTTCTGGTGCACCAAGTCGTATGACTTTGCAACGTAAAACCACCAGCACCTTGAGTGTTGGTAAGTCTAAAGCCGTCACTGTAGAAGTACGTAAAAAACGTACCTACGTTAAACGTACTGACTTAGAAGAACAAGTGCTTGCAGAAGAAGAAGCAAAGCGTTTAGCTGCTGAACAAGAAGCTAAGTTAAAAGCTGAGCAAGAAGCGGCAGAGCAAGCTAAAAAAGAAGCAGAAGAAAAAGCGCAAAAAGCGGCAGAAGCCAAAGCGAAAGCAGATGCTGAACGCATTGCTCGTGCTGAGAAAAGTAAAAAAGAAGCGGAAGCTCGACAAGCAGAAGAGTCAGCATTAAGTCCTGCTGAAAAAGCTGAGCAAGATAAAGCACGTGCAGATGCAGAAAAAATCCGTAAGGCGCAAGAAGAAGAAGCCCAACGTAAACTTGAAGAAGATGCGAAACGCGCTGCTGAAGAAGCTAAAAAATTAGCAGAAGAAAATTCTCGTCGCTGGAAAGAAGAAGAAGAGCGACGTAAGAAGCAAGAAACTGAAGAAGTGCATTTGCACTCAAATCGTTATGCACAAGAAGCAGAAGATGCTGACGATATTAAATCTGAGCGTAATTCTAAACGACGTAAAAAGTCTAAGAAAAATGCCGGTTCTGATTTGAAACACGCTTTTAATAAACCGGCTCAACCAGTGGAGCGAAGTGTGCGAATTGGTGAAAGTATTACCGTTAGTGAACTAGCGGGTAAGATGGCTGTTAAAGCCACTGAAGTCATTAAAACCTTAATGAAAATGGGTGAAATGGTTACGATTAACCATGTCCTTGATCAAGAGACCGCGGTATTAGTGGTTGAAGAAATGGGCCATAAGTATGAATTAGTTAACGATAACGCGCTTGAAGATGAGTTGTTGGCAGACAATGAACAACACGCAGAAGAAACAAGAGCGCCGGTTGTTACTATTATGGGTCACGTTGACCATGGTAAAACCTCATTACTGGATTATATCCGTCGTGCCAAAGTGGCAGATGGTGAAGCGGGTGGTATTACTCAGCACATCGGTGCTTACAGTGTTGAAACTGACAAAGGCCGTATCGCATTTTTAGATACCCCTGGCCACGCTGCGTTTACCGCAATGCGTGCTCGTGGTGCGACAGCAACTGATATCGTTGTCTTGGTTGTTGCTGCTGACGATGGCGTAATGCCACAGACCAAAGAAGCAATTCAGCATGCGAAAGCGGCTGGCGTTCCGTTAATCGTTGCTGTTAACAAAATGGACAAAGATTCGGTTGATGTTGACAGAGTAAAACAAGAGTTGTCACAACTTGAAGTTATCTCTGAAGAATGGGGTGGTGAAAACCAATTCCTGTACGTATCGGCTAAAACTGGTATGGGCATCGATGATTTACTTGACGCAATTATTGTTCAAGCTGAAATGTTAGATTTAAAAGCGGCACCGTTTGGTCCAGCTAAAGGGATTGTTATTGAATCTCGTTTAGATAAAGGACGTGGCCCAGTTGCTTCTGTACTTGTTCAACATGGGCAATTAAAAGCCGGCGATATCTTACTATGTGGTATTGAATACGGTCGCGTTAAAGCAATGCGTGATGAAAATGGTAAACAAGTTAATGTTGCTGGTCCTTCTACTCCGGTTGAAGTACTAGGTTTATCAGGAGTTCCACTTGCCGGAGAAGAAGCTTTAGTCGTGCAAGACGAGCGAAAAGCTCGTGAAGTGGCCTCTAAACGTAATATGAAACAGCGTGAGCTTAAACTGGCTAAGCAACAAAAATCTAAATTGGAAAACATGTTTGCCAATATGGAAGCGGGTAAGTTTAGTGAATTGAATGTGGTACTTAAAGCTGACGTTCAAGGCTCTGTTGAAGCAATCGCTGAGTCATTGATGCGTTTGTCTACTGATGAAGTTAAAGTGAATATTGTCGGTAGCGGAGTAGGCGGTATTACTGAAACAGACGCGAGTTTAGCGAATGCTTCAGGTGCGATTGTTATCGGCTTTAACGTTCGTGCGGATGCTACAGCTCGTCGTATCATTGAAGCTGAAGAAATTGACTTACGTTACTACAGCATTATTTATAATCTAATCGATGAAGTTAAGTTTGCGATGACGGGTATGTTAGCCCCTGAATTCAAACAGCAAATTATCGGTTTGGCTGAAGTTCGTGATGTATTTAAGTCTCCAAAATTGGGCGCAATCGCTGGTTGTATGGTAATTGAAGGCTCGGTTAAACGTAGTAATCCAATTCGCGTATTGCGTGATAACGTGGTTATTTATGAAGGTGAGCTTGAGTCATTACGTCGCTTTAAAGACGATGTACAAGATGTGCGTAACGGCATGGAATGTGGTATCGGCGTGAAAAACTACAACGATGTTAGAGCTGGCGATCAGATCGAAGTCTTTGAAATTGTAGAAGTTAAGCGCGAACTATAATGAGATAGTCACTCTCAAAAACTAGCTTTGGTTCGAGAGTAAATATAAACGGAGGCTTAGGCCTCCGTTTTAGTAACATACTAAACACCTCAATGGTGTTAGGAGACATTAAGATGGCAAGAGAATTTTCCCGCACTGATCGTGTTGGTCAGCAAATTCACAAAGAAATCGCCAGCATATTGCAGAATGAATTTAAAAACCGCGATCCTCGCTTAGGCATGGTGACGGTTTCATCTGTAGAAGTATCTCGTGATTTGGCCTACACCAAGATTTACGTGACCTTTTTTGAAAATGATGAAGAATTGATGGAAGAATACCTCAACATTTTACAAGAAAATAAAGGTTATATTCGGACCTTACTTGCTAGTCGTATGCGCATGCGTGCGGTTCCCGCCTTAAAGTTTTTGCGCGATGGCTCATTAACTGAAGGGATCCGAATTGCTAACCTAGTCAGTGAAACCCGCAACAAAGATGCCGAACGTGCCCGTTTAGCTGGCCGCACGCCAGATGAACAAGAATCTGATAAGCCAAGCGAGGAATAACACTTGGCCAGAAAACGTAAGGGTAGGTTGGTCGACGGTATTTTACTGTTAAATAAACCGCTGGATATCTCGTCTAACCAAGCCATGCAAAAGGTCAAATGGGCATTCGGTGCTGCCAAGGCTGGTCACACGGGGGCGCTTGACCCTCTCGCCACAGGTATGTTGCCAATATGCTTGGGCGAAGCAACGAAGTTTTCACAGTTTTTACTCGATACTGATAAAACCTATCAAGTGACGGCTAAGTTAGGGGTACGGACAACAACGTCTGATGCAGCTGGTGAAGTGGTTGAAACCAATGAGGTTGCAGTCACTGCTGAACAGTTAGCCCAAGTATGTGAGTTGTTCCGTGGCCCTATAAAACAAGTTCCTTCGATGTTTTCTGCTTTAAAGTACCAAGGTAAACCGCTTTACACCTACGCACGTCAAGGTATTGATATTCCTCGTGAAGCCCGTGATATTACTATTTATAGTTTAGTGGTAGAGCGCTTTGAAGGCGACGAAATTGATATGACAGTGCATTGCAGTAAAGGGACCTATATCCGCTCTTTAGTCGATGATATGGGCCAAGCACTGGGCTGTGGTGCCTTTGTCAGCAAATTACATCGCTCACAAGTAACCGATTATCCTAGTGATAAAATGCTGACCTTTGAACAGCTCGATGCATGTGTTTCAAAAGCCAAAGAGCAAGGTTTACCGATAGCTGACATACTTGACCCGCTATTGCTACCAATGGACACCGCTGTTAAGTGTTTAGCTGAGGTTACTCTTAGCCCTGAGCAAGTGATTTATTATAATAATGGTAACTCCGCACGCTTATTGAGTGATATTCACACCACAGCAAACCCTGGCGATGAGGTACGAGTTTATTCACCCACTGCGCGGCTTTTCTTAGGTGTGGGAGTGCTTGAAGAAGGGCACAGAGTGCAACCTAAGCGAGTTGTTGTCAGAGAAGCCGTTTAGTCATACTACCGCAGTGCGACAGCGTCGCGCTGTAGTTTGTTTTATTTTTGACTAAAAACCTGTTTTACCCCTCTTGTTAATCCCTCATTTAAACCTGAAATCACTGAGAAGCAGTTTACTCAGTTGACATCAATGGCCCTTTTGCTTAGAAATGAAGCTCAAAGTAGTGAATTAAGCAGGACCAGCATGCCTTATCAAGTCAATATTGGTGTAACCCGCTATGTTTTTCCAGATCTTCGAACTTTACTTGCCAAAGCAAGTCCATTGCGTTCAGGTGATTGTTTAGCAGGCTTGGCGGCAGAAAATGCCACAGAGCGTGTCGCTGCTCAGATGTGTTTAGCTGATGTACCTTTGAAACGTTTTCTTGAAGATTTGCTTATTCCTTATGAGCAAGATGAGGTAAGCCGTTTGATCATTGATGGCCACAATGTGCAGGCTTTTGCGATGGTCTCCCATATGACAGTTGGTGATTTTCGTAACTGGCTTTTATCTACTGAGGCAAATCAAGGCAGTTTGCAGCAGATATCCAGTGGGCTAAGCCCTGAAATGGTCGCGGCAGTCTCAAAGATAATGCGTATTCAAGATTTAATCTTGGTGTCGCAAAAAATAGAAGTTATCAGTCGGTTTCGCAATACACTTGGGCTTCGCGGCAATTTGGCTACTCGCTTGCAACCTAACCATCCATTGGATGATCCTGCCGGTATCGCATCTTCCATACTCGATGGATTATTATATGGTAGTGGTGATGCTGTAATTGGTATCAATCCTGCCACAGATAATTATCAGGCTGTAACACGTCTGATGCACCTAGTTGATGATGTTATTCAACGATTTGATATTCCAACTCAATCCTGTGTGTTGACTCATGTCTCCACTCATCTTGAAGCGATTGAAAAGGGCGTGCCAGTGGATTTAGTCTTTCAGTCTATTGCGGGTACCCAAGCGGCTAACATGAGTTTTGGCATTGACTTATCGATGTTGCATGAAGCCCATCAAGCTGCATTGTCGTTAAAACGCGGCACTATCGGCAACCAAGTCATGTATTTTGAAACGGGGCAGGGAAGTGCGTTGTCTGCTAATGCGCATCATGGCATCGATCAGCAAACCTGTGAGGCCAGAGCCTATGCTGTTGCGCGCAAGTTTAATCCACTTTTGGTTAACACTGTGGTCGGTTTTATTGGACCAGAATATTTGTACGACGGTAAACAAATCATTCGAGCAGGGCTTGAAGATCATTTTTGTGGCAAATTATTGGGCTTACCAATGGGGTGTGATGTTTGCTACACCAACCACGCTGAGGCGGATCAAGATGATATGGACAGTCTTCTTACGCAATTGGGGGTGGCTGGTGTTAACTTTATTATGGGGGTGCCAGGTGCAGATGACATCATGTTAAATTATCAAAGTACCTCATTTCATGATGCCTTGTACCTGCGCCAAACGTTACATAAACAACCTGCTCCAGAATTTCTTGCGTGGTTGGTGAAGATGGGGATTACTGATACGCGAGGTCTATTAGTCGGTAATGGATCTTTACCAGAGGGCTTTTCATTTTTAGAGGCAAGGTTATAAGCCATGAAAAACCATCATGCAGACAAACAAACAATAGCGATTGAGAATCCATGGAGCAGCTTGCGCCGCTATACTGATGCAAGAATAGGCCTGGGCCGCACTGGTATTAGTCAAACGACTCAAGCGCAATTGGCATTTCAGCTAGCCCATGCTCAAGCTCGTGACGCAGTAAATATCCCAATCGATTTTGAAAATATCCAACAACAGTTGTCAGAGGCAGCCTTACCCTCTATTACCCTACACAGTAAAGCAACGGATCGGCAGGTTTACCTGCAACGCCCTGACTTAGGCCGACAATTAAACCTTGCTTCGCGAGCAATGCTAAAAAAACAAATTCAGACTGGCTTGGTATACGATGCCACCATAGTCGTAGCTGACGGTCTGTCTTCCACAGCCGTGCAGCAGCATAGTGCTGAGGTGACGGCTCTTATTGTTGAGCACCTTACACAATCCGGTTTGAGTTACGGCCCGGTGTGTTTAGCTCAACAAGCCAGAGTAGCTGTTGGTGATGAAATAGCTGAAATAGTAGGGAGTCGACTCCTTATCTTGTTAATTGGTGAGCGACCAGGCTTGAGCTCTCCAGACAGTTTAGGCATCTACTACACCTATAGGCCCAAAGTTGGCTTAACGGATGCTTCTCGTAACTGTATCTCTAACATTCGACCCCAAGGTCTACAAATTCAAGCAGCGGTTAGCCGTTTGATGTGGTTAATTAAAGAGTCTGAACGTTTAGATTATTCTGGTGTACGTCTAAAAGACAGAACGAATATTGAAAATGATTTGCTAGAAAAACAGAGGAATTTTTTACTTGAATAAAACTGTTTTAGCCCAGCCTCCAAGGGCTAGGCTAAAACGTTTCTTTACGATTTTGCTGGAGTAATTTTAAATACCAAACTATACAGCACTGGTACAAATACGAGGGTAATGAAGGTAGAAAAACCCAGTCCACACATGATTGCCACAGCCATGCTACCGAAAAAGTCGTCGAATAGCAGGGGGATCATACCTAGTATTGTGGTGATAGCTGCCATACATACCGGCCTTACACGGCTTAAGGTGGCTACAAATAACGCGTTGTAGGCGTCTTTACCTTGCTCAAGTTCAAACTTGATTTGCTCTACCAAAACGATACCATTTTTGATGATCATGCCAGACAGGCTCAACATACCAAGCAAAGCCATGAAACTAAATGCATAGCCGCTAAAGAGTAATCCGTAACTCACGCCAATCAACGCTAAAGGCACGCAAGCCCAGATAACACCTGCAATGCGGGCTGAGTTAAAGAGTAGTACGGTAATGATAAACATAATCAAATACCCCAGTGGTAAAGAGCCAAATAAGGCTTTTTGGGCATCAGTCGATGACTCATGTTCCCCCCCCCATTCTAACGAATAACCCTTAGGTAACGGGATTGCTTCGATGGGGGCTTGGATCCGCGCAAATAAATTTGCCGCGGTTTCACTACCTAAAATATCATGATCGGCCATCACAGTGATGGTGCGCTTGCGGTCACGTCTGGCGACGATGGGATCTTCCCATTCCACATCAAAGCCGCTTACTACTTGAGTGACAGGAATAAACTGCCCCGCGACTGAGCTATAAATTTGTAAGCTCTGCAAGTTTTCTACGCTTAAATGTTCTGTCGCAGGTGGACGAGTTACGATGGGTAACAAATTAACACCGTCTCGATATACCCCAATGGTTTTACCACTAAAGCTAGTTAACAATAAATCGTCTAAGTCGGCTTTACTGACCCCAACTCGGCGTGCGCTGGCTTCATTAAATTGAGGTCGTATGACAGAGGTTTTTTGACGCCAATCATCGCGAATATTAAGTGCGCCTTTATCCGCTCTTAGAATTGCTTTACTTTGCTCTGACAACTCTCGCAATATGACGGGGTCGGGGCCTGAAAAGCGAGCTTCAATTTTAGCATCGGTAGAGGGGCCAATTTCCATCAACTTGATCTTAAAAAACACATCACCGTGCTCAGATTGCATATAGTCTCGCAATTTAGGTAAGCCTGCTTGCAAGGCTTCTAAATCAGTCATTCTGATGGCCATTTGCGCATAGGTGCTGTATTGCTTTTCTGTTTGATAAGTTAGTAAAAAGCGCAATAAGCCTTGGCCGACCGTTGTGGTTATTTCTTCTACACCGGGCTCTTTAAGCAAATGCGCCTCGATTTCTTCCATAACCTTTGCATTTTCTCGAATGTCAGTACCCGATTTGTGCCACACATCAACAAAAAACATGGGGGTTGTTGAAGGGGGGAAAAATGATTGTTTGACCTGTCCAAAACTCACGATAGAGCCGATAAATAAAGCGACTAAAGCGACGACAGTGGTTTTACGCCAAGCAAGGGCTAAAGTTAATAAACGACCAAACGCTTTAAAAATAATACTTTGATACAGCTCTTCTTCTTCCTCATCTTCGCCTTTTTCAGTAAACATAAGGGATGCGAAAAAGGGAGTGAGAGTAATAGCGGTTACCCAACTCAGTAATAAGCTAATCAGCAATACCCAAAATAAGCTACCGGCAAATTCACCTGTTGCATCGCTTGAAAGACCAATTGGGGCAAAGGCAATAATGGCAATCACAGTGGCACCTAAAAGAGGCCATTTGTTTTGCTTAACAATAGCAGAGGCACCCTGGGCTACGGTTAATTTACGTTGTAAACCAATGAGTATGCCTTCGGTTACCACGATAGCGTTATCAACTAACATACCCAGTGCAATAATCAGCGCCCCAAGTGATATGCGCTGGAGGGTAATATCCATTTGCTGCATGAAAATAAAAGTGCCGAGCACCGTTATCATCAATATAAGACCAATTAGTAGACCTGAACGTAAACCCATAAAGAGCAGCAATACGATAACAACGATGACGATGGCTTCAACTAAATTAAGTAAAAAGCTTTGAACAGATTTATCGACTTCTTGCGGTTGGTTATAAACAAAATTGGTTTCCATACCCACTGGGCGCATGTAATCAAGTTCTTGAATACGCGCTTCTATACGGTGCCCCACCTCAACCACATTGACCCCATCCGCAAATGAAATGCCTAAAAGCATGGCTTCTTGACCATTAAAGCGAATAAGATTGGTTGGAATCTCTGCATAATCGCGATAGATAGTCGCTACATCACCTAAATGAATAAGTTTGCTAGAACCGGTACTGCTGATAATCAAATCTTTAAGCTCATCTACTGATTGAAACTCGCCCGTGGGATTAAACCGAATATATTCACTCCCTATTTTGACTTTACCTGCATTTGATACTTGGTTTTGAGTCGATAATAAGGCGCTGAGATGGTCAGGGCTAATCCCTAGGTTTGCGATTTTTGTACGCGAGATTTCTACTACAACTTGTTCCTTTTGCTCACCTTGCAACATAACTTTACCCACGCCATCCACTAATACTAGATCGCGTTTCAGATAGTTGACGTAGTCGCGAACGTCATCGTACTGGTAGCCTTTACCTGAGATGGCCAACATCATGCCATACACGTCGGCAAAATCGTCTTTCACAATAGGTTCATAGGCCCCTTGTGCGATGCTCGAACGTTTATCACTGATTTTTTGCCTCAGCTCTGTCCAGATTTTTCTCAAGTCATCTTTGCGATAAGTGCTTTTCATCTCAACTAATATTTGAGACAGTCCAGCACTAGAAAATGAACGGATATTTTTTACGTAGGGTAACTCTTGAATGGCATTCTCAAGGGGATAAGTGACCTCTTCTTCAACTTGGGTAGGAGAGGCGCCCGGATAAGACGTAATGATCATGGCTTGTTTGATCGTAAATTGAGGATCTTCTAAACGGCCGATCTCCAAAAAAGCCATAATACCACCAATGAGCAGTATCAATGTCACCATCCAACTGGTGGTGCGATTTTTAATAAAATAGCGAGCGAAATCCATGTTACAAGCCTCGCTCTTTTTGCCACACTCTTACGGTGTCACCTTCGTTAAGCATTTGCACACCTGCAGCGACAATGCGATCACCAAAACGTAAACCAGATGTCACGGTAAAGCCGCTCTCAGTGATTCCGCTTACCGTGACTTGCACTTTTTCTAATTTGTCTTGCTCATTGACCCGCCAAACATAGCTCAGTTCTTGCTTGTCTTGGTTCTGCCCAAAAAAAGCAGACGCTGGAATTTTCCAACCGTCTATTTTTGATTTCATGACCTTATCAAGCTCAACTTTGACCGTAGCCGACATACCGGGCAACACATTAAACTCCTCTGGCCTTGGCATGGAAAAAACCACCTTAAAGCTTTTGGTCGCTGCATTTGCTTCGGTATCATATTCTTTTAATTTAGCGCGAAAGATGGCGCTTTTATTGGCTTCAAAATGCACTTCGGGTTGATATCTTGTGGATTTATCAATATGCGACAAAAAGTCTTCTGGCAGTTGGATAGCGATATCTAGCGTCTGCATCTTTTGCAGGGTCACGATGGGCTGCTGAGCAGTAATGTTTTCGAAATTTTGCACAAAGCGCTGGGCCACTTGGCCATCAAAAGGGGCGATAAGCTTGGTGTAAGCTAAGTTTTGTTGCGCTACCTTTAGCGCTGCCTGCGTCAGTTGAAGCTGTGATTTCACTTCATCAAACCCAGCACGAGAGACAAGTTGTTGAGACAGCAGTTGTTCTGAACGTTTAAACTGTGACGATGCTAAATCAAAATTGGCTTGAGCACTGTCTAGGGCTAACTGATAGTCGGTAGGGTCAAGAGAGGCAAGAACATCTCCTTCTTTGACTTCCGCTCCAGGCAGGACCAACAGTTTATTGAGTTGCCCTGCGACTCTAAACGCTAAGATTGCGTCCTCACTGGCTTCCACTATTGCTGGAAAATCACGGTACTGACCATAGCCTTCATCAACCAATGTAATAACCTTGACGAGTTTGGCTTGCGGTGCTGCCGCCTCTTTCGGTTGCTCCTGACAACTACTGATTAAAACCGTAGAAAAGATCATCGATAAAATAACTAAGTTAAGACGCACTGGCACCACTCCTTTAAATAAGTATTCCTACTATAAAGTAATATGAATTTATATTATATTTAATTAGATTTACCAATTAATTAAATTAAATTTATATGACACTTGAGCAAATTAAGATGTTTGTCACTGTGGCGCAGCTAGGCAGCATTTCGGCTGCGGCTAAAGTGTTACACAAAACACAACCCGCAATATCCATTGCACTTAAACGATTACAAGATGAGTTAAAACTGGAACTATTGCATAGAGAACAGTATAGATTGTCTTTGACAGATGCGGGTCAAAAGTTACTACGACATTTTGAATTTTTACTTAAACAACAAGTACATATTGATGCTATCGCGGTGCATTTAGCCAGTGGCTTAGAGAGAAAAGTTGAACTAGTGTACGAAACTATTAGTCACAGCTTGCCTATTTTTAATGCGGTCAGTGAGGTGCAGCAACGTTTTCCCTTAACAGAATTTTACCTAAGTTCAGAAAGTAACTTAGGTGCCATTAAGCGGTTAATTGAGGGGAAGGGCGATATTGCTATCTCTCCTTGGATTGACCGTTTTTATGAACTTGCTGATTTTGATACCTTACCTTTTAGTCGATTTGAGATCATTACGGTAATTCATAAAAATGCACTACCACTTAAGGAACAGGTGCCTCGTTTTGTTAGCGAAATCGACCATTTGCCTCTATTAAAACCCCAAACCGTGTTGTTTGATCTCGACCTTGATGGCTTGTTTGGCTATGTGGCCCCATCACAGGTTCGCACAAACGATTTGTGGGCACAAAAATCAATGTTACTTAGTGCCAGTGGCTGGGGCTATATCCCTAAGCATCTCGTGGAAAACGAGTTAGCAACAGGCGAGTTGATTCAACTTAATTTAGAAGATATTAATTTTGATGCTAAGGGAGAAAGTCGCATTGTAAAACTTGCGAACCATAACTTGGGAGTGACAGGCTTAGATCTATGGAAGACCTTAGCCAAACTGAGTACTGAAGGGTAGTTTGATTGTCACTCAGGTTAAGGATACAGGGGGTTAAGTAAATTACTAACAACGCAATTACTTAACCCAATGATCAGCAGATGATTAGCTCAGATCCATACCTTGGATTATTTCGTGAGCAATTTCAGGCGTGGTGCAAGTAGGCTTTTGATGAAGCTTACCTTTTAAGTGTCCTTTGCGGTGACTAAGTGCTGCATCGAGTTTTTTCGCTGCTTTTGCTAATGCGGGATACATTATTGCGTCACTACCAGAGGCAGATATTTTGCTGCCTTCATAATTAGTGCGAATTTCAACCTCATACTCGCCATGCTCTTTTGCTACGATAATGTCTAGAGAAATAAGAGTGGGAAAATGACTTTCGATTTTGGAAAACTTTTCGTCAACGTATTGTTTGACGGCATCGGTAATATCAACATGGTGACCAGAAAGCTTTATTTTCATAGGTTTTCCTTTTGCTTTAAATGAATACAATTTTCTTTGGTGACTCAATTACAAGCTTGGGGCAAAGTGACAGAAAAGCAAGCGCATTTTGTCACAAGTTTGTCATATTAATAGAGTAGGGCAATTTCGTTTAGTTCACGTAATAGTCTGAACAAATAACTGTTTGCACGAAATTTAATCATCTTGAAATCGCAACGAGTATAGCGTTATTTCTCAAAGTCTTGATATTCATAGTAAAGTGGCTTCATTGAGCCGCAAAAGCCAAGTTTTCGATAAGTTTCATTTGCGCTTGGTACTGCCGATTTACTCACAAATTCCGTGATACAAGTTACATCGTCGAATAATAAAATAATTTGATCATAGCTAGGTGCAGCTTGAATTTGATGCACTAATAAACGTTGATTGTTTGGCAACAGAGCGCTTTCATATTTTTGCCTAATATGTGATTGCTCTAGTTCCTCAAGTTTTCGTAAATACAGTTGGCTATCTAATAGAATTTCGATATTTTTATAAGTCAGCATTCCACCTCGTTGAAAATGTCCCATATAAACATCAGCATTGATAGTAAGTCTTTCGCCGCGTATAAGATGCTCAAGGTTAAAAGCGCTTGGTACTATGGTCACTAAATCAGCGTCACGCACTAAATTTAATAAAGGTAGATTAGTATTATCTAGGTCATAAATAAGCTGTACATTTCGAGGTTCTTCATAAGTAGGCATTACAGAGGCGTAAATACGAGAGCCGTTACTGACCAAAACCATGGGGTGTACGCCCATGTATTTTTCATCCACAGGTGGAAGAGGGGCGGGTTCTTCCTGTGCAAAAGCGAAAAGATTCACTAAACACAGCAATATCGTGGCAACACTTTTTTTCATAACAATACCTTTAATAACTGAAACCCTATGGAATATCTGAATATACAACAAGTTTGCTAATTTTTTGCAAATAGATCTCTTTATTACACTGTAATTTTAATGCTTACAGGCTTTTAGTTAATATTGATTAAAAACGCCTAAAGTAATGGCTTAAACTGCTTTGTTGGCCTTGCTATCTTTGTTTTCATCGCTATAATACGCGCTCTTTTTGACTTGCTGAATTAGTGATTGGCAGGTTTGTTTAAATATTCCGGTTAGCGCCGGTCATACATTGGAGAAAAATATGTCACTAACTAACGTAGAAAGTGCAAAGATTTTAGCTGATTTTGGTGTTAAAGAAGGTGATACAGGTTCACCTGAAGTACAAGTTGCTTTATTGACTAACAACATCAATAAATTACAAGGCCACTTTTCAAAGCATAAGAAAGATCACCATTCACGTCGTGGTTTGTTACGCATGGTAAGCCAACGTCGTAAATTGCTTGATTATTTGAAAAGTAAGAATGCCGAGCGTTATCAGACTCTGATTGAACGTTTAGGTCTTCGTCGCTAAGATAAGATTCAAATGAAAAAAGACGCTTAGGCGTCTTTTTTTATGTCTGGAATATCGTTATTTATCAATGCGTTATGTTGTTTTTGTTTTTTATTGTGGCGATAGATTGGCTGCGCTTAGTAAATTAACGCTCAAAGCAACGGCGCGCTGTTTGCGTCCGTTTAAGCAACTTGTTAAGTTGATTTACCAACTACTATTGCAGAGTTGCCTCTCACAAGGCTCTCCATCATTATTGCCGTCTATTTTTACATTTGGGCAATGAGCTAGATAATATTTCGCTTCATCACAAGATATCATCTGACTACAGTGAGTTTTACCCTCACAACTAAATCCCATTTCTTCATATGCAGGATAAAGCTTAGGCTTAATTACAAATGAATAAACGATAAAGGCGATAAGCATTATAAAAAGAATACTAATAATATTTGATGTTAATGAAGGTTTATCTTTTGGATTAGGTTTAACACCAATTAAAGATATTAATTTAGCATTTTGTTTGCCATTTTCATTCACAACTTGAAATAATACGGCATCACCAACTTTTGGTCTTCGATACCCTTTCTTAAACTGAGAGATATGAGCAAACACATCACCTTTTATTTCTTTCGATGAGATGAATCCAAATCCTCGATCATCATTCCAGCGAACTATACTTCCTTGCATCATACTTCCTATGTTCGATTATCAACTTAACACCCAAATAAGGGGTACAAACATGGCGGCTATAATCGGAACGAAGTGCCACAGCCGTCATGTTTGTATCCCAGCGAGCCAGCGAGCGACTTAATTTGATTGTTAGCTGCCACTTACTAGTAATGGTAACGACACGAGATAATCGTAATTGAGGTATCGTCCACGGCATATACCAAACGGTTGGTGTCATCTATTCTGCGGGACCAGAAACCTGAAAGATTTTCTTTAAGAGGTTCCGGTTTTCCAATTCCATCAAATGGAGAACGCTTAACATCCGAAATTAACTTATTGATACGTTTTAAGGTTTTCTTGTCTTGAGTCTGCCAATAAACGTAACTATTCCAAGCTTCATCAGTCCATGATAACAACCTGTTACTCATCAATAAGTTCTCGCTGGATCGTTTTTGCCGCTTTAAACTGTGCTATTGAACGATTTAAGTGTTCAGCGTTCGCTGGAGAACGAAGTAGATGAACGGTTTCCATAAGGCTGTTGTAGTAATCTAATGACATTACAACAGCATCCTCAGAGTCACGACGAGTGATTACTGTTGTATCTGCATCGTTGATTACATTGTCCAAAACGGCTTTTAGACCATTTCGTGCTTCGGTAAAAGAGACAATTCTCATTTTGCACCCCTCTTGTACATTATATGGGACAAGTTTAGACTGAAAATGGGAACATGTACAGGATGTTGTGCATTACTGCGCCGTGGCAGCTAACGCCTCATTCAGAGGCAAATAATTGTTGGCTAAAATCGCGACGCAGGAGCAAAGCCAACTGTTATTTGTCCTGCTGCAATGACTTGTTAGGTGCCTATACTTGAATTGTTAACCAATATGCATAGAACAAAGGTGAACCTATAGCAATTACCAATAGGATTGTCCCAACATAAAATAAATTTGCGGTTAACTGAACTCTATCAAAATCATATTGTGGTTCAAAGTCATCACCTAGTTTGTCTTTTAATTCTTGTTCTGTTTCAAGTTCTGCCTTATGAATTTCATCAATAAAATTTTTACGGCTAAATGATTTTTGGTATGCCCAGCCAGACCACCCGAAAGTAAATAAGAAGCAAAGAGAGCTAATAACTACTTTGTTCTCCGACTCAATCACATTGTATGCGAGCAAAAATATTAATATGCAACAAGAAGCATTTAAAACTTCTCCAAATGGTTGGTAAATTGCCTTAAGTCGATTTTTGTCAAATAAATTAAATAACGTTCCAAGTACAATGAGTAGAACGTAAAAATATACCCAAGTTGGCAAACTAACTCCTTGGCACCTAACAATATTAATGTCCGGAAAAGTTCCGTGTTTAATCGCGGTTGCTAAACACGGATTTATTCCGCCTTTCTACATTGTTCTTTTTTAACACGGCATCTAACTATCTGTACAGGTTAAATATATTTCCAATTTAAAAAAAAGAGTGTTCTGGAAAGACGGAATAATTCCTAAATCTTGCTGTTTACCGGAACACTGGATTAATTTTTACCAATAAGCATTACACCAAGGCTCTTTTTAAACCGTACTTCGACATTCTAAAAGCTGGTAAAAGATACCCCCCTATTAGTAATGGGGGGTACCCGTCAGAGCTAGGATTTTTTAGCTTTGGTACTAATCGCAAAAGCACTATGCTCCCGCAAGGTTCGCTCGCCGCGAAAGGCAGTAAGACCCCAATGACACAACCCATAATCGAGTAAATTACATAAATCGGAACCCCAAAGGGGACCCATCGCAAGCGACCCTACGGGCGATTTATTTCATTAACACGATTCTGTGTCTTAGTCCTCTTCGTTATCACTCAGTAAGCGCGGACTAATGGCTGCAGGCAGCCGCCACACTATATGAATGATTTACTTTGGGTGATTAAAAGACATGAAAATTAGCATCACTAATCATCTAGGACCTAGGGCTATGTTTCAATTCGCCTTCTTCCATAAATTCTGGAATTTTTTATAGCCAAAATAAGTGTAAGGGTTCCAGTGACTTGGGATGAGTTCCAAGTTTTTACGCTCTTCAAAGTTTGAACAGAGTTGGCTTAATATTTCATTTAAACGATTAGGGCTGATTTTGGCAAACTTTTTCCGGGTTGTGGCAAAATAGAGATTATTACTCACCGGTACAACGAGCATTTTCCCCGCTGAATTAAAGGTTAAATGCCGTGTCGCAGTGCGGCAAATCGGGGCAAAAGAATTTACAGGGTTAAGTGCGCATACAATGGCGTATTCGTAGCGGTCTAAATCGTGACCATCGTCATCTTTAGGTATATAAGTTACACCAAATCCTTGTGGAAAATGGCCAACCATTTGAATAAAGCTTTTGGTGTATTGGGCTGAAATAGACTTTATTTCTGCTGCTTTTTCCAATACGAGTGTTGCCTTAGGTAGATTTGCGAGGCTTGGATCTGGTTTGGTTGAAAATATCACAGAGGCATAAATTTGTGGAATTTTTAATAAGTGCCCTTCAACTTGTTTGGGTTTTATAGAGTCATTTAGCAGAATGGTGATAAATTTTTGTCGATGTATTTCTGTGGTATCAAATTGACTTTTTTCCTCTTTAGAGTTGCCGTTATAGTTGCCCAGCCCAATGCCATGCACCAAATAATCGAGGGTTTGTTGATAATTGATTTTTAACAACGACAATCGCTCTTCATTTTTAAGTACACGAAATTCATCCAAATCGCCGTTTTCTCCTTTTAATATGTGCTGAGCTTGGGGATGTTGTAGTCCGATATCTTGTATCAGCGCCGCAATAACAATCGGTATACAAACGTCATGTTGAAATTGACTTAATTGTAAGCCAGTCGCGCTGTACCGTTGTCCTAATGCCTGTTTTTGTAAAATGTAATTCGTCGCAATGTGGTTATCGACCAACAACTTATCTAACAAACGAAGAGCCAGAACAGCCTTGTAAACAGGCTTTAACTTTTGATGTTGAATGGCCAACTTACTGCCCTCGTGAGGCGACAATAATAGCAGTGTACCGAGTAGCTTAGCGCTGTTAGTCAGGGTTTCTTGCTGGTCACTGGCTTCGCTTAATAAAACTAGCGATTCACTGGTATGAAATAAACTGTCATAACGCTTTTGTTTCTCTTGTTTTTGATTTTGCTGTTCTTGTAAAAGTAAAGCCTGTGCTGCCTCAAGTTCAGTGCTGAGTTTTTGTTTATTGGTAAAGTTACCCTGTGCAAGTGCTGTTTGACTCGCTTGTACACTTAAGCTCAGTTTTTCTAGATTTTCCTTGTTGGTTTGATAGTGTTGGAAATAGTGTGATGCTTGTTCATACAGTGACGTTTGCAGTGAGCTGCGATTCACTATGCGTTTGACTAGGTTTGTTATTTCTTGGGTGTAGCTTGATTCAGCTATTTCGCCGTGCATGAAAACGTTACTTATCCACCAAGTCAATTCAGAACATCACCATAGTACAGTTTTGGATGAGAAGCTACCGAGGGAGCGGGGCAGTTACAATGATGTCGATTTTTTTAATTTGTTTCTAAAGACAGCAGTGCTTGTTGGCGTTCTTCTTCACTTAATATCCCCACGAAAGGGGTCTTTCGTCGATATTTTTTCATAAGAGGTGAATCTTCTAATACTGCTGCCACAAAGGTGTCTTTGTCGTTTACGTGCTCTAAAATACACTGCCAAGTTAAAAATGCGCCGTAGCGCAAGGTGCCATTTTCTAATCGTTCTTCAAGGGTGAGCTTTACTTGTTCGACTAGGCTTGGATTGTCGACAATTTTTTCTGCCATCGCCTTGTGTAAAATACTGATTTGTTGATCAACAAAGGAATGAGTAATACTTCCTTTGCGTAAGGGGCGTCTTGCTCTCATTGGTCACATACCTCGCTTATTCGCGCAGTAAAGGCGCTAACATAGACTCGAGTCCGTTGAGCTTGACCTCATACATTAATGCTAATTGTTGACCTAATTTACCTGCGGGAAATCCTTGTTTTTGAAACCAGACGAGATAAGGTTCAGGTAAATTAAGTAACTTTCGTCCTGCATATTTGCCAAACGGCATGGTTTGATTAATGGCTTCAATCAGTGCTTCATTATCCATCTTTAGCCTCTGTTTTACTGCTATTTTGTTGGGTATTCCACAAGTGAGCGTAGCGCCCCCCATGGGCCAGCAACTCGGAATGCGTCCCTTGTTCTACAATGCCGCCCTTGTGCATCACGACAATGTTGTCAGCATCGATGATAGTAGACAGGCGGTGAGCAATCACCAGGCTTGTATGACCATCAGCTATTTCTCGTAATGCTTGTAAAATAGATTGTTCAGATTGGCTATCTAGTGATGATGTGGCTTCATCAAATACTAAAATGGGGGGGCGCTTGAGTATGGTACGTGCAATAGCAACTCGCTGTTTTTCGCCACCAGAAAGCTTTAACCCCCGTTCGCCCACTTGGGTCTCTGTGCCAAGAGGCAGCGATTGAATAAAAGTCTGTAAATGCGCTAGTTTAATGGCTTCCTGTACTTCTTCATTACTTGCTTCTGGCCGTCCATAGCGAATGTTTTCAAAAATACTATCATTAAATAACACAGTATCTTGCGGCACGATCCCGATACTTTGGCGCAAAGAATGCTGGTTAACGTTTTTGATATTTTGTCCATCAATGTAAATCCCACCACTTTTAACATCGTAAAATCGAAAGAGTAATTTAACTAAGGTTGATTTACCTGCACCGCTTTCACCCACCACTGCGACTTTTTGACCGGGTTTGATGTCAAAGCTCACCTGTTTGAGTATCGCTCTGTCCTCATGGTAGTGGAAGCTAATCTGTTTAAACTCGATTTTACCCGCCGAGACGTTTAAGTGCGGTGCCGTTGGGGGGTCGCTTATATGCGGCACTTTGGCCAGTAAATCGAACAGGTTTTCTATGTTCGCTAACGAACTACGGATTTCACGATAAACAAAGCCTAAGAAATTTAGGGGCATAAAAATTTGCATGGTGAAGGCGTTAATCAATACAAAATCACCGATAGTCATTTGCTTGTGGGCCACTTGATATGCCGCCATGGCCATCATACTGGTCATCGCCAGTGCAATAATTGTTGCTTGTCCACCGTTTAGCGCAAATAACGACAAGCGGTTTTTTCGCCGAGCGCTTTCCCAATTCTCTAAATCGTTGTCGTAGCGGCTTGTTTCATAATGCTCATTATTAAAATACTTTACGGTTTCGTAATTAAGTAGGCTATCAATGGCTCTCGAACTGCTCTGAGAGTCAGCTTGATTCGCTTGGCGCACGTATTGTGTGCGCCAATCAGTCACTTTAAAGGAGAAACCAATGTAGACAATCACCGAAACTAAGATAATGAGTGCAAAGCTGATCCCATAGTTGTAAAACAGGACACCGATAACAATGATAATTTCTAGCAGGGTAGGCACTATATTAAACACTAAAAAGCGCATTAAAAAACTGATGCCGCTGGTGCCGCGCTCCATGTCTCTGGAAAGCCCACCCGTTTGTCTATTTAAATGAAAATCTAAATCTAGCCGGTGTAAATGCTCAAATACCTGCAGACCGAGTCGCCGCATTGCGCGCTCTGTCACACGGCCAAATAGGGTATCACGCACTTCACCTAGTAACACGTTTATGAGCCTGAATACTCCGTATGCAATAACTAAAGCAAAGGGCACCAAAATCAACTCTTGTTGAACGCTCGGGGTATTGAGTGCGTCAACCGTATGCTTCAACACAAAAGGTAAACCGATACTGGCGACTTTGGCTCCTACTAAGCACAGCAGGGCAAGCGCTACTCGTTGTCTAAATTCTAACAAATAAGGCCATAGCTGTTTAAATATACGCCAGTTGATGGGCCCTTCGTTAAAGTTTCTGCTGTGTCTTGAGGACATGTTTACCTTATGAAATCACTATATAGCGTTAAATGGATTGTTCTACGTGGATGACGCTGCGGTTTCGGCCAGAATTTTTTGCTTGATAAAGCCCTTTATCTGCGAGGGTTATCGCATGGTTGATAGAGTCACTTGGGTTGACCTGATAAACACCCATGCTAACAGTGACGTTGAAGGGCCGACCGTTGTCGTAAAAGTGTTTTTCTGCGATGGTGGTACGCAGTTTTTCGGCAATAATAAAAGCTTGCTGCTCGTTGGTTTCAGGCAACAAAAATAGATATTCCTCACCTCCCCAACGCGCCACATTATCATGTTGGCGTAGCGCCGTTTTGAACGTTTGCGCTATTTGTTCAATGACTTGGTCACCAATTTGATGTCCAGATTGGTCGTTGATTATTTTAAAATGATCAATGTCACACATGATTAAACTTAATTCTTTTTTATGGCGAATAGCGCGCGAAAATTCAGCCTCTAATACCTCCGACATACCTCTTCGGTTAAGTAAACCAGAAAGCAAATCAACCCGAGCCTGGTTTTCGAACTTGCGGCTAATTTGTAAACTTTGCTTGTAGGATTTTTGACGAGAATATTCGTAAAAAGCAAAAAGGAGGCTTACGGTGAGAAATGAGTAGAGTAGGCGCGACTTAAACTCAAAACTATAACTTGCCGCTAACAACGCATTGTTTGGATAAAACAACATAAAACTAATTGCTAAAATAAACAGACCAATGTTTCGGGTACCTTTACGTAGACCACCAAAAAATAACGCTACGGGTGGAACAATATAAATCCATAAGGGACCGGTTCCATGCACTCCCCCAGCGAAAATTAAATACACCATCAAAAGCATCAAAGAAATAGTGACTAAACTGCCAGATACTCGATAAGCATTTTTTAAACGTTTATTGACCAATATGAGGCGAGATGTGAAAAACAATGTAGAGGCAATCAATAAAACAGTAGCGAGCAGGTTGTCTTGCCGAATCACGGCGGCTAAGCCCATGATCAAGGTTAAGGTATAACCAATAAAACCAAATAAGTTGGCAACAAGAATTTGTTGGTTTTTTTCAGGATCGTTATTCCTATTGGTACCGGTATTCAGATAATTTCTGATGAGCTGCTCTAACTTCATTATTGACGTGATTCTCTTTTAACTATCGAGTTTGCTGAGTTCTTGTTGAATTTGCTGAGCAACAAGTTGTAACAGGGCTCTTTGTTGCTCAACCGCATGAGTAAAGCCATCTTTACTAAGGGGAAGCTGGAAGAAAAAAGGCTGCTCTAACTCCTTTTTTGCCTTGGCAGATGTAATCCAAAACGCACCACTGACCAACACTGTAGAACGATCAGTTGGATAAAAATGATCAATTTGTACATTTAGTTCCATCATATTTTGTTCTAATAAAGGCGAGTTGTATCCAATAATTTGCATGTGCTCGCTTTGATTAAGGTCAATCAACAGTACCTTAGCGATGGCTGCCTCTAATGATTCGGCCCACAAATCATGTCGAGAAAAATACATTTGGTTTTGATTAATTTGCATGCTCAAGCCTGATTGCTTGAGGTAGTCCGCCAACACAATTTTGTTCAGTCTCACCTTGATACTTTTATTTGCTTGGCTAAATGGGTCTGACACCTTAGTTGGGACATAGAGCATATAATAATTTACTTTATTGACTGGCGCACTGCAGGCAATGAGGCTAAAAATGAACAGTAAAATTGTCATTTGGCGCATATTAATTGTTTCCTGTGGGTGAAGGTGCTTGGCCACGTTTGGCCGCCTTGGGCTCCAATCGTTGCTCTTCTATTCCGTCACCAAAAATTAAACTGTTGGGTTTGTTATTTAATTGCAATAAGAGTGGTTGCATATCATTTAAGGTATTTTGAATAGTGCGCAGGGTTTGATTCACTTCTTGGTAGTTCTCTGAACCCGCAGAGAAGTCTTTAGTCAACTGACTCAAACTATTTAAGGTCTCAGCTAATTGACTATTTAGTTTCTCGCCTTGAAAACTAGACACCAAATGGTCAAAATTTTCGCTGGTCTTTTTCAGTGATTCTGCGGTTTGGGTCATGTTGAGTAACATTGTATTGGTGTTATCAGCAATATTTTGCAGTTTTATTTGATTGATATTATCCAGTACAGCCGATATTTTTGCGGTGATTTGGGCAAATTCATTACTCACCGTGGGAATAACGTCGTAGTTGAGCAAGGTACTTATTTTAGATGGTTTTTCATCTGGATAGTGCTGCAAGTCAACAAATAACGCGCCTGTTAAAAAATTGCCCATTTTTAGGCTGGCGCGCAGTCCTTCAGACACCCACACTAAGGTCTGTTTCTTTACATAATCTAAACCCCTTTGATCGTCGGATTGCTGCACTCGACCAGGCTGGATACCGATGATGACCGGGATATCGAAGCTCTCTTCTAATAAATAGGCTTTATTTAACTCAGGTGGATTAATGGCTAATACTTTACCGATTTCTAAACCCCGATATTCAACGGGGGCACCGACATGTAAACCGCGCACGGTATCTTTAACTAAAATCACAAACTCGACACTTAACTTGTAACGCTGCTCTGAGGCCTCATCGTAATTACTATGAATATCAAAATTAGTGCGTTGTGAAATAACATCTCCAGACGGGATCCCTTCTGGCACACCAAAGGTGACCCCGTTAGTGAGTAAACTTTCTAAGCTGCCAGTGTCAAACTTCACCCCCCCTGCGTTTAACTGTACTGATATGCCACTGGTATCCCAGAACTTCGTATTTTCAGTGATAAGCTTGTGGTAAGGCGCGTTAATAAAGGTGTTGTAATACACAACTCGTTCTTCAAAATTAAAATAAGTGTCTTCGATTTCACCGACTTTTAAGCCTTTATAAATAACTGGGTCGCCCTCTTTATAGGCAAATTCTGCGTTACTATTAAGGGTGATGTGCAAGCCCGGTGTGCCAGCTGGAGTGACAGGAGGTGCTGATAAGGCGGAAAAGTGGGTACTTTTTTCCTGCTCTTCGCCAGGCGCCATATTAATATAAGGCCCTGACATAATTGTGCCTAAACCAGATATTCCATTAAGTGAGATACGCGGGGATACAATCCAAAACTGACTGTCTTTATGTAACAAGGACGCCACATTGGCGTTCATTCTGGCAGTGACTAATACGCCTTGCAGGTCGTCAGCGAGTTCTATTTTTTTGACTACACCGATGTCAACGCTGCGGGTTTTAATTTTGGTTTTACCCGCTTCTATTCCGGTTGCGTTAGGAAATGAAATAACAATTAGCGGCCCTTGGCTACTCCACTGATAGTAAACCATCCACATACCAATAAATAAGGCCACCAAAGGAATAAACCAAATCTTGGAAATTCGCCTCACTGGTTTTACTTCGGCCACTTCCCTTGTAGAAGAATCGTTTTCAAGGTTTGAGTGATCACTCATTGTCTGATGGGTCCTTTTGCCAAATCAGGCGGGTATCAAATGACATGGCCGCCAGCATGGTAACAATGACGACGCCACAAAAAGCGATTACAGCGTGCCCTGGATGAATACTCATTACGTTTCCTAATTGAATTAAACTGACTAACACCGCCACTACAAATACATCAATCATAGACCAACGACCAATAAATTCGGTGAAGCGATACCATTTCATACGCTGAATAGTTAAGTCTTGATGAGCAAATTGCACGCTAAAGTTTAGCCAACATAAAATCACTATTTTAGCCACAGGTACCAGTACACTGGCAACAAAAATAATAAATGCAATGGGGTAAGAGCCTGATTGCCATAACAATACTACACCACCAATAATGGTACTGGGTTGCTCATCGCCTAGAGTATCGGTAACCATGATAGGGAGCAAGTTGGCGGGAATGTACAATAGAATGGCAGTCAGGAGTAAAGCCCAAGTGGTTTGAATACTTTTTGATGCATCAATGTTTTTTTTAGCTCTATTGGGTTGGCCTTTTATTTCGCTTCGTAACTGGTGTTCATCCAGGAAAAGCAACATCGCACTCATTGCTACAGTGAACAACAAAAAGGCATAAAACGACAAACCTATCCCCACATCGGCAAGTGAACTTATTTTCACAAGACTAACTAACACACCAACTAAAAATATTTCCGCCATTGCCCAAGGTAAAATAGCAAAGATAAAGGTCACAAAATAGGATGCTTTGGGTAAAACAATGCCAAATTGCAAAGGCACCAGGATCAGGAGTAGTGACAGTAAAATACATGCAGGTAGCACAATAATGGCGCTGGCCATTATTAGGCCTAAAATTGCATAATCTTGGGCAAATAATAATTCGATACTGCTTAGTATATCTATTTGTTGGCTTTGCCCTCCCGCGCTAAAAGACAAAAACTTGAAGGGCAGGGCTATGAGCAAAAATATTAACGCTGAAAAAGCCAGTGCACAGACCCATTGCGTAGCATGTTCACGATAGGCCGTGAGGCGATAACCACAACGGGGGCAAATCGCTTTGTGTTTATTGGGCAAGTGCGGAATATCAATATGATATCCACATTCATGACATGTGATTGAAGCAAACGCTGAGGTTTGAGATTGACTCAATGTTGATAATCGTTGTTCACTCACATTGAATTCTTATTAGGATTTCCTGATAATCATGTTACCAATATTCATTGAGCTAAGCCAAGGGAAGCGTGGTGCTTTTATAAGTTTGATGTATCAAACAGAAAAACCTAAAGGTGATGCTGAAAAAGCCACCTGTCGGTGGCTTTAAAACAAGACTAATTATTAGTAATTAGCGTTACCCGGAGTACGAGGGAAGGGGATTACGTCTCTAACGTTTTGCATGCCAGTCACATAGGCCACTAAACGTTCAAAGCCAAGCCCGAAACCAGAATGAGGCACTGTACCGTAGCGACGTAAATCACGATACCAAGCGTAATCTTCTTGGCTTAAGCCCATTTCTGCCAAGCGCGCATCAAATACATCTAAACGCTCTTCACGCTGTGAACCACCGATAATTTCACCAATGCCTGGGGCAAGAATATCCATGGCCGCCACTGTTTTACCATCGTCATTAATGCGCATGTAAAAGGCTTTAATATCTTTAGGATAATTTTGCATGATGATAGGTGCGCCAACATGTTCTTCGGCTAGATAACGCTCATGTTCTGAAGATAAATCCACCCCCCAAGACACCGGGAATTCGAATTTTTTACCGCAATTTTGCAGTATTTCGATAGCGTCAGTGTAATCCATTCGCACAAAATCTTGCTCAATAACTTGCTCTAATCGAGTCACTGCATCGGGTTTAATGCGCTGAGCAAAAAATGCCATATCATCGGCTCGCTCTGCAAGAACAGCTTTGAAAACATATTTAAGCATGTCTTCAGCAAGTTGAGCTACATCGGCTAATTCAGCAAAGGCCACTTCTGGCTCAATCATCCAAAACTCTGCTAGGTGTCTTGAAGTATTAGAGTTTTCGGCTCTGAAAGTGGGACCAAAGGTATACACCTTAGACATGGCGGTACAATAAGTTTCAACGTTTAACTGACCTGAAACTGTTAGAAAGGTTTCTTTACCAAAAAAGTCTTGGCTGAAGTCGATTTCGCCTTGCTCTGTCTTGGGTAAGTTCATCATATCCAAAGTCGATACTCTGAACATCTCACCCGCACCTTCGGTATCACTCGCGGTGAGGATTGGTGTACTTATCCAACAGTAACCCCGTTCGTGAAAAAAACGGTGAATAGCTTGAGATAGACAGTTTCTAACACGGGTTACTGCGCCCATCACATTGGTTCGCGGGCGCAAATGAGCATGCTCACGCAAATATTCCATGCTGTGTCTTTTAGGCGCCATTGGATACGTATCTGGATTTTCTACCCAGCCGATAATATCAATGCTATTTGCATCGATTTCTAGCGCTTGACCTTGTCCTTCAGACGCTTTTAAAACGCCGCTGGCGATAATAGAACAACTCGTTGTTAAGCGTTGAATATCAGCATAATTTTCTAAAGTATTCAAAGCAATAACTTGAATGGGATCGAAACAGCTTCCATCGTGCAAGGCAACAAAAGACAGGCCTGCTTTTGAATCACGACGAGTTCTAACCCATCCTTTTACTGTGACATGTTCGCCAACTGCGTATTTACCGGCAAATATATCTGCCACCGAGGCGTGCGCCATTTCTTCTTCTCCAAGCTGTGGGGATAATCCCTATTTATTAATATCAATTTACTATGACGCTTTTTCATCGCTAAAGCGTTAGCCTGCTAGGCTGACCAGATAGTTTAAAACGTCTATCAAGATGATGTACTCTTACCGAAACCAACATAAAACGCAGATGGCGAGTAATGGCCGTAAAATTACGTAAGTGAGCGTTTTAATTAAACGACTGACTTGGCTAAGTTAGCAAGGTGTGTAATCTTACTCAGCTAGCGCACAGACTCAAGAAAAATCGAAGTAGAGAAGGTATGCAACAGCAAAAAAATGATCGTAGGGGTGAAAAACAGGCGATGAATCGGCGTAAACAGCCCAGAGAGACTGATCGCTTGTTTAAATTCATGGTGGCAATCAATGTTATTGGCTGGCTGGTCTTCTTAGCTGCTTTAGTTGTGTTTCACTATGCCCGGCCAGAATTTATCTCAGGTGTTCAAGCTTTCTGGGGAGTGACAGGACGAGAGGAGTGGTCTTCGGCTTTGAGTCATTACCTTGTTGCCCTATTAATCATCTGTGTAGCGATCAGTTTGCTGGTTCTCATCATTAAGCGCAGACGCAATAGACGAGAAAACGACTATTACGGAATCAACGGCTATGTACTCATGTTTGCTGCCGCGAGTAGTTTAGTTATTTTATATTTTGAACTAAATAGTCAGTAAGGAAAATATGTGGTTTCAGGATACAGAATAAGCCACCAGTTTGAAGAGCAAAATATAGGAACCATTCATGGATTTTTAGCCACTTCATATTGGGCAAAAGGGATTCCGCTCAACACCTTACAAAAAGCCTTAGAAAACTCCTTATGTTTTGGTGTGTTTACCGAGGCGGGAGAGCAAGTTGGTTTTGCTCGAGTGATCACTGATTACGCTACCTTTGCTTATTTAGCGGATGTATTTGTAGTCGAAAAACATCGAGGGCGAGGCTTAAGTGTTTGGCTGATGGACGAAATACATCGTCATCCTGATTTACAGGGTTTGAGGCGTATGTTGTTAGCTACCAGTGATGCTCATGGTTTATATCAACAATATGGTTATAACAGCCTCAGCAGTCCAAGTGTTTTTATGGAAATTTGGCAACCAGATGTGTACAAAAACCGACTGGGTTAAATGAAAATAATGGCTTATTAGGGCAGAGTATTGATGTTAGATAAATTTATTCAGTTAATTCAACTTGGCGCCGGTGATTTTGAACATTTCGATGCGAAGCAAATATACCTGCTTGACAATGTTCGTTGTTTACTGAAAGCGTGGGCCGCAAACGAAGTGCTGCAAAAGGCCGGACTCTACCATTTAGCGCACTCGCCTTTAGACGAACTCAATGACGAAGCGAGACATCATTTGTCTGAGCAAAGAGCAGCCCTTGCGAGTTTACTTAGTCCCGAAGTTGAAATCCTAATTTATTATTTTCATGTTTGCGACTATCAGCGCCTGTTTGATGAGCCTAAAGATAAGAAAAATGTCACGATATATGACCGATATTTGCAACAACATACTCGAGTTAATGAGCGTTTGATGAGCCAAGTATGTGAGTTAGCGACAGCCGTCGCGCTCGGGCAATTAAGCAACCAAAAAAAAGAATTGAATTGTATTACCCCATTTTTACAACAAATGGAGGAAAAAATGCACCCCTATTTAAGTCGAGGGGCTAAAAATAGGCTCAATCAGATACCTAAGGGCGTTTAGTGGGGCAATAGCCCTAGCGTTTAAAAGATGATTGTTAGCCATAATAACGAGATTGAAAGAAGTCAATTGCTCGAGGCTTTAGGCCTTCGACGCGATTGATTTGACGTTAGTGAATGAGCAAAGACTCAAACCTTGAGCAAAATTAAATAGGAAAAATAGATGTTAAATTTAACGCTCGAAAGAATAAATAAAGGCTTCATTTTAGTGGGCTTGTGTTGCTTAATTATTGGCTGTGGTGCCGATAATAGTGATACAAAAAGTCATAAAGTAGCTGCTAGTTCTCATCAATCGGCTGTTGCAATGCCTGATAGTTATAGTGCTGACGCCGCAAAAGCGATCTTGGATAAAGGCGGTAATGCGGTTGATGCCGCCATTGCTGCGCAATTTGTATTGGCAGTGACACTGCCTGAAGCCGGTAATATTGGTGGCGGTGGATTTATGTTGATTCATAAAGATGGCCTAAATGACTTTATTGATTATCGTGAAAAAGCGCCCTTAGCTGCGCATCGAGATATGTATTTAGATGAAAAAGGTGAGGTGATCCCCAATCAATCACTTATTGGTGTATTGGCATCCGGCGTGCCTGGCACCGTGGCGGGCATGTGGCTAGCCCACCAAAAGCATGGCTCTTTACCTTGGAGTGAGTTAGTTCAACCCGCTGTCGAATTGGCGGAGCATGGATTTGTGGTTCATCCGAAGTTAGGCGGGTATATTGAACGTCATATAAAACGTCTGGCTGAACAGGGCTTTGACGTCAATTTTAAAACTTACTTTGAAAAAGCGAAAGCGGGCGAGATATTCAAACAAGCCGAATTAGCAGCGACTTTACGTTTGATTCGGGATAAGGGACGAGACGGCTTTTATTTAGGTGAAACGGCTAGGTTAATCAGCGATTTCATGCAAAAAGAGAATGGCTTAATTAGTTTACAAGATCTGGCTCAGTATGAGGCTATCGCGCGCAAACCTATCATTGCAAATTGGCAGCAATACCAATTACTCACTGCGCCACCACCTAGCTCTGGTGGTGTTGCGATTATTCAGTGGTTAGAAATGTATGAAATATTAGCCAAAAAACACCCAAACTTAGTGCACAACTCAAGTGCTTATATTCATCTTTTAGCCGAGATTGGTAAACGGGTTTTTGCTGATAGAGCTGAGTATTTAGGCGACCCTGATTTTATTCAAGTTCCCCTGACTCGTTTGATTGATCCCACTTATATGGAAAAACGCAGTATGGGTATTGTACCCAATGTCATCTCAGAAACAGAGAGTATTCAACCAGGTCTGAAGGAGAGTGAAGAAACCACGCATTTTTCTATCATAGATAGTTGGGGCAATGCGGTTTCTAATACCACTACAATTAATTTAGGTTTTGGCAATTCTGTGGTCGTTGAAGGGGCCGGCTTTTTATTGAATGACGAAATGGATGATTTTAGTGCGAAACCTGGGGTTGCCAATGTGTTTGGTGCCATAGGTGGCAGCGCTAACGAAATACAGCCGCAAAAGCGAATGCTTTCTTCTATGACGCCCACCATCGTCTTAAAAAATAATGATGTTGCCCTCGTCACGGGCTCACCAGGTGGAACCACTATTATTAGCTCGGTCTACGAGTCTATCCTCAATGCGTTAGTGTTTAATATGAGTGCGCAAGATTCCGTCGACCGTCCTCGCTTTCACCATCAGTTGTTACCAAAAGATCAAATTCGTTATCATCCAGGGCTAGATCCTAGGGTAATTACTGAGTTAGAAAAAATGGGTTATGTGTTAGATGAAAACCGGTTTGGTGACTTGCAGTTAATCATCAACCAAAATGGTAAAATTGATGCTGCTTCTGAATCAAGCGGGCGCGGGAAAGCGATGGTTTTTTAAACACGCTTAATAAACTAGGTTTGCTATTTTAAATGACTCGCAAGGTTCGTCTGGGCCTTGCTTGTTTAATGTGTTTGCGGCCCTTGAGCCTGCTCACTGTTTCGTGACATATGACAAGCTTTCGACACACCTAACTTGAGGCTGTGAAGGAGTTAACACCTCAATACATGTTAATTTTACTGCTCTGGGTAATGTTTTTATTGGTATTACACAACAATAAATAACTATACTTGCGGTCTTAGCGAGAACGCTGTAGCAATAGGCACTAACAAAGTTAGTAAAAATAATAATTATAAACGTATGGTTGTTTTATTCATGTTTGAAAAAATCCCACAAAATGCATTGAGGTCTTTCAGTATTACTTTGTTGCTAGTCTTAGGGGGATTTCATCAAATAGTGAGGGCCGATGATATTGATGACTTCATCAAAAAATCACAAGTTAAGACCTATGATTGCCCGAAAAGTGAGGTTCTTCCACAACTCGATACTTTTCTAAATAGTTCCAAAACTACTCATTCTCAATCAATTGCTTTACAAGTTATTAAAACTCAGTCAATGATTTGTGTAGGCCAGCTTGAACAGGCTCAAAACGTGCTCGAAGACATAATACGTGATCCTGCCATTGATAAGTTGTCATACAGCTATGCCAGCGCAATTTATCAAATGGGTTATATTTTTGAGGCACAAGATGATCCTAAACGCTGTGCTTATTACAAACAGGCTGAAGAGCTTGGGATGGATAGTTTTAAAGATATAACACTGAGTTCTCAAATTGCGCAATTATCAGGATGCAGTGGAAATAAGCAAAGTATTGGTGAAAGGCTTGGTAAACTATTTGCGCTCCTTGAATCCCATGTGTTAACTAACGATAAAGAGGAAGTGGCACATATTCATAATGAAATTGGGTATCTGTTTGGAAAAATTGGTCAAAATGTATTGGCTGTAGAGCAATACCAAAAAGCTTATGATATAGGCTTAGATGTGTATGAAGAAAAAAACCAAGTAGCGCCTTTGATGAGTCTTATTAGTGCTTACATCGGTAGTGGTAATTTTAATGAAGCTAAATTGATGATTGATAAACTGGCCGATGAGAATAAAAAAATCAATACGCCCCTGACCAATTCATGGTTATATTACTCATTAAGCCGGTATTACTATTTAACTGACGAGTATGCTCAGATGCGCGTCAATTTGGTTAAATGGCAAGCTTTTTTGCCTATGGTGACTAATAAACAAATGGACGATTTATTTGCATGGTATTCGGCTTTCATTTGCATGATAGATGACGATAAAGATTGTATTACACAATATCTTAGCGCGCGTGAAATTGAGGACGCCCAAGTATCAAACGCCCTATCAAACAACAAAGACTATCTGCGCTTTTTGGTGGAGGCTAATTTATATCTAGGTAATGTTTCTGCTTCCGAAAAAGTATTTCAACGCTATGCAGATAAATTGACCACTAAGTTAAATCAGCAACAAGCGTCTGGTCAAGTGCTTGGTGTTGCCAATTTGTACACAAAAATCAATATGTTAGAAGAGAATATCACGAAAATTCAACGAGAAAATATACAAACTATTGTGTTGGTGTGTTTACTAATAACCGTGATAGCTCTTTTGCTCTATTTGACACTAGGACGACATTACTTGCGTAAATTGGCAACCGATAGTCTTACAGGTTTACGTAATGAACAATCAGTACTCGGTGCTATCAAGCGAATAAGATCAGTTCAGCGAGACAAGGTCAATGCTATTGCAGTGTTTGACGTGACTAATTTTTCTGAAGTTAATGCGCAGTTTGGCTATTTAACGGCTGATACCTTATTAAAACGGGTGGCAGGATGTTTAAATCAAGTCACTCGTGAGAAAGACCTGTTAGGGCGACTTGGGACAGACCGCTTTATCGTGTGTTTGAAAAATATAGATGATGAAACGGCTCGAGTGTTGTTCGATCGAATTCAAAATAGTCTAACTGATATGGCTATCAATGCAGGTAGCGGTGAAAAAGTGAATATTCATTCTAGTATGAGCATGTATCTCTCTCAGGACGGATTGCAAGACATCGAACAGGTGCTCGAAGAAATGCGAATGTCTGCGCATTACAACAAGAGAGCATCGGCTTTGTGACGATGAGTCAACACGCAAAGGTGTGATTGTATGCAACCCATTATTGACCTTGAAGGTTTAAATTACTTTGGCAAGATTACTACTTGAGTTGAAATACTACGATGAGGCTGGTCGGGTAAAGCCATCAGCTATACTGTCTTGGTGTGCGTTGTTTTTATGCCGCAGTATGTTTATTTTTGCCTTGTCGTTTATCCTGCAACAAAATAGCTCTGAATTGTTATCTTGGATCTACCCTGAAAAACGCTATTTATACCTCTCAATGTTGATTGCTGCTCCCGCGTTTAGTGCATATCTGCTGCTGGCATTTCGTGAGTCATTGACTAAGCATGAGAGATACTGGCCACTACTACTTATTAAGCCTTTGCTATTGCTCAGCTGTTTACTTGATATTGGCTTGCACTACTTTTTAGCTAAATCGCTTTATTGGCAGTTTTCATGGTCAATCGCTTTGTCGTTTCTGATTAATGTGATGATTGGCTTTTATCTGTTTAAAGACCGGCATTTACGTTTGTTGGTGAGTGACTGGTCTAGACCAAATAGCCCTATAGAATAGGGCCATAATATTCGCCTAATAATGGCTTATTGCATCTTGTTGGCCACAGCCTGCTCAAAGTAACTCTTAATACTAATATCACTATCATTCACCAAACGTTGATAGCAAATTCCAGCAAAAGCATAGGTGTTTCCAGCATATTCAAGCACAACATAGGGTGCATCAGGATCACTGACATCGTAATTCCAATTACCACCGATTTTATGGCGGAAAATTTCGCCAACATAGGCGCCATAAATATTACACAGTGTAAAAACAGCATTCTCTTCAAGGGCTTGATTTCGATAACGAGCTAACCAACCTAGTATGACTTCATCGACCAACTCTACACTTTGATCGCTTCCGTCTAGTTCAAGTTTAAATTCTTCTTGAGTGGTAATCACGGCATTTTGCGCACAATCAATCATAAGTTCTGTGAGTTCTTCTTGGCTCATTTGCATGTGTATCTATCCTTTATGCTTGTGGTTCTGGTAGTTGTGAAGGACACTGACGTAACGCAAGTATTTGCTGGTACAACATTTCGGTACCCGGTCCTATCTTGTCAGCACTTGGCACAACTAAATAAAAGGGGATCACCCTAAAACTACTGCCTTTAATGGCTAATTTCACTAATTTTCCTTGGCTAAGCGCTTCTCTAATGGTGTATTCTGGAAGCCAGCAAAAACCAATGCCTTGAGCCATGATATCAATTGCCGCGCCAAAGTCACTTACCGTCCAGCGCTGCTCTGACTTTAGCCATCCCTGTTTTTCTATCGGCAGTTTACCCGAATCTTTGATAACTAACTGTAGGTGTTGAGCTAATTCTCGAGGATCTATTTGATGGGGTAGTTTAGCCAGCTCATGCTCTGGATGGCAAACGGCATAAAAGTAGTGTTGGCAAAGAGGCTCACCTAAGTAGCCGCGAGGAATGGTACCGGAAATAACCAAATCAGCCCATTTTTCGGTTATCGCTTCTTCGGTGCCGGTTAACACGGTATTAATTATTTTAAGGCGACTACCACGGCTATATTTGTGAAAGTCGACTAAGGCAGGATAAAGATATTCTCTTGGAAAGGCGAGCTCTACGGCTAAGGTAATCTCAGGCTCCCAGTTTTGATTAATGTTGGTAGCCAGTTCTTCTAATTCTTGAATATTTTGCGTGAGAAGTCTGGCTCGTCTTAGCATGACCTCCCCAGCTTCAGTTAAGTGTGCCTTACGCCCGATTACTTCAAGTAGTTCGACGCCGAGTTGGTCTTGAAGTTTTGTAACCGCATGATTAAGCGAGGATTGGCTTTTGTTTAATTTTGCTGCCGCATGAGCATAACCCCCGTAGTCAACTACTGCTTGTAAAATTCGCCATTGCTCAATCGTTGTTTTTGCGCGATACATAGTTGTTTCTATTTTTTCGAATAATAACTTTTTGCTATTGTGACCTGAAGTGTGCAACAACGCCAGAGTGATCTGAGATCCGCCTCACTCGTAATACAACGAAATATAATGATACTGACTATTATGAATTATCGATCGTGGTTACCCTTATCTGCACTATGTATATTGGCTTTATTCAGTGCTTTAATAGAATTCAACATAATTCCGCCCGGTTTAGCCTTACTCGAAAAACTGCAATCTCAATTTAGTGATTATTTTTACCTGCTCATCGGTTTGATTATCTTACTTGAATCGATTGTCTACGTTGGTTTTTATTTTCCTGGTCAATTTTTTGCTGTGGTCCTAGTGGTGATGGCTAAACCTCAATGGCAAGACATTGTATTTTTGACCTTAGCAATGGTCATTGCAGCAACAGTGGGCTCTTTGCTTAATTTTTTGCTAGGGCGCCGCCTAGCGAAATATAATCAAACATCGGCAAAATTAAAAATAAAGTCCTTGCTAACTGCCATGATACACATCAATTCGCTGGCATTTTTTATGTTTTCTCAAGGCGGCCAGAGGCAGAGTATGAAGGTTGTCTTACTAGCTGGTTTGCTAAACCTACCCTACTACTTACTGCTCATCTTTGTGACGAGTTTGTTAAGTGAAGAAGTCATGTTGTTGGCCGAAAATACATGGCTTTTGGCAGGGGCGATATTGCTATGGTTGGCCGTCACAGTAGTGTTGGATATCCGTAAATATAAGGATGAGAAAACGCCATAATCAATTTGTCCACAACAATGTCAGGTTTTATGGCAAATGGGCTTTTGCTATTAATTTTTCAATTACTCTGGCTGCAGCAACAAATCCGAAGGTGCCGGTGACTGCTACAGATGCACCAAAGCCTGTATTACAATCTAACTTTACGCTTCCGTCTGACAAACTTTTAGTCGCGCAAACAGAGCCGTCTTTTTGTGGATAGCGCAGTTGCTCAGTTGAATAAACGCAATCAATGCCAAAACGTCTCTTACTGTTGACGGTAAAATTATGAAAGCGGCGTAGATAGGAGCGAAGTTTGGCTGCAAGAGGGTCTTGAATTGTTTTACTTAGGTCAGTAACGGCTATTTGGGTTGGATCTATCTGGCCGCCAGCCCCACCAATAGTGATGATTGGAATTTTATTCCGTTTGCAATACACAATCATACTGGCTTTGGCTTTAATACTGTCTGTGGCATCAACCACATAATCAAAGCCTTTATTAAACATTTCGGCTACGTTTTCTGGGGTGACAAAATCTTCTATTGCGTTAACTATACAATCGGGATTAATGTCGAGAATACGCTTTTTCATCTCATCGACTTTAGCCAAGCCGACAGTAGAATGCATCGCATGTATTTGGCGATTGGTATTGGTTACACAAAGATCGTCTAAATCAATAAGTGTAAGCTGCCCTAAAGCTGTGCGGGCCAATGCTTCTACTACCCAACAACCCACGCCGCCAATACCCACAACACAAACATGAGATTTAGCCAGTACTGCTGTTTGATTCATACCGTAAAGGCGCTCAGTGCCACCAAATCGCTGTTTTATTTGCTGCATAAAGAATCATTTAAATCGAATAATGGAAGATTATACCAGTGTTCGGGATTAATTTTGACTGACTGAAGCAATTTAAAAGCATAAATCTGACGAAAAACATTCGAATTAATAGATCTATCAATTCATAAATCTGAGATTTTATTCATTTACTAAACGTGGTGTTATGCGGCATCGATTTTAAGCACTAGTTCAGAGGTTAACCCAGTGAAGCATCCCAAGCAGATAAAACAAATCGTTCGAGGTTTAGCTACTCAAGACGGGGCAGGGGTAACATTAACACGAATCATAGGTCAGCCTGCCTTACCGCGACTCGACCCCTTTTTGCTGTTAGATGAATTTGGTTCAGATAAACCACAAGATTATTTAGCAGGTTTTCCCGAGCACCCACATCGCGGTTTTCAAACCGTCACTTACATGTTAGCCGGTAAAATGGAACATAAGGATTCTGTCGGCAACACGGGCTTAATCGAAACCGGCGGTATTCAATGGATGAATGCCGGACGGGGGATCATTCATTCCGAAATGCCGAAACAAACGGAAGGCTTGATGCGTGGTTTTCAACTTTGGGTGAATCTACCAGCAAAAGACAAAATGTCTGCGCCTAATTATCAAGATATTAAGGCCGCGGACGTCCCTGTGGTTAATATCTCTGAAGGGCTAAAGATTAAGGTATTGGCTGGAGAGTTTGACGGTGTAATAGGGCCTGTTTCAGCGCAAGCGGTAAGTCCTTTGTTTCTAGATTGTGTTTTTGAAAAAAAGCAAGCTGTCGTTATTCCTCGAGAGGAACAGCAATACTTCTTTGTATATTGTTATGAGGGAGAAGTTGAAGTTGGCAATGAAAAAATCATCAAGGGCCAATTAGCCGTGTTAGAAAGTCAATCGACTATCGAATTAGGTGGTGAATCAGGTGCTCAATGCATCGTTGTTGGAGCATTTCCCATTAATGAGCCCGTGGCTCAATATGGTCCATTTGTGATGAATACGGAGCATGAAATTCAACAAGCTTTTGAGGATTATCAAAAGGGACGCTTTGTTTGATGGTATTTGCTCTTTTTATCGCTAAATAGCGTTTTAGTTTCAGCGATGTGTTGAATAAGGTCACTAGCTTTAATACCATTCACGAAGAGAAATTTTGCCATGTTGACAGTAGTAGATAACATAACTGAAAAAGGAACGTTTAATGAAACCTGTTGTACTTGCTGGTGGGAGTGGTAGCCGTTTATGGCCTAAGTCGCGTGCTGCCTTGCCAAAACAATTTTTACGCTTAACTTGTGAACTCACCATGTTGCAGGACACCATTAAACGCTTGAATGGAACTCAAATTGCCGATCCCATAGTGATCTGCAATGAAGCTCACCGTTTTTTGGTTGCAGAGCAACTGCGACAAGAAGATATCAAGCACGGAGGCATTTTACTTGAGCCGGTGGGTCGGAATACGGCGCCTGCGATTGCCCTTGCCGCTTTACATGCTTCATTGGCTGGCGAAGATCCGACCCTGTTGGTTTTGGCTGCAGATCATTTAATTGGTAACAAGGCTGAATTTCACAAGGCTATCGAGCAAGCAGAGAAACTTGCTGAGCAAGGAAAATTAGTAACCTTTGGCATCGTGCCAGACAGTGCCCATACTGGCTATGGGTACATTAAGCGCGGTCGCGAAGTTTCAGCTCAAGAAGTCGGCTTCGAAGTGGCTCAGTTTGTTGAAAAACCCAATTTAACGACTGCACAGGCATATGTTGATTCAGGTGAATATTACTGGAATAGCGGTATGTTTATGTTCAAGGCGAGTCGTTATTTACAAGAACTTGAGAAATATGCGCCGGACATGCTGGCGATTTGTAAAAGAGCCATTGCTTCTGAATCACCTGATTTAGAGTTTGTTAGACTAGATGCCGAAATTTTCTCTACGTGTCCCGACGATTCGATCGACTATGCAGTGATGGAAAAAACCGATTCAGCTTGTGTAGTGCCACTTGATGCTGGTTGGAGTGATGTTGGCAGTTGGTCTTCTTTGTGGGAAACCGCACAGCAAAAAGACAGTAATAACAATGTGGTAATCGGTGATGCCATACTAGACGGTGTGCACAACAGTTATATTAATTCTGAACAACGATTAATTTCGGTCGTTGGGCTTGATGATGTGGTTGTGGTTGAAACTAAAGATGCAGTGTTAGTCGCCCACAAAGATAAGGTGCAGGACATTAAGAATGTGGTTAATCAACTAAAGGCTGAAAAACGTCCAGAATTTGAATTTCACCGCGAAGTATTCCGTCCTTGGGGCAGTTACGACTCCATTGATAATGGGGCTCGATTCCAAGTAAAACGTATCACCGTCAAGCCGGGTGAAAAATTGTCGGTACAAATGCATCACCATCGTGCAGAGCACTGGATTGTAGTTGCCGGTACCGCGAAAGTCACCAACGGTGAGCAAACCTTATTACTCTCTGAAAATCAATCGACTTATATTCCTATTGGTGTGATTCATGCTCTTGAAAACCCAGGTAAAATTCCACTTGAGTTAATTGAAGTACAATCAGGTACTTACTTAGGTGAAGACGATATTGTGCGTTTTTCTGACCGCTATGGTCGAGTAGATAGTAAATAAGGATCGTTAATATGCAACTAAGCTGTTTTAAGGCCTACGATATACGTGGCAAACTAATCGAGCAATTAGATGAGCACTCGGCTTATCGTATAGGACGCGCTTTTGCTGAATATCTCAATGCAAAAAGTGTGGTCGTTGGGGGCGATGTAAGATTGACTTCAGAGCCACTTAAGTTAGCGCTTGCGGTGGGCCTGATAGATGGTGGAGCTAAAGTACTTGATTTAGGTATGACGGGCACTGAAGAGATCTATTTTGCAACAAAACATCTAGGCGTTGATGGCGGCATTGAAGTAACAGCGAGTCATAATCCGATTGATTACAACGGCATGAAATTAGTCAAGGCAGACTCGAAACCCATTAGTGGTGATACTGGCTTGTTTGCAATTAAAGAACTAGCTGAAAGCTATGAAGAAAATTCAGTAAAAGCAGGTTTAATGTCTTTTTCGAATGGCTTTGTGAGTTCAGCTGACTTTGTTTCAGGTCAAAGTTCCGTGTCAGTTGAAAAGCTCGTGTTGAGTCAGGCTTATCAAATGGTATCTACGGAGAATGCTTACGTAGAACATATGTTGTCTTATATTAATCAAGATAATATACGCCCCTTGAAGTTGGTGGTTAACGCGGGTAATGGTGCAGCGGGTAAGGCCCTAGATGCGATTGAACAAACTTTGATAAAACTGCAAGTGCCTGTTGAGTTTATAAAAATTCACCACCAACCCGACGGTACGTTTCCAAATGGTATTCCCAATCCTTTACTACCGGAAAGTCGGGCTGATACGGCAAATGCAGTGAAGGCCCACAAGGCTGATATGGGTATTGCTTGGGATGGCGATTTTGACCGTTGCTTTTTGTTCGACGAAAACGGTGATTTTGTAGAAGGCTATTATATTGTTGGTTTGCTAGCGAAGGCTTTCTTGGATAAAGACCCAGGCGCTAAAATTATTTTTGACCCACGGGTCTATTGGAACACCGAAGATATTGTGAAATCTTCTGGTGGCGTACCTATTATGAGCAAAACAGGTCACGCTTTTATCAAAGAGCGGATGCGAGCAGATGATGCTGTTTATGGTGGTGAAATGAGTGCTCACCATTATTTCAGAGATTTCGCTTATTGTGATTCGGGTATGATCCCATGGTTATTGGTGGCAGAGCTGATTTGTACATCTAACAAGCCCCTATCAAATTTGGTCAAAGAGCGCATTGCGGCATTCCCTTCATCAGGCGAAATTAACCGCACCGTCAGCGATCCTGATAAGGTAATCAAAGCGGTGTTAGCGAAGTATGAAGCAAGTGCAAAGTTAGTTGATTACACTGATGGTATTGGTGTTGAATTCGACGAATGGCGATTTAATTTACGCAAATCAAACACCGAACCTGTTATTCGCCTGAATGTAGAATCGCGGGCAAATATTCCCTTAATGGAAGACAAAACAAAAGAACTGCTTTCTTTACTGCAATAAATGATAAAGACGACTTTTTTGGCCTACTAAGAAAGTCGTCATCTTTCACAGCTATGCGAATAAACCTGCCATAACAAAATGCATCAAAACCGTCACTGCAGTGAGCTCTATTCTTAATCGTTTATAATGTTTGTCTGAACTAAATACTCGCAGATCATACAACAACATAAAAATAAAGCCGCTTGCTAACAACAATATTGAAACCCTGCCATTTGGATTGAACAAGCATAGCCAAGCCAATAATGAGGGTAACATTGCCACACTCATTTGCATTTTACTGAATGTTCTTGATAAGGCATCGCTCCAATGAACGCCCCCTAAAAATGCTAAAATAACCGCACTATATTGGATAAAAAGTGTTTGTGACAGTAAGGGACTTAACCCTTCCAGAAAAGATAAAAGGGGTAAGCCTAAAAAGGGTAACAAACCACAATAGCCGAGCAATTTTGAATAGGGAACTACGTTCATCTTATTAGGCCTTAATATTCAACAAGTCAAAAAAAAGCGCTGTTTCAGTGAACTGAAACAGCGCTCGATAGTGTACTGGTTACATCAATTATTTTTCAATTTTATTGTACGGACGCAATGTATGACCAGTATATAGTTGACGAGGGCGGCCTATTTTTTGACCAGGCTGACTTAACATTTCATGCCAATGAGAAACCCAGCCAACCGTTCTTGCTAAAGCAAATATGCAAGTGAACATGTTGGTAGGAATACCGATTGCTTTGAGAATGATGCCTGAATAAAAATCAACGTTCGGGAATAGTTTCTTCTCAGCAAAATACGGATCGCTAAGTGCAATTCTTTCCAATTCCATTGCTACGTTCAGCAAAGGATCGTCAATGTTTAATTCAGATAATACTTCATGGCAGCTTTCACGCATGACTGTTGCACGTGGGTCAAAGTTTTTATAGACACGATGACCAAAACCCATTAATCGGAAGGGGTCATTTTTGTCTTTTGCTCGTGCAATAAACTCTGGGATACGGTCTACAGTTCCAATTTCTTCGAGCATAGTCAAACATGCTTCGTTGGCGCCTCCGTGAGCAGGGCCCCAAAGTGACGCTACGCCTGCTGCTATAACAGCATATGGGTTGGCACCCGAAGAGCCTGCTAAACGAACTGTTGAGGTAGAGGCGTTTTGCTCATGATCGGCATGTAAGATAAAAATTCTGTCAACCGCACGTGCTACTGCTGGACTAATTTTATATGTTTCAGCCGGTACAGAGAACATCATATTTAAAAAGTTTTCTGCATAGCTAAGATCGTTTCTTGGGTATACAAATGGTTGTCCGATGTTGTATTTGTAACACATGGCAACCAAGGTTGGCATTTTAGCCACTAAACGGTAGGCACTGCGTAAACGTTGGTCTGCATCATGTATATTTAAGTCATCGTGGTAGAAAGAAGCCATTGCGCCTACCGTGCCACATAGCATTGCCATGGGGTGTGCATCGCGTCTAAAACCACGGAAAAAGTTATTTACTTGATCATGAACTAAGGTATGGCGAGTGATGGTATTTTTAAAATCTTGATATTCTTCTGTGTTTGGCGTTTTGTCGTGTAACAACATATAACACACTTCGATGTAATCAGCTTCTCTTGCTAAATCTTCGATTGAATATCCGCGATGTAATAAAACACCTTTCTCTCCATCTATGAAAGTGATGGAAGACTCACATGAGCCAGTGGCCATAAAACCGGGGTCGTAAGTGAAATAACCGCTGCTGCCTAGTTTACGAATATCGATTACATCATGCCCTGCTGAACCAGACAAAATGGGTAGTTCAATTTCTTTATCACCGGCTTTTAAAATGGCTTTATTGTCTGCCATACTTTGCTCTCCTCAGACTGGTTACTTTTTGATAAAACAGCAATTGATTATGCTTACACGGGGAAAATCGCCGCTATTTGTACTGATAATGTCGTGTTATGTCAATTTTAATGCTTAGTTAAACGCATAATTATTTAATTAACTTTATTATTTATAAAAATTAATTTTAAATCTAAGACTTATAAGGCATTAATAATGAACAACAATTGTAATTAGCGAATTCGCTGGATATACTTTGCCATCTTGTTTGAGTGATAGCAAAGGCATTAATTTATTAATATCTAGTTAACATTTGAATAACATTTTCAGGGATGAAAATACTGTTTTTAGCAGGCTGTGGTGCGCAATGCGCCGGAGCATAATGTAAAACACCCTACAGGTAAAAGAGCATAAAACGTGAAAAAACAAAGACCAGTAAATTTACAACTTAATACCATTAGTTTTCCTCCTGCAGCTATTACTTCAATTCTTCATCGCATCACAGGCGTCGCCTTGTTTTTTGCTTTGTTGTTTGTGATCTGGGCGTGGGCGGTTTCAGTATCTTCTTTAGATGGGTTTGCGATGGTTCAGCAACAACTTAACGGTTGGTTGGGTAAATTTATCGCTATTGGGACTATTTCAGCATTGAGCTACCACATCTTAGGTGGAATCAGACATTTCATCATGGATACTGGTGCTTGGGAAGAACTTGAGTCAGGCAATAATAGTGCTAAAGCTATTATTGGTATTTGGATCTTATTAACGATTGTTGTAGGAGTTGTATTATGGTAACTAGCCAAGCTAGTTTGAAACGTGATGGTGTGCAGGACTATGTCACCATCAGAGCAACTGCCATCATTATGACGGCTTTTTCATTGTTTATGCTGTGGTATTTTGTAACAACGCCTCAGGTTACATTTGAGAGCTGGAATGGCCTTTTTTCTAATATTGCAATGAAAGTATTTACTTTCGCTACACTAGTTTCAATCATGCTGCACGTCAGAATCGGTTTATGGCAAGTCTTAACTGATTACGTTAAAGCACCTACGTTGCGTGCGGTGGTTCAATTCATACTTAATTTAATTGCCTTCGTTTATGTCGCGGTAGGTCTTTTTGTGTTGTGGGGTATTTAGATGGGTATTACAGTTCATGAATATGATGCAGTAGTGGTTGGAGCAGGCGGTGCTGGTATGCGCGCTGCTTTACAAATTTCTCAATCAGGTAAATCTTGTGCATTGTTATCTAAAGTTTTTCCAACGCGCTCACATACGGTTTCTGCGCAAGGTGGCATCACTGTAGCATTAGGTAATGCCCACGAAGATAATTGGGAATGGCACATGTACGATACCGTTAAAGGTTCTGATTATATCGGTGATCAAGACGCTATCGAATATATGTGTAAAACAGGTCCTGAAGCGATTATTGAAATGGAAAACATGGGTTTACCTTTTTCTCGTTTCGAAAACGGAAAGATTTACCAACGCCCCTTCGGCGGTCAATCAAAGAATTTTGGAGGCGAGCAAGGTGCTCGTACGGCAGCAGCGGCTGACAGAACAGGTCATGCCTTGTTGCATCTATTGTATCAACAAAATGTTAAAAATAAGACCAAAGTGTTCAGTGAATGGTATGCCTTGGATTTAGTTAAAAACCAAGACGGTGACGTGGTGGGTTGTACCGCGATTGATATTGAATCGGGTGAAGTCGTTTACTTCAAATCAAAGGCCGTTGTGTTAGCAACGGGTGGTGCGGGTCGTATTTATGCATCAACCACAAATGCACACATCAACACTGGCGATGGCGTTGGTATGGCGCTTCGTGCTGGTGTACCAATGCAAGATATGGAAATGTGGCAATTCCACCCCACCGGTATTGCCGGTGCTGGTACTCTAGTTACTGAGGGGTGCCGTGGTGAAGGCGGTTATTTGTTGAATAAAGACGGTGAACGCTTTATGGAACGCTATGCGCCCAATGCTAAAGACTTAGCAGGTCGTGATGTTGTTGCTCGTTCTATGATGACGGAAATACGCGAAGGTCGTGGTTGTGATGGCCCCTGGGGTCCTCACCTTAAGTTAAAACTAGACCACCTTGGGAAGGATGTACTAGAGTCACGCCTACCGGGAATACTCGAATTATCTCGTACTTTCGCTCACGTCGACCCTGTTAAAGAGCCTATTCCTGTTATTCCTACTTGCCATTACATGATGGGTGGTATTCCGACTAACGTTGATGGTCAAGCTCTCAGTATCGACTTACAAGGCAAAGCGACGCCAATTAAAGGTTTATTCGCTTGTGGTGAAATTGCTTGTGTATCAGTGCATGGCGCAAATCGATTAGGTGGTAATTCATTATTAGACTTAGTGGTATTTGGCCGCGCAACAGGTTTGCATTTAGGTAAAGCAATTGATGGCATTGAAGCACGTGATGCATCACAAGATGATGTCGATGCGGCTCTAGTTCGGTTTAATCGTTGGGAAAATTCTCCTAAAGGTCAAGGCGAAGACCCAGTGCAAATTAAGAAAGATTTGCAACAGTGTATGCAACTTAACTTCTCAGTATTTAGAGAAGGCGAGGCAATGGCACAAGGTCTTAAAGAATTAGGTGAAATAAGAGAGCGTCTTCAGTCGGCTCGCTTAGACGATAAGAGCAACGACTTCAACACCGCACGTATCGAATGCCTAGAATTAGATAACTTGATGGAAACGGCTTACAGCACAGCAGTTGCCGCTAACTTCCGTACTGAGAGTCGCGGTGCCCATAGTCGCTTTGACTTCCCAGACCGTGACGATGACAACTGGTTATGCCACTCAGTGTATTTACCTGAAAACGATACGATGCTGAAGCGAGACGTGAATATGACGCCTAAGCTTCGTGAAGCCTTTCCACCAAAAGCAAGAACGTATTAATAGGAGTAGCGAAGATGCAATTACATTTCTCAGTTTACCGTTACAATCCTGATATTGATAACGCGCCCCGTATGCAAGACTATCAGTTGGATCTTGAAGAAGGTCAGGACATGATGGTTCTGGATGCGCTGATTTTATTGAAAGAGAAAGACCCAACTTTGTCATTTCGTCGCTCATGTCGCGAAGGTGTGTGTGGTTCTGACGGCGTTAATATGAACGGCAAAAATGGCCTAGCATGTATTACTCCTTTGTCAGCATTAAAAGGTAATAAGATAGTGGTTCGTCCATTACCTGGTCTACCTGTCGTGCGTGATTTAGTTGTAGATATGAGTCAGTTTTACACTCAGTATGAAAAGATTAAGCCGTTTTTGATCAATGATGACAATCAACCACCTGCACGTGAATTTTTGCAATCGCCAGAAGACAGAGCTAAGTTGGACGGTTTATACGAGTGTATTTTATGCGCTTGTTGTTCAACATCGTGCCCATCGTTCTGGTGGAACCCTGATAAGTTCATTGGTCCTGCTGGTTTATTACATGCCTATCGCTTTTTAGCAGATAGTCGTGATACGGCCACTGAGCAACGTCTAAGTGGTTTAGATGATGCCTTTAGTGTGTTCCGGTGTCATGGCATTATGAATTGCGTCAGTGTATGTCCAAAAGGCTTAAATCCAACTAAAGCCATTGGTCAGATCAAATCAATGTTGTTAAAACGCGCAGTATAAGTTAGCTTGCCATTCTTAATTGAATGGCAATACCTATTTTTTGATTTAAAGTAACCTGTGGGTTAAGCCCACTAAAGTAACGTGTGTATCTGCACACATAATTGTAAGTCTTATCAAATCAAGGGACGACAATGCAACAAAGCGTGATGAAAGCATGGTGGGACTCTTCTCACATGGCTGGTGGCAACGCTGCTTATGTAGAAGAAATGTATGAAGCGTATTTAGATAACGCACAAAGTGTCTCTGAACAATGGCGTGAAATTTTCGACAAATTACCCAAAGTTGAAGGCGTATCAGTCGAATCTAAACACAGCGTAATAAGAGAACAATTTCGCTCATTAGCCGCTTTAGGACCCGCTGCGCGGGTTGGTGGAAGTGCTTCACCTACTAGCAATACAAGTGATGAGAAGCAAGTCAAAGTATTACAGTTGATAAATGCATTTAGATTTCGTGGGCACCAACATGCCAATCTCGATCCTTTGCAGCTTTGGAAGCAGCCCAGAGTTCGTGATTTAGAACTATCTCATCATAATCTTTCCGAACAAGACTTCGATACTGTTTACAACGTTGGTTCTTACGCTATTGGCCAAGAAACAATGCCTCTGGGTGAGTTGTTTAAGTCACTGAATCGCACTTATTGTGGTTCGATTGGTACCGAATACATGCACATCACCGACACTGAACAAAAGCGTTGGTTACAGAACCGCATCGAGTCAGTACAAGCCAAGCCTGAAGTGCCTCGTGAAGAAAAAATTGCGATTCTCAAGGGGCTTGTTGCTGCCGATGGTATGGAAAAATATCTCGGAGCTAAATTTCCGGGTGCCAAACGCTTTTCATTAGAAGGCGGTGATTCTTTGGTACCGATGTTGAAGGGACTAATTTCTCACGCTGGTAATTGCGGTACTAAAGAAGTGGTCATTGGTATGGCTCACCGCGGGCGTTTAAACGTACTTGTCAATGTTCTGGGTAAGAATCCTTCTGTGCTGTTTGATGAGTTTGCCGGTAAACACGATAATTCGTTAGGAGCCGGTGACGTTAAATACCATGCGGGTTATTCTTCAGATTTTGCTACCCCAGGTGGAAACGTCCATTTAGCGCTAGCGTTTAACCCATCTCATTTAGAAATTGTTAACCCAGTAGTGATTGGTTCGGTTAGAGCACGTCTAGACAGACGCAACTGTACTGACGGTTCGCTTGTTTTGCCGATCACCATTCATGGTGACTCTGCGATTGCTGGCCAAGGTGTGGTGCAAGAAACCTTTAATATGTCACAAACTCGCGGTTTCAAAGTGGGTGGCACTGTTCGTATCGTTATCAACAACCAAGTTGGTTTCACTACATCTAAAACTGAAGATACGCGTTCTACTCAGTATTGTACTGATATAGCAAAAATGGTTCAGGCGCCTATCTTCCATGTCAATGCTGACGATCCTGAAGCTGTTTTATTCGTGACAAAACTAGCTTTAGATTATCGCAATCAGTTCAAGCGTGACGTTGTCATCGATCTAGTGTGTTACCGCCGTCATGGGCATAACGAGGCTGATGAGCCAAATGCAACTCAACCCTTAATGTACCAAAAAATCAAGAAGCATCCTGTTCCTCGCGAATTGTACGCTGATCAATTGGTAGCAGAGGGCAGTATCGAAGCCCATGAAGTTGAAAAATTAATTGGCGATTATCGTGCAGCGCTTGATCATGGTGCTTGCGTATTAGATGAGTGGCGTCCAATGACAGAACATTCTGTCGACTGGTCACCTTACCTAGGCCACGACTGGGACGTGAGTTACGATTGCGAAATCAGTGTAGAAAAACTTCAAGAGTTAGGTAATAAACTGTGTTCTTTCCCTGAAAGTCACCAATTACAGTCTCGTGTTGCCAAGCTTTATCAAGATCGCGTAGCGATGATTGCTCAAGAAAAACCCTTAGATTGGGGAATGGCAGAAAATTTAGCCTATGCGTCTATCGTGGATACGGGCAGTAAGATCCGTATGACCGGCCAAGACTCCGGCCGTGGTACCTTCTTCCACAGACACGCTGTTCTGCACAACCAAGCTGATGGCTCTGCCTATATGCCGTTGCAGCATATCAGCCCTAAGCAAGGAAAAATGGAAATTTATGATTCTGTTTTGTCTGAGGCGGCGGTACTTGCTTTTGAATTTGGATATGCCACTGCTGAGCCAGGTTGTTTAACTATCTGGGAAGCTCAGTTTGGTGATTTCGCCAATGGTGCTCAAGTGGTGATTGATCAGTTCTTGAGTTCTGGTGAAGCAAAGTGGGGCCGCTTATGTGGTCTAACCTTATTGTTGCCCCACGGATATGAAGGGCAAGGACCTGAGCATAGCTCAGCTAGACTTGAACGCTTCTTACAGTTATGTGCTGACCACAATTGGCAAGTATGTGTGCCATCTACCCCGGCTCAGGTATTTAACATGTTGCGCCGTCAAATACTCAGACCCACACGTAAGCCTTTGATTGTGATGTCTCCAAAGTCTTTGTTGCGTCATCCGCTGGCTGTCTCTTCACTCGAAGAACTCTCAACGGGGGTTTTCCATAACGTCATTGGTGAAGTAGACGAGTTAGTGCCGAGTAAGGTTAAGCGCGTAGTGTTATGTTCAGGCAAGGTTTATTACGATTTGCTCGAACAGCGTCGTAAAAATGAACAAGACGACATCGCGATTGTTCGAATCGAACAACTCTATCCTTTCCCTCATGCTGAGTTAGCTCAGGCTATTAGTGACTATCAACATGTGACTGATTGGGTGTGGTGTCAGGAAGAACCTCAAAACCAAGGCGCTTGGTACTGTAGCCAGCACCATTTTTGGGCGTCAATCCCTGAAGGTGCAAAACTGAGTTACGCTGGTCGTCTTGCTTCTGCATCACCTGCGGTAGGGTATATTTCTGTTCACAACCAACAGCAAGCTGATTTGATTGCTGATGCATTAACAATTAAGTAAGGAACCAGTATGACTATTGATATAAAAGTACCGGTATTGCCAGAATCAGTGGCTGATGCATCGATTGCAACTTGGCATGTGAAAGTTGGCGAAAAGGTCAGCCGTGATCAAAGCATTGTAGATATAGAGACAGACAAGGTAGTACTTGAAGTTGTTGCTCCAGCAGATGGTGTAATCAGTGAAATATTCCAAGTCGAAGGTGAAACTGTTCTTGGCGAGCAGGTTATCGCTAAATTTGAATCAGGTGCCAGTGCTGCTAAAGAGAGTAGCGCTCCAGCACCTACCGCAAAAGAAACTTCAAACAGTAAAGGTGAAGCAGTGGAAATTAAGGTACCGGTACTGCCCGAGTCAGTGGCAGATGCAACAATAGCAACTTGGCATGTTAAACCAGGCGAAGCTATCTCTCGTGATCAGAATTTGGTTGATATTGAAACCGATAAAGTGGTGCTAGAAGTTGTTGCGCCAGCTGACGGTTCACTTAGTGAAATCTTGTTTGAAGAAGGTGCCACAGTTTCAGGTGAACAAGTGATCGCTTTGTTTACTGCTGGCGCTGCGCCTGCGGTAAGTACTCCAGCTGCAGATTCGGCGAGTCCTGCATCGAATGAAGAAAATGATGCATTGAGTCCATCTGTGAGAAGATTACTTGCAGAAAAAGGCTTAGATGCAGCAAAAATTAAAGGTACAGGTAAAGGCGGTCGTGTAACCAAAGAAGACGTTGAGAAATTCCTACAGGCGCCAGTTGCTTCTGCTAAAAGTGCATCATCAAGTGCTGCAGCTCCAGTCTTAAACGTGGGGAGCCGCACAGAGAAACGTGTGCCGATGACTCGTTTACGTAAAACGATTGCAACTCGTTTGTTGGAAGCAAAAAACAGCACGGCAATGTTAACGACATTTAACGAAGTTAACATGAAGCCCATTATGGACTTGCGCAAGCAGTATCAAGATAGTTTCGAAAAACGTCATGGCATTCGTTTAGGTTTTATGTCGTTTTATGTTAAAGCGGTAACAGAAGCACTGAAGCGTTTCCCTGAAGTTAACGCTTCAATTGATGGCGATGATATTTGTTACCATAACTACTTTGACATCTCAATTGCCGTATCGACACCGCGTGGCCTAGTTACGCCGATATTGCGTGATTGCGATACGCTAGGAATGGCTGGCATCGAATCTGGCATCCGCGACTTAGCGGTAAAAGGTCGTGATGGCAAACTGACGATGGAAGATATGCAAGGTGGTAATTTCACTATTACTAACGGCGGTGTTTTTGGCTCTCTATTGTCTACGCCTATTATCAATTTGCCACAAAGTGCAATTTTAGGGATGCATAAAATTCAAGACAGACCAATGGCAGTTAACGGCAAAGTAGAAATTTTGCCCATGATGTATTTGGCACTTTCTTATGACCACAGAATCATTGACGGTAAAGAGTCGGTGGGGTTTTTGGTTACCATTAAGGAAATGCTTGAAGATCCTACACGTTTGTTGCTAGACGTGTAATGTAAACGAGGTAAGTAGCAATTCGTTACTTACTGAAGTGCCGTTTTCTTGTTGAAAACGGCTTCTAATCAAGCTGCATAATTGCGGCTTTTTCTAAATTAAAACGGATAGATACACCATGAATTTGCATGAATATCAAGGCAAGCAGCTATTCAAAGAGTATGGTTTGCCAGTTTCTGAAGGGTTTGCCACTGATACTCCTGAAGCGGCGGCTGAAGCAGCTGACAAAATTGGCGGAACTGAGTGGGTAGTAAAATGCCAAGTACATGCTGGCGGTCGCGGTAAGGCTGGCGGTGTTAAGTTGGTAAAATCTAAAGAAGAGATCAAAGCATTTGCTCAAAAATGGTTAGGTCAAAACTTAGTAACTTTTCAAACTGACGAAAATGGTCAACCTGTCAGTAAGATCTTGGTTGAATCTTGCACTGACATCGCAGATGAGCTTTATTTAGGTGCAGTTGTTGATCGTACTTCACGTCGTATCGTTTTCATGGCTTCGACTGAAGGCGGTGTAGAAATCGAAACTGTTGCTCATGAAACACCAGAAAAGATTTTAAAAGCTGAAATCGATCCTATCGTTGGTGCTCAGCCTTATCAAGCACGCGAAATGGCGTTTAAACTTGGTTTACAAGGCGTTCAAATTAAACAGTTTACGCAAATCTTTTTGGGTTTAGCGAAAATGTTCGTTGATTTGGATATTGCGTTGATCGAAATCAATCCACTTGTTATCAAAACTGATGGCAACATTCACTGTCTAGACGCTAAAGTAGCCATCGACGGCAATGCGGCTTATCGACAGCCAAAAATTCGTGAAATGCATGATCCATCACAAGATGACGCACGTGAAGCTGAAGCGGCGAAATGGGAACTTAACTACGTTGCATTAGACGGTAACGTTGGTTGTATGGTTAATGGTGCCGGTCTTGCTATGGGTACTATGGATATCGTAAACCTTCACGGTGGCAAACCCGCTAATTTCCTTGACGTTGGCGGCGGTGCCACCAAGCAACGTGTTGCTGAAGCGTTTAAAATTATCTTATCTGATAAGAATGTTAAAGCGGTTTTAGTTAACATCTTTGGTGGTATCGTTCGTTGTGACATGATCGCAGAAGGTATCATTGGCGCTGTTAAAGAGGTTGGTGTTAACGTACCTGTTGTTGTTCGTCTTGAAGGCACTAACGCTGAACTAGGTCGTGAAGTACTAGCAAAGTCTGGCCTTGATATTATCGCTGCAAGCAGTTTAACTGATGCGGCCCAGCAAGTTGTTAAAGCCGCGGAGGGCAAATAATGTCTGTATTAATTAATAAAGACACCAAAGTTATCTGCCAGGGTTTCACCGGCGGTCAGGGTACATTCCACTCTGAGCAAGCAATTGCTTATGGGACAAAAATGGTTGGCGGTGTAACACCTGGTAAAGGTGGCACGACACATCTTGGTTTACCCGTTTTCAATACAGTACGTGAAGCGGTCCAAGAAACGGGCGCAACAGCGACAGTAATCTATGTACCAGCCGCGTTTTGTAAAGATTCTATCGTTGAAGCTGCTGATGCAGGTATCGAATTGATCATTTGTATCACTGAAGGTATCCCCACTATCGACATGTTGTTTGTGAAAGAATATTTGAACGTAAAAGGCGTTCGAATGATCGGTCCAAACTGCCCAGGCGTGATTACTCCTGGTGAATGTAAGATCGGTATCATGCCTGGACATATTCACAAGCCAGGTAAAGTGGGTATCGTTTCTCGTTCTGGTACATTGACTTACGAAGCCGTAAAACAAACTACTGATGAAGGTTTTGGTCAATCTACTTGTGTTGGTATTGGTGGTGATCCAATCCCTGGTTCTAACTTCATCGATATTTTGAAGTTGTTCCAAGAGGATCCTCAAACTGAAGCCATCGTTATGATCGGTGAGATCGGTGGATCTGCTGAAGAAGAAGCTGCTGCTTATATCAAAGCACATGTGACTAAGCCTGTTGTTTCCTACATCGCTGGTGTGACTGCACCTGCTGGTAAACGTATGGGGCACGCTGGCGCCATAATTGCTGGTGGTAAAGGTACAGCTGATGAGAAGTTTAAAGCCTTAGAAGATGCAGGTGTCAAAACCGTGCGTTCTTTAGCTGATATAGGTAAAGGTTTACGCGAAATTACTGGTTGGTAAGGTAAGCTAAACATCGAGTTAGAAACCCGCTTTTATGCGGGTTTTTTGTTTTCTCGTCTCTATATTTTTATAAACATGCCCACTACATACACTTTCCTGCCTAATAACGTGTCCTTTTGCGCTAATTGAGAAGTTTTTGTTCCGTAAGTTGTACTATTTTTACCTGTAAACTACAGTCTTTTTTGTAAGGCTCCTTATCATGTAAATGGGTTATAACGTTGAGGTTTTTCAGAAACTAGGTACGAGCCGGCTATGGCTCAGTATTCTGCTCATACTAAACCATTTCAGTTTTCCATTTTCTTTATGGGGCGTTGCCGATTTTTTAACATTCATACGCCGTATTTGTTGCCAACTTGTAAAATTATTAACTAATTGTGCAGTGAATACGTATGCAGTGCGTTGAGTCATTGCCTATGCTACCTGTAGTATTCGGCCTAGAAAAACAAAAATGTAACAATTGAATGTGAGTTTTTAACGTTTCATTGTTTGCATCAGTAACTCTTAAAAACGGGACACACATATGAAGTACTTCAAACCTAATTTAATTAAAGCGGCACTTATCACCAGTGGTTTTGCAGTGGGATTAACCCCAGCCTTAGCCCAAGAAACACCTGAATCTGACAATCTTGAGGTGATTCAAGTCTCCGGTATACGTGGCTCACTTATCAGAGCACAAGCGGTGAAGCAGGACAATACCTCAATCGTTGAAGCGTTATCAGCAGAAGATATTGGTAAATTACCCGATTCCTCAATTGCTGAATCATTGTCTAGATTACCAGGTTTATCAGGTGAGCGCGTAGGTGGACGCACTTCTGGTATTTCTGTCCGTGGTTTTAAAGAAGACTTTACAGGTACGTCGTTAAATGGCCGTGAACTGATTGGTATTGGTGATAACCGGGGTGTTGAATACGATTTGTACCCATCAGAAATCATGACGGGTGCAACGATTTACAAAACCACTGATGCCACTTTGATGGTTCAAGGTATTGGCGGTACAGTTGATTTGCAAACAGTTCGCCCTCTACAAGCCCAAGAAACCTTAACCTTAAACGGAAATTATGAATTAAGCGGCAGTGAAGCAGATAATCCAGAGTTTGATAATAAAGGGCACCGTGTTTCATTGTCTTTTGTTGAAAAATTTGCAGATGACACCATCGGGATTGCGGTCGCACTAGCCACATCAAAGTCACCCAACAATCAACGTAAGTATGGTGTCTGGGGATACAGTGAAAATGACGATGGTCAGATATTGCCTAGTGGTTTAGACACTCAAGCTATCAGCACTGAGTTGAAACGCGATACTGCTTCAGTTGTTTTACAATTTCAGCCTACAGATGACCTTAGCATCACCCTTGATGCACTTAATATCGATTACTCTGACTCTGGGGTTATTCGCGGCTTTATTGAGCCCTTTAACGCTATAAATGTCACAGGCTCTGGTACCAGTTCTACTGGCACGCAAGTCGGTGCTAACCCAGTATTAAGAACTGACCCAGCGCAAAAAGACGGTGATTTGAAAGTGTTTGGCCTAAATGTTGAGTACAATCTGAATGATAACTGGTCGGTAGAACTTGACGCGGCAAATAGCAAATCAACTAAACGTGATTTACGTGGCGAGTCCTATGCTGGCTTAGCGCGAAATGGTGCCCTTACCAGTGAAGAGTTTGGCACACGTACCTTTGAAATGAGCCCTGATGGCGTATTTTTCACCGGCTCTACAGGTTTAGACGCCTTTGCTGACCCGACCGCGCTACAACTTGCTGGCCCACAAGAGTGGGGTGGTGGTTTAGCTAACTTGGCTTCACAATTTGAAACTGATGTCTTAAAAGCTAATGGTGACCCTTACAGCTACTTTAATGCTCAAGACGGTTTCTTAAACTACGCCGATTTCAGTGAAGAATTGACCACGGTTAAGCTGGAAGTTGTTGGTATACTTGAGGGTGACTTCTTTACTCAAGTGACTGCAGGTGTTAATTACAGCGACCGCTATAAAGATAAAGAAAACAAAGGCTTTTTTGCGACGTCTGAATCTTACCCTTTATCAACTGCAATTCCTTCAAATTATTTGTATAACGGTTTAGCTGACTTAACGTGGGCCGGATTTGGTTATGTTGTTGCTTATGATGGTTTTGCACCTTATGAAGATGGTACTTATACCTTAAATGACGCTGGTTTACTTGAGCCGGACCGTTTAGGCGATACCTATACCGTTGACGAAGAAGTCACCACCTTATATATCAAAGGTGACTTTGAAACTGAGTTAGGCGATTTCCCTGTCAGAGGTAACATCGGTGTGCAATACGTGCAAACAGATCAAAGCTCATCTGGTTATACAGGTGTTGTTGGCGCTAACTTTGCTGTGTGCGATGCCGACAACAATCAACAAATTGATGCTGAATGTGAAACGTCTATTGGTACCGATTACAATCACGTACTACCTAGTTTAAATGTCAGTGTTGAAGTGGGTGATAACAAGTTTGTGCGTTTTGCCGCCAATAAAACCATTAGCCGCGCACGTATTGATCAAATGAAAGCCTCTGGTTTTGTCAAATTTGACCAAAACATTGACTTAATCTCTATTCCTAATACTCAAGCAGCGGTAGCAGAATATGGTTCACCTTGGTCTAAGTTTGCAGGTAATCCTTTGCTCAAGCCTTTAGAATCAAATAACGTTGATTTATCATTTGAAAACTATTTTGAAGATGAGGGTTATGTATCAGTTGCGGTATTTTATAAAGACCTCGTTAACTGGACTCGCGATGGAAATTTATCTATCAATTTCAGAAACGATGAAACCAACAACGGTGCAGATTACTTTATTCCAGGTTTCCATGATCGTGTGGTGACCACTTCAGGTTTATATGGTCCAGCAAACGTGCAGTACACCGCTGGTGACACCGTAACCCCCCCTGATTTTGGTACGTTTTCGTATTTTGAAGATGGCTTAACCGGTACTGTTAAAGGTGCGGAGTTAACCGCTAATGTGCCTATGACCGTCATCTCTGATGCGCTTGAAGGCTTTGGTATTGCCGCATCTGCAACCTTAATTGATGCCGAATTAGAAGATGGCTCACCCATTCCGGGCCAGTCAGATAGAACCTATTCATTGACCGCTTATTACGCGATGGATGGTTTTGAAATTCGGATCGCCGGAACCGACCGCTCAGGTTTCTCAACCTATCAACGTGGTGGCTCCAATAAAATTGAGAGTGCAACACGTAACGGTGTAACGTTGGTAGATGCGCAAATCTCGTATGACTTCGAAAATTCAAGTAACGATTATTTGAATGGTCTACGTGTGTCATTGCAAGGGACTAACTTGACCGATGTAGATGAAGAAACCGTTGATGGTAATGGTATCGTGACCTTACGTCGTCAGTTTGGACCCTCGTACATGCTCAACTTCAACTATTCTTTTTATTAGAAAATAGTGAGTTTAAAAGACTCCTTAAGTTCATTGCTTAAGGGGTCTTTTTTGTTTGTGGGTTTTAGTATGCTTGTGACCAACGTGTTTCTAGGAATTGTTTATGCGGATTTGTATCGTCGGTGGTGGGACTGCAGGGTGGATGGCAGCAAATTTATTTGCACATCATTGGACTGATAAACCCATCGAAATAGTGTTGGTTGAGTCTCCTGAAGTAGGCATAGTAGGAGTAGGTGAGGGATCCACTCCTACATTAAAACGATTTTTTGAAATGTTGGGCATTGCTGAATCTGATTGGATGAGTCGATGCAATGCGACTTACAAAGTAAATATTAAGTTTGCCGGTTGGAGTCCTCAGTCGGGTATTGATGATTACAGTCATCCTTTTATTTCACAATTAGATACCTTTTCTCAAGGTGCTTTTTTTATGAATTGCCGCACACGGCGTTTAGGATTAGCTACTCACACCAGTCCCGCTGATTTTTTATTAAATGGAGTGCTCGCCCAACAAAATAAAGGACCCATTACACCGGATCACTTTCCATTTAGGATGGAATATGGTTATCACTTTGACTCTTATTTATTGGGTGATTTTTTAAAAGAGCACGGAAAAAAATTGGGTGTGATACATAAACAAGCTTTTATTTCAGGCATCGAAAAACAGCTTAACGGTGATATAAAACACTTACTATGTACTGACGGCGAGCGAATAAGTGCAGAGCTGTTTATTGATTGCAGTGGTTTTTCGAGTTTACTCATGCAACAGCAATTAGGGGTGAAGTTCAAGTCTTACCACAATAATTTGTTCAATGATGCAGCAGTAGTTATGCCCAGTACAATCAGTTCAGCTATTCCCGTTGAAACCACTGCAACGGCGCTAAGTAACGGGTGGTGCTGGAAAATTCCATTGACCAATCGATTCGGCAATGGCTATGTATATAGCTCTGATTTTATTAATAGTGAGCAAGCTGAAACTGAATTGCGTCAACATCTCAATATGATGGAAAACGAACACAATTGCCGTCATTTAAAAATGAAAGTAGGATGTTTAGAGACGCATTGGCAGAATAACTGCGTTGGTTTGGGTTTGGCACAGGGGTTTATTGAGCCTCTCGAAGCCACCGCTTTGCATTTGGTGCAAATATGCATCGAGATGTTTATCGATGACTTTAGTGCTGGTAATTTTACCCAACAATTCCAAGCCCAGTACAATCAAAAAGTAACCGAGCGGTTTGAGCGGGTCCGAGACTATATCGTGGCGCATTATAAAATAAATACTCGCAATGATTCTGAGTATTGGCGTGCAAATCGCAACAACCCGCATTTATCTGAATCATTAATTCAATTGTTAGAAGTATGGTATCGACGTGAAGATTTAGAACAAGAGATAAAACGCCAAAACATAGAAAGCCATTTTGGCACGGTATCCTGGCATTGTTTACTGGCAGGATATGGTGCATTCCCCCCGATAGCTGATAAACAGCCTGGCACTGGTGACTTGTATGTAGACCAGAAAATTAAGTCCTTCTTACACGGCTGCTCCCTCAACTTTCGTGCTCATCAACATAATCTTGAACGTCTATAGTTGCCGCTCGCTCATGGTTTGAGCCGATAGGTGAGGGTTAATTTCTTCATTGTGTTGCTATTTTTACTCCCTTTTCAGCTATTCAAGAAGAGTAGGGCGGACGCATCACAAACACATTTCCTACCCTTTTCATCTGCATACGTATGCAGGGATTGAATACGTATGCACGAGGTTGTTGCACTTGTTAACTGGGCGTTAATATTCCGTTAGAAAAATAGGGGTGGTTGCGGTTCGGGGAATTTTTCGCGTTCGACGACCATCTGACAATAACGGAAACGGGACACGTAAATGAAAAAATTTAGACCCAGTTTAATAACGGCAGCGTTGGTTGCCAGTGGTATGGCAATTATTAATCTACCAGTTTACGCACAGGAAGCCGACGTTGAGATAAAACCACTCTCAGGCGAAACGCCTTCTGATGAAATTGAGAAAATTGAGGTTAGGGGCTTTGCTACTAGCTTAATTCAGTCATTAAACCAAAAACGCTTTGGCGATACCGTATCAGAGCAGATCTCTGCGGATGACTTGGGGGGCTTACCTGACGTGTCGATGGCGGATGCCTTAACGCGTTTGCCAGGCATTTCTGCGGTACGTACTGGTGGCCAAGCTGCCGAAATAAACATTCGCGGTTTGTCAGGGGACTTTGTTTTTTCAACCTTAAACGGACGTGAACAAGTGTCCACCAGTGGTTCCCGTTCTATTGAATTCGACCAATATCCTTCAGAACTTATTTCCTCCGCTGCAGTGTATAAATCGCCAAAAGCATCCTTAATTGAAGGCGGTGTAGCGGGTACGGTAGAATTAGAAACAGCCAGTCCCTTAAGTATCGACGGTGATTACAAGTTCAATATCAATGCCCGAGGCATGTACAACGATCGCGCCAGTGAAGTCTCTGACGCAGAACAATATGGCCATCGTTTTAGTGTGTCATATCAAACTAAGTTTTTAGACGAAACACTAGGCTTAGCCTTAGGATACGCGCGTTTATACCAGCCTAGTGTATCAACTCAATTTATTGGCTTAGCGTATAACACCGAAGCCGATGTTGATGGTTTAGCCGGTGATATTGAAAACGTCAGTGCTACCTGTTTGGCCACAGAGCCATGCGCGGGTTATGAGAAAATCAGCGAAGGTTTTGAAATGCAGCACCAAGGTGGTGTTGAAACCCGAGACGGTTATATGGCTGCCCTTGAATGGGCGCCCACCGATAATTTCACACTTAAAACAGATGTGTTTTTATCTAAGTTTGAATCTGAGGAGTTTGCGCGCGGGTTTCGGGTAAAATTAGGTGGCAGTCAGGTGTCTATCGCCAATCCCGTGATTAAAGATAATCATGTGATTGGCGGCGCATTCAATCGCACTTCAGGTAGCTTTACCCGTGTTGAGTTAGTCAATGATGATAACCGTGACAGTGATCAAGTTTTTAGTGCAGGAATTAAGGCAAACTGGCAAGCAACTGATAACCTGAGCATGACCTTTGATGTGAGTTTATCCAAGGCTGAAAGTGATTTTCAAAATGGCTTGTTATGGAGTTTAGTGGGGGAAGACGCTACTGCTACCAATCCACAGTTTGATAAAAACATTTCTTTGTCTTATTTGTTAAATGGCCTCAACTTACCGGATTTAGCATTTAATCAAGCCGACGCATTCAGTGATATAGACCGAGTTATGGTCAGTAGGTACGGTATTTACCCCTTTAAAAATAAAGATGAACTTAAAGCGTATCGGTTTGACGTGAAGTACGAGCTTGATAACGACTTTATCTCTTCTATTGAATTTGGCGCCAGATACTCTGATCGAGAATACAATAACGATCGGTCGGTGTTTGAATACGGTAACGACTCTGCCTTTTCAGTTAGCCAACCACCGCTACGCTTGACTGACGATATGGTGAATCGTGTAGGTTGGGGCAGTGAATTTGCATATTTTCCTAATTATTTATCCATTGATTTAGACAAAGCCTTGAGCGCTTGGTTTCCTTCTGGCATTCCGCAGCCTGTGCAAACTTGGGGGGTGGGTCATCCCGGCGTGATTAACAGCCCAACCGGCAATGAAGGGCCCAATACGGCTTGGTCGATGCAAGAGAGTGGCGACGTATTCGAAGAAGTAACCGCCGCTTATTTGATGGCCAATATCGACACTGAAATCGCGGGTTTGCCTATCACCGGTAATATTGGAATTCGTCGTGTTGAGTCAACCCAAAGCTCAACAACGCTACAAGATGTCAGTACCACCGAGACCGTTTTTGATGAGCGTGGTAATGAAGTTGAAGTCACCGTTGGCGACCCTACGCGCGGCGCACAATATATCACTGATGATGCAGGTTTAATTAATAGCTTCTTTCGTCCAGCTCTATTAAGCGATACTTACACCGACTATCTACCTTCATTAAATTTAAATTTCCGTTTAACGCAAAGCCAGCAATTGCGTTTTGCTGCGGCAAAAGTGATGGGGCGCGCACCTATCAACCGCTTTGCAGCTAACACAACTACTAACGTTCAAACTGTAAGTGCGAGTCAAAACCCTGACACCGGTGAAATCATCCTGTCTAGTCCAACAGCTAAAATCAATGGTAACAGCCGCAACAGTCCATACTTGCGGCCGTTTTATGCTGACCAATATGATGTGTCTTATGAATATTACTTTACCGAAACTGACGGCGCTTTTGTCGCAGCTCTGTTTTATAAAGACATTAAATCATTTGTAGACGACATATCACTCGAACCTTATGACTTTGCTGGTAATGGCTTTGTGGTACCTACTGAGGTGTCGGTACCCGTATTTGTTGAGGCCGATTCGCCAGGCGCCACGCCAGTAAGAGCAAGGGATGAGAATGGGGATCCGCTATCGGTAATCGTTCCTACTGAAAATGGTCGCTATGACACGGCAGTAAATAATGCTAGCGGCGGTTATATTCGCGGTCTCGAGCTGACCTATACGCAAATTTACGACTTTTTACCTGGGGCGTGGTCAGGCCTCGGTATGAACGCCAGTTACTCCTTCACTGAAAGTGAAATCACCCGCACGTTGACCGACTCAGTATTTTCAATTCAGCTACCAGGTTTGTCGGAAAATGTGGCTCAGGCCACCGTTTTTTGGGAGTACGAAGGTTTTGAAACACGAGTGAGTGCCCGTTATCGAGATGCGTTTGTCTCTAAGCAAGTGGCTGTAAACGAGCAAACTGTTAATTTTGCTTCTGAAGTAGTGGTGGACCTGCAAGCGGCCTACGACATCAATGAAAACCTAGGTGTAGTATTTCAAATCAATAACCTAACCGATGAACCTACCCGTAGCTATTTTGGACAAGAAGACTTAACAGGGACCATTCAATTTTTTGGTACTCAGTACTTCTTAGGAGTGACCTATTCATTATGAGTATTCTAACTATTAGTTCATTTAGTCAGCTGCTTAGCGGCAGAAAATTGTCAAATCTACCAAATTGTGTGGCTTTGTTAAGCAAACTATCCATGACATCGGAGCAACCCCCTATGTTTATAAACCCCCTTATATTAAGCCGCGTCTTGCTCATATTTACTGCAGTTGTTTTAGCAGGATGTGGTGGTTCGTCGGTCGAATCCGGCTCAAACCAATTATTAACCTGTAGTGTGCCAACGGTGCCTAATGCCGCTGGCACAATGTGTGTAGCTCCGCCGCCATTTAATTGTGCACCTCCTACTGTGCCTAACGAAACCAATGATGGGTGTATTGTAGGTGCAGACCCAACCGCGCCAGCGCCTAGCGTTTTTCCGACTGACTCCCAAGCTGTGTTGTATTACAACCGAGCTGCAGTGGGGGCAACAAATGTCGCTGGCGACCCCTCTTATGAGGGGTATCGTTTGCACACGTGGAGTGTTGCTGGCGCCTGCGATGCCTATGCTGCTTCTGATACGGATTGGGCCAACGGTCGTGTACATAACGGCGTTGACCCTAACTATGGCGCGTATTGGATAGTAGAATTAAAACCCGGATACGCCGGTACACCAGGGGCTTGTGGTAATTTTATTATTCATAAGGGGGATGAAAAAGAAATGGGCGGGGGTGACTTCACAATGCCGCTCTCTCAGGACGATCCTACTTTTCCACGCATGAACTTTGTTTTTTCGGGGGAGGCCTCAATTTTTGAATTTCCAATTGTTTCTCTTGGACCTCAACCAGTAAAAATTGAAGGGCAAGCCGCTCATTGGTTAGATGCCAATACCTTATTGTGGGACGTAGATTTCACTAAAGTCAGTACCGTGAAATTGCATTACTCCGCCGCCGCCGATTTAGCCGTAGATCTTGAAACTGGTTTAAACGGCACAGCAATCGAGTTAGAAGAAGTCACGCTATCCGATGAGCAAAAAGCGCTTGCGCCTCACCTTGCGAATTTACATGCGTTTCATGGTCAATGGACGGCTGAGGATGCGAAGCAAGTGCTAAAAGCACAAGCCGTCTTAGCCTCGTATGACAGTGAAGGATTAATTAATGGTGCCACAGGTATCCAAATCGCCAATGTATTAGATAACTTATACACCCGCGGTGAAGAGGATGCTGATGAAGCGCAACTTGGTCCGATTTACGGTGACGATGGCACTATCACTGCCGCTTTGTGGGCACCGACAGCGCAAAGTGTGAAGCTAAATCTGTATAACGCCAACAAGACTCTTGCTTCGTCAACAGCGATGACCTTGGACGATAACACTGGTATTTGGACCTACACTGGTGGTAGCGAGCTTGATCGAGCCTTATATCGTTTTGAAGTGACGGTTTATCATCCTAAGGCAGAAGGCTTACAAGTATTGTTAGTTACTGATCCTTATTCTGTGAGCTTATCAACCAATAGCCGTTTTTCTCAATTTGTTAACTTAAATGATGCTGATTTAAAGCCGGACGGCTGGGAAACGCAAACTGTTCCAACCATAGCTAACTTTGAAGATGCGGTTATATACGAAGGTGCAATCCGAGACTTTAGTATCCGTGATGAAAGCACAAGTGCAGCCAATCGTGGCAAGTACCTCGCTTTCACTGAGATGGACAGCGCGCCCGTCAAACACTTAAAAAAATTAGCCGAGAAAGGCTTAACTCATTTTCACATGCTGCCGGCTAATGATATTGCCACCATCGAAGAAGATGTGACTAAAACCGTTAATCTGTCCAGTACCTTAAATGCACTTTGTAGATTGAATCAATCAGCAGATATCTGTAAAGACTCATCAGTATCTCAAAACATGACGCTAGAAGAATTATTTACAAGCTATGATTCAATTTCTGAACCAGGTAAAGCCCAAGCGCTAGCCGAAGCAATGCGCGGTGTTGATCAATTTAATTGGGGCTACGATCCATACCACTTCAATGTGCCAGAAGGCAGTTATGCCTCTAATCCCGAAGGTGTAACACGCATTAAAGAAATGCGCGCGATGAATATGGCGCTGCATGAAATCGGCTTACGTGTTGCCCTTGATGTGGTCTACAACCACACTAATGCTTCAGAACTAAATGGTAAATCAGTATTAGACAAAGTTGTGCCTGGCTACTACCACCGCTATGAAGTTGATACTGGCGCTATCGTGCGTGAAACTTGCTGCGATGATACCGAGCCACGCAATGTGATGATGGAAAAGTTAATGCAAGACTCATTGATTCAATGGGCCAGCCAATATAAATTCGACTCTTTCCGTTTTGACATTATGAGCCAAGCCACCAAGGCCACAATGATCCGTTTGTTTGATGCGGTAAAAGCCGTTGATGAGGATACGTATTTTTATGGCGAAGGCTGGAATAAAGCTGACAGAGGTTACGAGCAAGCCACGCAAATTAATATGGCCGGAACTGAAATTGGTACCTACAACGACCGCATCAGAGAGGCCGTACGTCAAGGCCATATCTTTAGTAAAGACGCCAGTAACGATGCACTTGCTGCCCAAGACAGAATAAAAATGAGTTTGGCCGGCACCTTAACAAACTACGTATTGAAAGATTTTAATGATGTCGCGACTACCACAAATATTCTAGGTGGCTACGCGACTGATCCTGGCGATATCATTAACTACGTGTCAAAACATGATAATGAAACCCTGTGGGATCAATTAAATTATGTACTCCCGGATGATCTGACTTTAGCTCAACGTGTAAGAGCGCAAAACATTGCCGCAACCATTCCCTTAATGGCACAGGGTATTCCGTTTTTGCAAATAGGTGGGGACTTTTTACGCTCTAAGTCTATGGATAGAAATACCTACGATTCTGGAGATTGGTTCAGCTATGTAGATTTTACTATGGCCACCAATAACTGGAATGTCGGTTTGCCTTTGGCACAAGATAACCAAGCTCGTTGGGAAGAGATTGGTCAATTCATGAATAGCCCAGAGCGAGCGGCAAGTATGACTGAAATTGAGTTTGCCTCTGAGGTATTCAACGAACTGCTTAGTATTCGTAGCAGCTCTGCGTTATTCAGGCTCACTACGGCTGCGGATATTATCGACCGAATCGGTTTTCATAACATCGGCAAACGTCAAACCCAAGGTTTGATCGTCATGAGCATCGACGATGGCATAACAAGCAGCGACGAAGCGACTCGCCCTGACTTAGATCCCATGGTGGATGCTGTGATGGTGGTTATTAACTCCAGTTATGAAGAACATTCTCACACTGTGCCCACTGCCAGCGGTTTTGAATTACATCAGATCTTGGCATCGTCAATCGATCCTACCGTGCGCGGTGCTTATTTTAGCCCTGGCGAAGGTGAGGGAACGTTTACCGTTCCGGCCTTAACCACTGCTGTGTTTGTTAAAGCGCAAAGTGGTGAACAAGGGCTAGGACTCTCGGCGTATGCTACATCTGGCGCGCCGGATGTCGTGCCGTTCGGAAGTACAGTCGTATTGGTTCGCGGTGCATTTAATGGCTGGGGTGAGGTTAATCAAATGACCTACGCCGGCAGTGGCGTGTACGAGTCAATCATTAGCGTTCCAGCTGGCGATTACGAATTCAAAGTGGCCTCAGCAGATTGGTCAACTGTGGACTTTGGTGCAAGCGATCAAGATATTACCTTAGGTAGCGATAAAGCATTAAGTCGAAGCGGCGCTAATTTAAAATTATCCTTGTCTGAAGACGCTACTTTGAAATTCAGTTTGGATGCGAGTGATACTGAGGCGCCAATCATCAATGTTGATTACGAGGAGCCTTTCCATCCTACCACCGTATTTGTGCGTGGTGCGTTTAATGGTTGGAGTGAAAATAACCCAATGTCTTATGAAGTCGGCGGGCAATATATGGCGACCTTTGATATCACGGCTGGCGATTACGAATTCAAAATTGCCTCAGCAGATTGGTCTACAGTCGATTATGGCGCGGCCGATGCTGATACCTCTTCGAGCATTGGTAACCTCAAAGACGCTAGAAGGAGCGGGGGCAACATTGCTATTACTATTCCAGCTGATGGACGTTATACCTTCCTGTTTGATGCCGCTGATATCAATGCGCCAACTATTGCTGTTTTCAATGCAAAAATGTTTGGCGAGACCGCCGTGTTTATTCGTGGTGCATTTAATGGTTGGGGAGAGTCTGATGAGGTGGCTTATATGGGAAATAGCACTTACGAAACCCAAATAGCCATCGATGCGGGTGATTATGAGTTTAAAGTGGCTTCAGCTGATTGGTCTACGGTTGATTTTGGCACCTTAGGCGACGATCAAGTTGTGGCCTTAGATAGCAAGAAAGCCTTAGGTCGCTCGGGTGCTAACCTAAAATTGACCATTGAAAACACCGGAACCTATAAATTTACGGTTTCAGGTCCTGATCCAAGTCAGCCTAAAGTAACAGTGACTCAGGTTATGCCTTAATGAGTTAACACCGTATGACTGTTAAGCCGCTCAATTGAGCGGCTTTTTATTATTAGCCAATAACTAATAGTTGCTCAATAGATTAGATGTAGTGGGTGCTAAAATATGCTGCAATAAGGCTGTACTAACGGATGAGTAAGCGAGTTCTTTGATGTGAAAGCAGGCCTTAGCCAGCTGTTAGTTTGGCCCTTTCTTTCCGGCTAAGTACGCCAACACGCCTTTGTCAAACGTCAGAACCTTGCTCACCGAGGATTACGATATTGCCGATTACCAAGCTTTGCATAAAAAAAGCAAATCATTACGTAGATAAGGCCTGCCAAAGATATTCTAATGCCGGCTCTCATTAATATTGCAAGTGGCCTTCAACGCGGAATAGTCAAACGCTAGGAACTCAGTTTGTTTTTAAAAGATTCAAACCAGTCTGAAGAAGTGCACGATGACCAAATAGCTCCATGGCAGTTATTTGTTGTTTCACTGCTATTTGGCGACAAATGCTGACAGTTTCGTCGCTTTTTTTATCTCGGTAGATTATCGATTCTTTTGATAAACACTTAATTAGGGTAAACTTTATCTCTCACACTGTTTTACTTCGTCATGCCTTCTTTTTTCAAAATATCACGAATAAGAATTTTGTTTAAATTGAATAAATGATGAACAAATAAAGGGGGCGTTTTAGTGCTCAGTCCTTCACAAATACTAACAAGCAATAATTGTGGTCAATGTGCCAATAAAGACGAATTAGGTTTTGACTTTACAATGGCTTTTCAACCCATTATTGATTGGCATGAAAAACGTATTTTTGGTTACGAAGCCTTGTGCCGTGGACCGAGTAATGAATCTGCATTTTGGGTTATTTCTCAAGTTAATGACAAAAACCGCTACGTATTTGACCAACAGTGCCGTGTTAAAGCAATTGCTTTGGCTGCACAATTGAACCTTAAGTCAATGTTGAGTATTAATTTTTTGCCTAATGCTGTTTACAACCCACAGCGCTGCATCAGAACCACCCTAGAAGCAGCAAAACAGTATCATTTTCCCACTGAAAACATTATGTTTGAGTTCACTGAAGTTGAAAAAATTGACGATGCTGAACATGTCAAAAAAGTGGTTGAGTACTACCACGCCCTTGGATTTCAAACTGCAATTGATGACTTTGGAGCAGGGTATTCAGGTTTGGGATTATTAGCCAATTTTCAAACGGACATAATAAAGTTGGATATGGGCTTAATACGTGATATCAACATTGATAAATCCAGACAAATAATTGTCAAAAATACCCTAAATATGTTGCAAGAGCTGGGTATTAAAGCCTTGGTAGAAGGCATTGAAACAGTCGGTGAAATGCAGTGGTTAGCTCAGGCGGGCTGTTCATTGATGCAAGGTTATTTGTTTGCAAAACCGGGATTTGAATCCCTACCAGAGGTGGATTTTTCTCGCTTTTAGCAAAGCGGTACGAAGACCTTAACGAAATAAACAAGGAAGTCAAAAGGCGTATCAATGTTGCACTTTATTTATTTTTTATTACTTGGTGCTGGTGTTATTTTGGGGTGCAAAATTTACGTCCTCAATAAGAAGAGTAAGCGTTTAACCCTAATTGAGCAGTATAGCTTTCCCCTTAGTATTTCAACAAAAGTTGGCGAACAATACCCACAACTTTCTCAATCAGACCTTCGCTTAGTGATCAAAGGCTTACGTGAATATTTTCATGTTTGTAATCTTGCTGGTAGAAAGCCAGTCTCCATGCCGTCCCAAGTGATTGATGTGGCATGGCATGAGTTTATTTTGTTTACACGCCAATACGACCAATTTTGTAGTAAAGCCTTTGGTCGATTTCTACATCACACCCCAGCTGAGGCCATGAAGTCGCCAATGATGGCGCAAAAAGGCATTAAGACCGCATGGCGCTTTGCCTGTCAACGCGAAGGTTTGCCACCCAAACAGGCCAGTAGGCTGCCCTTGCTGTTTGCGATTGATGCCAAGCTCAATATTCGTGATGGGTTCCATTATCGCCTCAACTGTAAACATCAAGGTAAAGAAGCCTACTGTGCCAGCCACATAGGTTGTAGTGGATGTTCTGGTGGTTTTAGTGCTTGCTCGAGTGACGTTAGTTGCAGTGGTGGATGTAGTGGTGATTAATTATGAACTATTGGGTAGTGAATGATGTGCGTTTATAATGCTTAAAATACAAAGAGGCGTACTATTTTAATCTGCCTCTTTGTTTAAATGCAGCAAGTATGAGATATTATTTTTCGGCTTTAACGCCACCGGTTAAGGCGATCCGCATCGCTTCTTCCGCACCAATGTTTAACGGGGTGATCTGACTGCGTTTGACATACAAGGTGTAACCACCAATTTGATAACTCAGTGGTACGTAAACGCCTACTTTGTCTTCGTCATTAAATAACTGTTGACCGGTTTTTTCACCAGTCACAAAACCTATTAAATGCATATTGGGTTGAATTTCTATGGATACCACCGCCTTACTGTTCTCTTTGTCTTTGATAGAGAAGACGGTCATGATGTCGTTAATTGCGCCATAGATTGATTTAACTAAGGGGATTTTTTCGATTTGACGATTAAAAAAGCCAACCAATCCATTAATGAAATACAGATTCATCAATAAGCCCGCGACTAAAATAATGCCGCAGGCAAGTAAAATACCTAAACCGGGAAAATATAAATGCTGAGGAACAAAGGGCTGTAATAGACCTTCGGTGCCTTCCATAAACCAATAAACAAAATACAAGGTAAGGGTTAAAGGCAATACAGCAACAAGTCCTTTAAATGAAAGGGTAAGTAGTTTGTTCATGTTGTACTCTGGATAAACTTTGCTGGATTGATATCACTTAACTTCGGGTGGCGTTTCGGCTTTAAGACTTTGTGCGTATTTCACCCGAATTTTGTTTGCCCCTAAGTAACTGTCGTTTAGTTGTTTAATCGCCGCTTTTGCTTCGCCTGGTTTAGGTAACTCAACAAAACCAAAACCTTTCGATAAACCATTGGTTTTTTCACGTACTATGCTGCACGATTGCACTTTACCAAAGGCAGAAAAAGCCGCGTGAAGCTCGTCTTCAGTGGTTTCGCGATCTAAGTTTCTTACGAGTATTTTCATTCTTTCTCTCTTTTTATCAGTAGGTTGACACATCCGGCGATAGTTTAACAGTTTACATGCAAGTGTAAGAGCTGAATTTTTAACTATCTAGCGAAGTTGAATACGTATGTAGAGCGCTGTCAGAATGCTGCTGCTGCAGGTATTATTTGTAATTATTTTGTTAACGTTACAGGGCTGTTGTCAGTCACTTGTGTTTTGTTAGGATAATCTATCTATGTTACCCAGTAATTTGAAGCGTCACGCTCGTTATTTTAGTTTTATCGCCTTAACCCTTGGAGTTACCTTGGCTTGCACCCCCGTTAATCAAGACTCGAGTCCTGAAGAAAATAAAGCCAGTGACTTAGCGCGTTTTTTGCCGGCTGAACCACAGGGGAAACCCGTCGTTTATCAAGTGTTTACTCGCTTATTTGGCAACAAAAATCAAACTAATACGCCCTGGGGAAGTATTGCAGAAAACGGCGTTGGGAAGTTTAGTGACTTCACTGACACCGCTCTGCAAGGCATTAAGCAGCTCGGCGTCACTCATATCTGGTATACCGGTGTACCTCATCATGATGTTATCACCGATTATGTGGCCTACGGGATTAGCAATGATGATCCAGATGTTGTCAAAGGACGGGCAGGCTCACCTTATGCGGTAAAAGATTATTATAACGTTAATCCCGATTTGGCTGATGATCCGGCGCAGCGCCTTGCTGAATTCGAAGCGCTAATCAAACGCACTCATAACAATGGTATGCAGGTTATTATTGATATTGTGCCTAATCACGTAGCGCGCAATTATCAGTCCTTAAGCAAACCTCAAGGTGTTAAGGACTTTGGTCAAGACGATGACACGAGTGTGACGTATCGGCGCGACAATAATTTCTATTACGTAGTGGGAGAGGATTTTAAAGTGCCACAGCCCCTTGATGGCTATCAACCCTTAGGTGGTCAACCTCACTCCTTGAGTGATGGTAAGTTTGACGAGTCACCGGCCAAATGGACGGGGAATGGGTCGCGGCTTGCCCAGCCGCATTTTCATGATTGGTATGAAACGGTCAAAGTAAATTACGGAGTTAAACCCGATGGCTCGTACGATTTTCCCCGTTTACCAGAGCAATATTTAAAACTGGGAATTGCCGACCATCAGGCGTTTTGGGCCGACAAAGACGTACCCGATTCGTGGCGCAAGTTTCGAGATATTACTCACTATTGGCTTCAAAAAGGCGTAGATGGATTTCGCTATGATATGGCTGAAATGGTGCCCGTCGAATTTTGGAGTTATTTAAATTCTTCGATTAAGACACGCAACCCACAGGCATTTCTGTTGGCTGAGGTATATAACCCCAGTCAGTACCATAATTATATTCAATTAGGAAAAATGGATTATCTGTACGATAAAGTCGATTTTTACGACACCTTGAAAGCGGTAATGCAACAGAGGCAATCAGCACAAAAATTGCACCAAGTACAAACCGGCATTGCTGACATCGAGCCGCATATGCTGCACTTTCTAGAAAACCATGATGAGCAGCGGATCCCAAGCGATGACTTTGCCGGCTTAGTGGGCGGCGCACAAATGGGCAAACCCGCCTTGGTCGCATCTGCTTTAATTAGTCGTTCACCGACCTTGATTTATTTTGGTCAAGAAGTAGGAGAGGATGGCAGTGAAGACATGGGCTTTGGTAAGCCAAGCCGCACCACAATTTTTGATTACGCGGGTGTGCCAGCCCATCAGCGTTGGATGAATAACGGTCAGTTTGATGGTGGGCAATTAAGTCTCGAAGAGCGCGCATTACGAGATTACTACATCAAAGTACTGAATATTTCTGCCTATCATCCCGCCATGTTAGGTCAATATCTGGCCCTACCCATGCAAGCCAGTTTTGTTTATGCAACACAAAAAGACCAAGCAGGCAGATTACAACGTTTGAGTTACGAAGATGCCGCTAGGGTTTTTGCTTTTGTTCGCTTCACACCTAGCAGTAGCCTTTTGGTCATCAGTCATTTCTCTGAGCAAAATAGTGTGAATATTAGATTGCCTTTGGATACGAAAATAATTGAAAATGCGCGCCTTGGCTCCGGTCAGCATGTGGTGGTTGATTTACTGACTGCTGAACAATACTCACTTAATGTTGACGGCCAAAAAACGGTGTTTAATGCGACTCTCGCTCCTATGCAATCTTTGGTGATCCAATTAAAATGATGCGTTTTTTATCCTCAATCTGCTTCTCAGCGCTTTTACTCGCTTGCACTGAGTCTTCGACTACTGTGTCAGTGCCATCAACAGCGGCGGCAAATGTGCAAGAGTTACCCTTTGAGTTTGTAGTGGATGGCTTAGACAGACAGCGCAAAGTGCGTCTGTATTTACCGACAGATTATCAGACATCTGAACAATCCTATCCAGTTATTTATATGCTGGATGGTCAAAACCTCTTTGATGATGCAACCGCCTACGCTGGAGAGTGGGGCGTAGATGAAACACTGAATCAAATGGCAACGACTGAGGGGCTAAAATTTATTGTGGTGGGCATCGATAACGGTGGCGACAAACGCATGAATGAATATTCGCCTTGGGTAAATAAACGCTTTGGGGCTGCGCAAGGCGCACTGTTTACTACCTTTATCGTTGATGTAGTAAAACCCTTCATTGATAACAATTACCGTACATTAGATGACGTTGAACATACTGCCATTATAGGCAGCTCGATGGGCGGTTTACTGGCACATTATGCACTGCATGCCCATCCACAGATTTTTGGCAAAGCGGGCATTTTTTCCCCCTCATATTGGTACTCAGCAGACGTTTTTACGTATTCCAAAGATCACAAGGCCTCACTCGATGCAAAAATATATGTTATGTACGGTGATAAAGAAGGTGATGGCATGATAGTTGATACAACCTATATGCAGCAGCAATTAAGAAAGCAAGGGCACCCAAGGCAAAATATGCTGTTTAAACGCGTGCTCGGTGGTGAGCACAACGAGGCTTTGTGGCGCAGCCAATTTGCTGATGCGGTGAGATGGTTATTTAGCTCATAAAGCTAAGCAAGCCTTACTGGCTCTTCTATCCGCCTCGACTTTTCAGTGGATTAACATTTTATAATATTTGCTAAAATTTGCAGTAATAAGGACATCTTTATGACATTTAGCGCGCCGAAGACTGTTGGTATGGGGATACAAGCGACTGCATCGCTTTGTCATAAATACAACAAAGCTAAGCCTCGTTTTTTTCGGTTTAATCTGAATCTGTTATTTACCGTAGTTAGCTTGTGTTGTTGTTTGCCCGTCGGTTTTGCTGCCAACTACCAAAGTCACGGGGTCAACGGTAACACCTTAGTGATCAGTACTGACGAAGGGCATGTGCAATTGCGCGCTTATGGCGATTCCGCCTTTGAAGTGTTGTACAAAGTAGCAGGTGAGCAGCAAATACCGTCTTTCGCCATCAGTGAAAAAGCCCAGACTTCAACACTAGACATTGCAAATAACACAGACTTTTTATCGGTTAACGCAGGCAATATTAGCGCCGTCGTATCTAAGTCACCTTTGCAAATTTCTTTCTATCAAAATGGCAAGTTATTGGTGGCTGAGGAAACGGGCTTTTTTAAACATGCCACCACCCGTGGATTTCGTTTTACTTTGCAGGCAGATGAAAAACTTATCGGTGGTGGCCAGCGGATTGTCGGAATGGATAGGCGAGGACAGCGCTTTCCTTTATACAACCGCGCTCACTATGGGTACACCACAGAATCACAACAAATGTATTTTGGTTTGTCAGCGGTCATGTCCAGCGAACACTACACCTTAATCTTTGACAATTCTGCCAGTGGCTTCATGGATTTAGGGCAGACCCAAAGTGATATTATGCAGTTTGAAGCAGTCGCCGGGCGCAGCGCTTATCTCGTTGTTGCTGGCGATAACTACCCTAAACTCATTGAAAATACTATCAAGTTAACCGGTAAGCAGCCGCTCCCACCGCGCTGGGCAATGGGCAATTTTGCTTCGCGCTTTGGTTATCGTAGTGAGCAAGAAACTCGCGATACGGTGCAAACCTTTATCGATGAAGGTTTTCCCCTTGATGCCGTAGTACTTGACCTGTATTGGTTTGGTAAAGATGTAAAAGGCATGATGGGCAATTTAGCTTGGGATAAAACAGCCTTTCCAACACCCGAAAAAATGATTGCTGATTTTGCTGATTTGGGCGTAAAAACGATTCTAATAACAGAACCCTTTATCTTATCCACCTCATCCCGGTGGCAAGAGGCACTTGATAATAATGTGCTGGCTCTTGGTTTGGATAATCAAGCGAAACAATTCGATTTCTTTTTTGGCAATACGGGCCTCATTGATGTGTTTTCTGAGCCAGCCAGTCAATGGTTTAATGGCATTTATACCGAGCTGTACGAACAAGGTGTGGCCGGCTGGTGGGGCGATTTGGGCGAACCTGAGGTGCATCCAAGCGATACCCTGCATCAGTTTAAGGGAATGACGCTTACTGCTGATGAAATTCACAATGCTTATGGGCATATGTGGGCAAAACGTGTATTTGAAAATCAGCTAGCTATCGCACCCAAAGAACGGCCTTTTATTATGATGCGCAGTGGTTTTATGGGCTCACAACGATATGGCATGATCCCCTGGACGGGCGACGTCAGTCGCTCATGGGATGGTCTCAAGCCTCAGGTCGAATTGTCTTTACAAATGGGCTTACTTGGTTTGGCGTACACCCATTCTGATCTCGGTGGATTTGCCGGGGGAGAAGAATTTGATCAGGAATTGTACATTCGTTGGTTGCAGTATGGTGTCTTTCAGCCGGTCTTTCGTCCACATGGCCAAGAAGAAATTGCACCTGAGCCTATTTTTCATGATAAACAAACTAAAGATATTTTGCGTGAACATATCAAACTTCGTTACGCGATGTTGCCGTATAACTATTCTTTGGTATATGAAAATAGCCTGACAGGCATGCCATTAATGCGCCCGGTGTTTTTTGAGGATGAAAGCAATCCGGTTTTAATGGATATTAAAGACAGCTATATGTGGGGGAAGGCGTTGTTGGTTAAGCCGATCACCTCACCTGATCTCGATGAAGTTCAGGTAACCCTTCCTAAGGGGCGTTGGTTTGATTTTTGGACCGATGAGGATTACGAGGGAAATCAAACGATCAGCCTAAAAACCGAGTTAGATCGCATACCGGTTATGGTCAGAGCTGGAAGCTTTCTACCCATGGTACTGCCGGTACAAACAATCGATGAATACAACACCAAGCAATTAGATTTACATTACTACTCTGATGCCACCGTCGAGCGCTCAAAAGCGACCATGTACGACGATGATGGTAAAAATCCAAATGCAATCAGTTTAGGTGAGTACGAAACCCTTAGTTTCAGCGCATTACAACAAGATAAACAATTGCAAATTAGTCTTAATCGACAGGGCAAATATAAAGGTATGCCGCGAAAACGTGAGATGCGCTTGGTGATCCATAACTGGCTTAAAGCGCCCTTGCAAGCCCAGAAAGTGATAAAGACTTTACTACCTAACATTGGAGAAGCTGAGCCAAATACTAGCGCAGAATCACCTGCGCCAGTTTCATCCAGTACAGAGCCTTCAGTCAAACCAGCGCCTTTAGTAACGGTTGCTAGCGAGAAAGGCAAAACCGCTCCTATCTTATCATCACTGCCATTAGTGACTGATATAGAGACCTTGGATAAAAGTAAAGCTGCCATGTATTGGGAAGAGACGACCAGCACCTTGTATTTAAAGTTTAGTTGGCAGCACGATATTCAAGTGAGCGTGAAACAGTCAGATGATGACGAACTTGTGACAACACCTTAGCAACAAAAAAGCCCACTGTGTGGGCTTTTTGATAATGTAATGAAGATGAAACTCAAGCAGAAAGTTTGCTTAGACCTTGCATCAAGGTAGCTTTGATTTGTTGCCCTTGCTCTGTGTCTAAGTATGCTTTTGCTGCATTAACATATTGCATAATCATTTCAGGCTTCAAACCTAGGGCTTCAAATTGTTTTTTAACTTCGTTAACGGCCTTAAGCGAATCACTGTAGTTAGCGGCTTTATCCATCAATCCACCTAAACCACCTTCGCTTGCCATATTACTGATATCAGGCACTGCGCCTAATAGGCCACCTAAGCCGGGCAACGAATCAGTTAAACTGCCGAATTGTTCACTGGATAAATTGCCTTTGGCATAGTTAAAAATAGACGCAAGTCCACCAGTGGCCTGAGAGTCGCTGACTCCAAGGGTACTGCTGACAGAAGCGATCATGTCGCTGACATTGGGCATCGCTGGTTTTTCTGCTTCAGCTTGTGTCTTGACTTCCATGCCTAACATACTTTTTAACGAGTCCAACCAACCTTCAGCGTGGCTTTGTGGGGTAAAAGCCAGTGCGGCGACTATTAAACCTAGGTGTTGTAATTTCATCGGTTTCTCCTGAGTGATGAATTAAAAACTAATTCGCATCGTAATATGCATAAGTGTCACGCATTATCATTGATTTTGTGGGGCGAAAGCCAATGATAAATGATAAAAATCAATGGCAACCTGGTTTTGCATCGGGAGATTGCGCTTAACTGTTGGGATTTACACTATAACGACTTTATCACCTAGCGTGATTCTGCCATCAGCAATGACCTTGCAGCAAACACCCCCTCGCCAAACAGGCAGCAATGCTTTGGTTAAACCGAGTACTTGGGCATCCATTTTGGGGCAGGGATCAGTTTCGCCCGTTACCAGCAAAATTAATTGACCAATTTTAACTTGTTTGCCAACGAAGCTAGCATCAAAGGATACGCCTGACACCAGTAAGTTGGCACGGCGAAGCGTCCAAGGTAAGACTTTATCGAGTTCATTCTCTACTACTTGCCATTGCTCGGCACTGAGTAGGGTGACTTGGCGTTTTCCGGGTTTACCGCGAGCATCACCATCAACACCTGCAACGCGAGTCACCATTGTTGCGTTTTTAACTTGCATTGGTGCTTTGGTTTTAGGGCGAAAAGCAATCCCCTTCAAAACAAGGTTGTTGGTCATTTAATGACTCACTGTAGGGGGTAACTGTGTTTGGGCTTGCACGTGTTTGAGTCGTAAACTCAGCAAGACGGCGGCGGTACTCAGTCCACAGATAAAACCAATCCAAAACCCAGCCCCCGCCATTTTAGGTACAATCCAATCGGTTAGGCCTAATATACAGCCTATGGTCATGCCCACGATCCAATATGAAACAAAGCTTAAGTAAAACATCCAAGCGGTGTCTTTGTAACCTCGCAAAGCGGTACCCGAAATAACCTGTATAGCATCTGAAAACTGAAACATCGCTGCCAGTAATAACAAACTTGAAGCCAAGAGAATCACTTCTTCATCAATGCTATAGAGCCGCGCAATCATTTCGCGGGCAAATACTGTAAATGTGGCGGTAAAAACGGCTATGCTAATGCCCACTAAAAAGGCACAGCGAGTAGCAATTTTAGCTTGGTCAGGGCGGTTTTCACCTAATAAATAACCAATACGAATACTGGTTGCCATACCCAAACTCAGTGGGATCATAAACATCAGAGCCGAAAAATTCAGGGCGATTTGATGAGAGGCCACCACCGTTGCACCAAAAGGTGCAAGTAATATGGCTACCACTGCAAACAAGGTGACCTCGAATAAAATGGTCATGGCAATCGGAAGGCCTAGTTTTATGCATTCACTGATCAAGCTTAAATCAGGCCAGTAGAATCTTTGGTACAAGTTAAACTGACTCAGCTTTTTTGAGTATTTGGTATAAATTAGTGTCGCGATAAACATCGCCACAAATACCAGTGCAGTTGCAATACCACAACCCGCACCACCCAATTCAGGCAAACCAAATTTACCGTAAATCAATACATAATTAGCCGGAATATTTACCAGCAAGCCAATCACCATAATGACCATGCTCGGTTTAGTAATCGATAAACCCTCGCTGAAGTTTCTTAGAACCTGATACAAGGCAAAGGCCGGCATACTAAATAAAATATATTGAATGTAGTCGATGGTAATAGTGCGAAGCTCAGACTCCATGTTGATGACATTCAACAGTGGTTCAAAAACAAAGCTAAATGCAACTGCCAGCAGGGCAAATACCATCGATAACCACGCCATTTGCTGCGTATAATTGGCGACCTTATCGGTTTGTTTAGCGCCGTTAAAGCGTGAAATAATCGGTGGCAAAGCGAGCGTAATACCCTGAATAAAGACAATAACAGGCAAAGTGAAACCAAAACCGATAGCCACTGCAGCCATATCGGTGGCGGAGTAACGACCCGCCATAATGGTATCTGATACGCCCATTAAGGTTTGGGTAATTTGGGCAATCAGTAAAGGCCAAGCTAAGTGTAATATTGTTTTTAGTTCTTTTTTAAAGGCCACTGTTTTCTTCTTTTAAATAAGGTTGTTTGTAGGGGTAGTACCGAATCAATGTAAAAAGGCAAAAGGTAAAATCTTCACTAATTCGCCCTGTTCGATGTCACCTTGAGCTTGTGCCAATAATAAATAACAATTGGCTTTACTAATTGAACTCATTACCCCTGAGCTTTGATTTTTTTGCGCCTCGACCCACAGTTGTCCCTGTTCGTCTCGCTCATAAAAGGCGCGTTGGAAATCTGCTCTACCGGGGCGTTTTGTGACTTTTTTTGCTACTTTCGCCACTAAATATGCTTGTTTATCAAGGTTGATTTTTTGCCCTGATAGGGTTTTAAGCAAAGGCAAGACAAGTTGCTCAAAGGTGACAAATGACGAAACGGGATTACCAGGAAGACCGCAAAAATAGGCTTTGTTCAACTGGCCGAAGGCAAAAGGTTTACCAGGTTTGATGGCCACCTTCCAAAAGTTGATTTGCCCCAGTTCAGCAAGTATTTCTTTCACGAAATCGGCTTCACCCACTGATACGCCACCGCAAGAAATAATGACATCACACTCTTTATCTGCCTGTACAAACATCCTACGTAAAACCGTTTTATCATCCGCTACAATGCCGTAATTGAGTACCTTCATTTTCATGCTTTGAAGTTGAGCGGCTAGGGCGTAGCTATTACTTTCGTATATGGCGCCAGTTTTTAAGGGCTGGCCAGGTGGCGTCAGCTCGTCACCAGTAGCCATAATCCCCACGGTCAAGGGGCGAATCACTTTTACATCTGCTTGGCCAATAGAGGCAATAAGAGCCAGTTCAGCCGGTCCAAGACACATACCTTTGGCCAACACTCGCTCCCCTAGGCGAATATCGTTTCCTGCCGGGCGGATATTGTGTCCAGATTGCGGCACATGCGTAACGCTAACCATATCGTTGTTAATTTGCGTGTTCTCTTGCATTACCACTGCATCTGCGCCTTGCGGTATGACCGCCCCGGTCATTATACGCACGCATTCACCTTGTTCTATTTGACCGGTGAAGGGTTGTCCGGCTAAGGCAGTACCGATAAGTTGTAGGGTGCTTGTATGCTTAAGATCGGATGCGCGCAGGGCATAACCATCCATGGCAGAATTATCTGCTGGAGGCACATTCATGTTCGATATAAGGTCAGTCGCTAACACACGTTGATGGGCTAAGGCTAAACTCACCACCTCTGATTCACTCACTGCTGTTACTTGCGATAAAATATTTTGTACGGCACTTTTCAGTGGCATTAAACCTGGTGCATCACAATGTTCTAATGTGCTCACAGCTTCTCCTGGCAACAAAATCTGAGCTTCAAAAATTAGCTGCGTACTATGGCAAAAAATGCCGTTTAACGATAGGGAAGATTGGTTGAATTCGGTATTTTATTGCCAAAGATGGGACACTAGGGCATGTTGACCTTTGGAGTATGAATTTTGTTCAAATCCAAAGCATTTTGATCGCGACGACGGATTACAGGCCCAGTGGGCTAAGTCAATATCCGGCAACAAAGAGCAAAACGCTTTGGGTTGAACCCTTCGGGTCCGTAACGGATGTTAAGCGTTTGTGCAGCATTTCTACTGCTTCATCACTCGCTCATGTAGAATAACGACACCGCGCTCGTGCTTTATTGTATAAATACCGCACAACTCGCTGCAAAAACACACACCAAAGGTCAACACGCCCTAGGCTGACTATAAAATAGTCGCGACTCTGTCCATAACATTTATTGAAAGCCTATAACCTTTGGCTTAGGGCCAACTGGCTAAAATGCGAGCGTATTCTCCTGAAGTACGCATACTGTCAAGGGCAATATCGAAGGCTTGTTGTAGTGTTTCATCTTGCGTGATTGCGCCATAATCTTGGCTGGTAAAGATACTATGCACACTAATATCTGTGTCAGGAAATAAGGCATTCTTGGTATAGCTTAACAGTCGACGTTCGCCAATAACAATATCGGTTTTGTGATTGATGAGCAGTTTTAATTGTACGTTTCGGTCAACTAATTCTAAGTAGTCGGTGTTCTTCACTGCTAAAGCAAAATCGGGACCCAGCACTGTGGTGGCAGATTGATAAGCAATCACCGACTTGTCAGCAAGATCATTAATCATTTTAACTTGAAGATTGGCCTCTTTTAGGGAAATTGCCACATCCTCAAAGGGAAGGTAAGTAGACGTTGTATACCCCCTGTCTGTGTTAAATGCCGCAGGACTGGCAATATCATATTTACCTTCGTTGAATTCTTTAATGAGTCGATTGTAAGCAAGCAAATGAAACTCTGCTTCATACCCCATTTTATGCGTAACCTGACGGATAATTTCTACGTCAATACCTGTTATGCCTTGTTCTTCATCGAAATAAGCCCACGGCGCGCCTAAATTCACTGCCACCTGAAGTTTTTTTTCAAAGCCATGTCCGTGAAATGAAAACAACAACAAGATAAGCAAAATATTGCGCATGGTAGTCCTTGATGATTGGAGGTGAGAGGCACTAACGATTAAACTAAAAGTACCACTAAGCGATGGTTGACAATATGGTAACTATAAAAAACGCTTAGTTATTGAAACTAAGCGTTTACTTCAATTAACAAGGTTTACAGTTGTTCTATTTTGTAACCCTTGGCGGCTAATTTAGCCAAGACACTGTCAGGCCCAGCTAGGTGTAATCCACCGACTAAAATAAATTCAACGGGTTCATCATTTAACATCGCTTCAATTTTAGGAAACCAATTATTGTTACGGTCGACTAATAGGTCTTGATAAATTTGCGGATAGTCTGCTTTAAAATCATCAATTGATACGTCAGCCATAGCCTGCATATCGCCAGAACGCCAACTGTCTCGTAGGTCATTTATGGTTTCAGGCAGCTTTTTGATATCACGAATAGCGTAATCAATCATGCCGCTTTCGTCATCTTTACCCAGATTAACTAAAAATGAGATTTGCTCGTCAGGGGTTTCAAACCATGCTTGCGGTTTGCCATCGGCTTGGGATTTGTTGGCATAAAACTGATCAACCCCTTCACTGGTAAAACCCAGAGCCTGTAATTCCATTATACTCAATGTCACTGCGATTAAGCTCGGCTTTAAAGTTGCCATGGCTTCGATAGGGACATTACGCTCTGCCATATGTTGTTTTAGCTTGGCATAGGTGTCAGCGTTCAGCACTTTATCAAGGGTGGTGCCATCCGCATAAACCATTTGGGCCATCATTTTTTGTTGAAATTCAATGCTATTGACTGCCACCATGTCAGTTTCAAATACTACTTTATCTGCGGCGTCATAAGCCACATCATATTCAGAGGGTAAGGGATAGTCTTCGGGGCTAAGAATATGGATGGTACCGCCCACATACACCGTGTGTTTATCGTTACTGACCTTCCAAACTGAAGCGGCCTGAACCTGCAATGATATTGCGCTCGCAGCCAAGATAAACGCACCACATAATTTATTTAACGTCATGTTTTTATTATTTCCATGTCAAAATGAGTAAAAAAGAGGTCGCAGAATAGCGGCTAACCCTTAATAAGAGCAATATGTGTTTGGACTATTTGGTTTGCGCCATGATGGCACTTTTGCACCAAATTATGACGTAATACCTGTATATTATTTAAAGGATTTTGATTAACTCATTGATATTAATAGATTTAATTTGTGGCATTAAAACTGTATAAATAAAACTAACTAAGTAAATTAGCCTAAATTTATTTGTAACTTAATTTAATCCTTGCCAACAACTGTGTTGGTGATGGTTTGGCAAAGAAGCCCGCATGTCTGACTCGTTCAGCAATGCGGGCTTTTTTTTGCTCTCATTTTAGTTAAAGGTGATATATGACAATGTCAGCACAAATCAAAAGCAATCAACAAACACGGATCGTTGTGGTGGGTAATGGCATGGTTGGCCATCATTTTGTTGAGCAGTTAATTCAACATAATGCCAATGTAGCCCAGGATGGACAGACTATACACATTTGTGTGTTATCAGCAGAGCCAAGACTGGCCTACGACAGAGTACATTTATCCGAATATTTTTCAGGCAAAACAGCCGAAGAACTCGCCCTAACTACACCACAGTACTATCAGCAGAACCAGATAGAGTTTAAATTGGATGCTGCGGTGGTTGATATCGATAAGCAAGCCAAAACCGTGACCACAGTGCAAGGTGAAGTATTAGCTTACGATAAACTTGTTTTAGCCACTGGCTCATTCCCTTTTGTGCCTCCTATTCCTGGCAACGATCAGGCCCACTGCTTGGTTTACCGTACTATTGAAGATTTAGAAGCCATTAATCATGCTGCTCAGGTTAGTAAAGTGGGCGTGGTGGTGGGTGGTGGATTACTAGGCTTAGAGGCAGCGAATGCACTTAAGCAGGCCGGTTTGCAAACCCACGTTGTCGAATTTGCTCCTCAGCTTATGGCCGTTCAAGTAGATGAGGGCGGTGGTCGTTTATTGCGCAGTAAAATAGAGGCGCTAGGGGTACAAGTGCATACCCAAAAAGCCACCCAAAATATTGAAAAGGGCGATAGCTGTCGCTACAAAATGTGTTTTGCTGATGGTTCAAATTTAGAAACAGACATGATTCTATTTTCTGCTGGTATTCGTCCGCAAGATGCCTTAGCTCGTCAATTTGATATCGCGATTGGTGAGCGCGGGGGCATAAAAGTTGACAATTATTGCCAAACCTCAGCGCAAGATATTTATGCCATTGGTGAATGTGCCTTATGGAATAATTTCATATTTGGATTAGTGGCACCAGGTTACACCATGGCGCGAGTCGCTGCGACCCATATACTAGGCGGCGATTTGAGTTTTTTAGGCGCCGACATGAGTACCAAGTTAAAGCTCATGGGGGTGGAAGTTGGCTCTATTGGTGATGCTCATGCCAGACAAGCAGGGGCCTTGTCGTATATTTACGAAAATCAGCCGCAAGGCTTGTACAAAAAAATCGTCGTAGACGCCACGAAACAAAAACTTCTGGGTGCAGTGTTAGTAGGTGATACCTCAGACTACGACACCTTATTACAATACGCACTTAATGGGATTGACCTTCCTGAATTTCCAGAAAGCCTTATATTACCTGCAGGTAGTGAGGGTAAACCCGGTTTAGGTGCAGACGCATTACCAAGCACCGCAACCATTTGTTCTTGTCACAATGTATCAAAGGGCGACATCATCGCTGCCTTTGATAATGGCGCTTGTAGTGTTGGTGATATTAAAAGCTGCACTAAGGCCAGCAGTGGCTGCGGTGGTTGTTCGGCCTTACTGAAAAGTGTGTGTGACAGTGAATTAAGCAAACGCGGCGTCGAAGTCAAAAAAGACATTTGTGAACACTTTGCTTATTCACGCCAAGAGCTATTCCATTTAGTGAAAGTGGGACACATCAAAACCTTTGATAGCTTGCTTGAAAAACATGGGCACGGACTAGGCTGCGAAATATGTAAACCTGCTGCGGCTTCTATTCTCGCTTCGGTGTGGAATGAGTTTATCTTAAAACCCGATCATGTCAGCTTGCAAGATACTAACGATACCTATCTTGGCAACATGCAAAAAGACGGTACCTACTCCATCATCCCTCGCATTGCAGGTGGTGAAATTACCCCCGATAAACTGATTGTACTGGGCCAAGTAGGCAAAAAATACAATTTGTACACAAAGATCACCGGTGGACAACGCATTGATTTGTTTGGCGCTCGTGTAGATCAATTGCCAGAAATTTGGGAAATATTGATCAATGCTGGCTTTGAAACGGGGCACGCTTACGCCAAATCATTGCGCACAGTGAAGTCCTGTGTGGGCAGCACCTGGTGTCGCTTTGGGGTGCAAGATTCTGTTGGCCAAGCTATCGATTTAGAAAACCGTTATAAAGGGTTGCGAGCTCCGCATAAAATTAAATTTGCGGTATCAGGTTGCACCCGTGAATGTGCCGAAGCCCAAAGTAAAGACATCGGTGTCATTGCCACAGAAAACGGCTGGAACCTTTATGTGTGTGGTAACGGCGGCATGAAACCACGCCACGCAGATTTATTTGCTACCGATTTAGATAGCGCGACCTTGGTTAAGTATATCGACCGCGTATTAATGTTTTATGTACGAACCGCAGATCGGTTACAGCGTACCTCCGTGTGGCTAGAAAACCTTGAAGGGGGCTTAGATTACCTAAAACAAGTGGTCATCGAAGACTCGTTAGGCCTAGTAGAGGAGTTAGAGAAGCAAATGCAGCTTGTGGTTGACTCTTATCAATGTGAATGGCGCACAGCCATAGAAAGTCAAGCATCTCGTAAGCGTTTTCGTCAGTTTGTTAATAGCGATAAAGTGGATTCCAACATTGTTTTTGTCCAAGAAAGGCAGCAAATACGCCCCGCCACAGAAGCAGAAAAACAGAGCTATCTGCAACAGGCAGATATAAAAACCAGCGAAGTGGTATAAGGAAATGAGCATGACAAAGACAGCAAATTGGATGACAGTGTGCCAAACCAGTGATTTGGTTGACAATTCAGGCGTATGTGCACTGATTAACGAACAACAAGTGGCGTTATTCAAACTTAGCGTGCGCGAGCAGGTGCAACTTTTTGCCATTAGTAACTGGGATCCAATCGGTAAAGCCAACGTCTTGTATCGTGGTTTATTGACCTCTGTGGGAGAGACCATCACCGTCGCTTCCCCCTTATACAAACAGCGTTACAGCTTAGCCACGGGACAATGTTTGGACGCTGATGAGATCGCTGTTCGCGTTTATCCCATTCGGATAGAGCAGCAATTGGTTCAAATCCAAATAGATAAGTAGAACATGTTGATGTCGCAAACAAATACCGTGAAGACCAAACGAGCCAGTCAAGAACAAGGCCCTAGCGAGGTGTCAAGTACCTGTCCTTACTGTGGAGTAGGGTGCGGTGTTGATGTGTCGGTCGACTATGTCAAAAGTGATACTGGCAACGGATCTACAGTGCGCTTAAGTGGCCTATCAGGTACCCGTGATCACCCTGCTAATTTTGGTCGTTTATGTGTCAAGGGGACGCAATTATTAGCCACAAACAGCCTTGCTGGACGCATGCAAACCCCAACGATTGACGGTAAAAAAGCGTCTTGGTTAGCGGCCATCAACAAAGTTGCCCAAAGCTTTAGTGACATTATTGCCACACACGGAGCAGACTCAGTGGCTTTTTATGTATCAGGTCAGCTATTGACTGAAGATTATTATGTCGCCAATAAGTTGATGAAAGGCTATATCGGTAGTGCCAACATCGATACTAACTCGCGCTTGTGCATGTCATCGGCGGTAACGGCATATAAACGGGCCTTTGGTGCAGATGCGGTGCCATGCTGTTATGAAGATTTAGAAGAGACTGATCTAGTGGTACTGGTAGGTTCTAATGCCGCTTGGACCCATCCAGTGTTGTATCAGCGTATCGAACGCGCTAAAAAACGCAATCCTGCACTTCAAGTGGTTATTATTGATCCTCGTCGCACCGCAAGTAGCGAATTAGCTGATTTACACCTGCCAATTAAGCCCGGCACTGACGTAGCCTTATTTAACGGATTGCTAGCCTACCTGAGTGCTAATCAAGGTTTAGACCATCGTTATATCGAGCAACATACCGAAGGCTTTACTGCGACCCTTGAAATGTGCCAAAACTGGTCAGTAGACCAAGTGGCTGCTTTTTGTGACGTAGACAACAGTGTCATTACCCAGTTTTTTGACTTATTTAAGCTGCGAGACAGAGTGGTAACGGCTTATTCAATGGGAGTGAATCAATCAAGCAGTGGAGTTGATAAAGCCAACGCCATTATCAATTGCCATTTAGCGACGGGTAAATTAGGTCGTGAAGGTTGCGGACCCTTTTCGCTAACAGGCCAGCCCAACGCCATGGGCGGGCGTGAGGTGGGTGGCTTGGCCAATATGCTAGCGTGTCACATGGACTTGGATAACGCTGTGCACACTCAGTTGGTACAAAACTATTGGCAGTCCCCTAACATAGCCACTAAGCCAGGTTTAAAAGCTGTTGATTTATTTGATAAAATTCTCGATGGCACGGTTAAAGCTGTGTGGATCATGGCCACCAATCCTGTGGTGAGTATGCCTAATCGGGATAAAATTATTGCGGCTTTGCAAACCTGTGAGTTGGTGGTGGTATCAGATGTAACAGCCCAAAACGATACCATCGACTACGCCCATGTCACCCTACCTGCCACCACCTGGTCAGAGAAAAATGGAACGGTGACAAATTCAGAACGGCGGATTTCGCGCCAACGGGGGATATTACCGGCTTTTGCTGAGTCAAAACACGATTGGCAAATAGTCTGTGATGTGGCCAAAGCCATGGGTTTTAAGCAAGGGTTTAACTATCAAACCGTGCATGAAATCTTTAATGAATATACCGGATTAAGTGCCGAGCAAAACCAAGGTTCTCGAGATTTAGACTTGTCGGGTATCAGTCAGTTAAGTGCTGAGCAGTATGACAAACTGCGCCCGGTGCAATGGCCCATCAATGCTGCGAATCCACAGGGGACAAAACGGCTATTTAGCGATGCCAAGTTTTACACCCAAACCGCAAAGGCGCAATTTATTGCACTCAGTGTGCAGCTACCTGAACAACAATGCTCAGCGGCTTTTCCCTTTGTGCTAAACAGCGGGCGTATTCGTGATCAGTGGCATACCATGACTCGTACCGGCAAAAGCAGTGAACTCAACGCTCATCAACCTCTCCCGACACTGGCTATTCATCCAGAAGATGCAGCGGCTCTCAATCTTAAACAACACGATTTTGTTCAGCTCTTTGCAGCGCATAATGATCAGCCTAAACCTAAGGATGACAGCAGCGAAACCAAGGTGGTGTTAGCCATTAAGATTGACAGTAGACAGCGTCAAGGAGAGGTTTTTGCGCCCATTCACTGGAGTGCGGCCAATTCATCAAGCGCTGCGATTGCTTCTTTGTATAGTGACGCTCATGATCCCTTATCGGGCCAGCCAGAATTAAAACATGCCGCTGTTGCGCTCAGCCCCATCCGTTTTGCCAGTCAAGGTCAGATATTCACTAAGCAGCCTTTAGCTCGTGATTTTTTGCGCCGCTGTTTTGATTATTATGTGCAGACTCCTTTATCGCAGGGCTATATGCTTACTTTTGCGAGTCAGCAACAGATCCCAGCGCTTAAGTCTCTTATCCAACAGCACTTTCCACTGTATGACGAGTGGATGAGTCAACTGCTTGATGGCCAACAAAACAGCTATGCCTTGCAACAGGGGCAGCTAATGTTAGCCATGTTTACAGGAAGCGATTATCGTCAAATAGACCAAGTGTGGTTGAACGCATTATTCAGCCAAACCCAACTTGGTCCACTGGATTTTAACGCCTTGTTAACCGGGCAACCGCTAACCGCATTTAATGCAGGTCCCTTAATATGCAGTTGTTTTAAGGTGGGCGAAAATACGATTAAACAAGCCATTGAAGCGGGCTGTGAGTCGGTCGAAGCCTTGGGAGCGAAGCTCAAATGTGGCACCAATTGTGGTTCATGTAAATCAGAGCTGAGCCAATTGCTCAATCAATATACCCCGGCACCGCAAACACAGATGTCAGTAGCGGCTGCTCGTATTTCAGTTGTACAATTAGATGAGCAATAGAACACCAGCGTTATCAAAGATTGTATAAAATCGCGATAGCCAAGACCTACTACATACTAAATAAGCGACACTATGTTAGAACCTGAAATTACTGATTTTAAACACTTTATTCGGCTAATAGGACGAGGGCAGCGCGCAGGTCGCAGTTTAACAATCCAAGAAGCGCAGCAAGCCATGACCATGTTGATTAACGGCGAGGCCACGCCTGAGCAAAAGGGCGCGTTTTTAATGTTATTACGTGTGCGTGAAGAAACTGCAGAAGAATTAGCGGGCTTTACCTTAGCTTTTAGAGCGTTTAATCACAGCGGGCTTGCTGGATTAAACGTCGATTTAGATATGGGCTGCTATGCCGGTAAAAGACGCCACCTTCCTTGGTTTTTGTTAGCCGCAATATTGTTAGCCCAGCAGGGTAAACGGGTTTTTCTACACGGCACTCACGAGCCGGATTCAAAACGTTTATACCTCAAAGAAGTATTGCCACACTTGGGCTTGTCGGTATCACGCTCTGTCGAACAAGCACAGGGAAATTTAGACAACTGTGGTCTAGCCTACATGGATTTAGCGTTACTGAACCCGCAACTTGAAGAGATTATTCAGCTTAGAGATCAATTTGGATTGCGCTCTTGTGCAAATACTTTGGCGCGTATGCTTAATCCAAGTGCCGCACCTTACAGTTTGCAGGGCGTGTTTCATCGCAATGTGGATATCAAACACAGTGAAACTGCATGCTTATTAAACGAAAAAAACGTTTTATGTTTTCGCGGTGAGGGCGGTGAAATAGAATTTAATCCTGAGCGCGACGTAAGCTTACATATTGCTAGATCCGGTCAAGCAGAGGTATGTGAAGTCAGCTCTGCCACTGAAAATTGGGCGCTCAAACCCAAAGAATTAGTCGCCTCGTATATGCTTGAAGTATGGCGTTCAGATACAACTGACCACTACGCTGAGCAAGCCATTATCGGTACTCTGGCGATTATGTTGGTGCTCACCGAGCACCTGGCTTGGCACATTGCGATAGATCAAGCTAAGCAATACTGGTCCGCGCGAAATAAAGTATGGCCTTTCGAGCTGCCAAAATCGCCTGATGCGCTTGCTTTTAATACTCAGGGTAAATTCTACGCTCACTAGGAATACTTAGGCCAATTTCACCGTGAAGTTGGCTGTTTGCTTGTCGGGCCTTTTGTCAGTTGATTAAAGTGAGGTAAGGCACAAATCTACTTTGCTTTATATTGGTGCAGTTGCACAGCGTTTTGACACAAAAAAATAACATTTCAACTTTCCATGCCCTTGCGTCGCGCTTAAGTGTGAGACAAATGCGTCTCTTGATGACTACTTGTCATTCGTAAAGCGAGAAGGATTAACCATCGAGCAACTGCCGATGAAGGTATATTGGCTAAAATGAGGGACTTTATGCCCAGCTGAGCAATAATTAGCCGTATAAACGATATTTACCCTCCCTTTTGCATAAAAATTATTCATAAAATTTTGCCGTTTACCATTGTATTTTTTGTTTCGTAAAATCACTCAGTATTGGCTTAGGGTTTGCAGTATCTATTTCATGAATAGTTATTAATCTGCCCCGTTAATCATGTCAGGAAAATCAGTGAACCGGACACACAATACGTCATCCTTAAATAACCAAGCTGAGCTATGTATTTTGTTGATAGATGAAAATGTACAGCGCGCAGAGTCGATTAGTTGTGCCCTGAATAATTCGCGCTATCGCATTAGTCATTTAGCCAGCCCTGGCGCATCTTTATTAAAACAGGTTGATGAGATCCAGCCTGATATTATTGTGATAGATATTGAGTCGCCAAGTCGCGACATACTGGAAAGTTTACAAGCAATTTCACATTTCAATCCAAAGCCTGTGGTGATGTTTTCAGCGCAAAACGACACCAATACAATTAATCAGTCTATCGAATCTGGCGTCAGCGCTTATGTTGTGGGTGACATAGAGCCTGTCAGGGTCAAACCCATTTTAGACGCAGCAGTCGCACGATTTCGCGAATTTCAAAAACTCAAAAATGAACTGAGTGATACCAAACAACAATTAGCCTCTCGAAAAACCATTGATCAAGCTAAACGCCTACTCATGAAAAAGAAAAATATGTCAGAAGATGAGGCGTTTCGGGCAATGCGCAAAACCGCGATGGATACCGGCCAGAAGTTAGACGATGTAGCAAAAACCTTACTTTCCATACTCGGAACGTTGTGAGGGCACATGGCTAAGACAAATAAAGGTAACAATATGAAAAAACCAGAACAAACCACCTTAACCTTAGGTTTTATTCCATTAACAGATTCTGCGCCCTTAATTGTGGCCAAAGAGTTGGGATTTTTTAGTCAATGGGGTTTAGATGTTACCTTACAAAAGCAAAATTCCTGGGCAACGTTGCGTGATAAATTGCACGCGGGTTTGCTAGACGCTGCACAAATGTTAGCACCCATGCCATTAGCCAGTACCTTGGGACTGGGTTGTACACCTACTGCGGTCATTACGCCGTTGGTATTAAGCCTAAATGGCAACGCCATTACCTTGTCTGAAAAATTACATCAAGAAGTCATTGCCGAAAATAAGATCACGCATTTGACCTTGCCAATGGCCGCCTATTTGTTGCAGCGGGTTATCGCCACCAGAAAAGCGCAAGATAGACCAAAATTGAAGTTTGCCACGGTATTTCCCTATAGCTGCCATTTTTATCAATTACGGGATTGGCTCGCCTCGGCTAATATTACCGATCAGGATGTTGATATTGTGGTCGTTCCTCCGGTGAATATGGTCGCGCATTTACAAAGTAGTGAAATCGATGGCTGCTGTGTTGGCGGCCCTTGGAATGCGAAAGCGGTGAGAGCGGGGACAGGGCTTACGGCCTTAACCTCATTTGATATCTGGCAGGATTCGCCAGAAAAGGTGCTCGGCCTGTTAGAAAGTTGGTACAAACAGAATCCTAATACGGTATTAGCCCTAACCGCCGCCTTAAAACAAGCGTGTAGCTGGCTTGAAAGCATTCCTAATCGCTTTGAAGCTGCTCGGTTGTTGTCGTCAGAGCAGTATTTGGATGCATCGGTTGACGTGATTGCGCCATCGTTAATTGGGAGTTGTCTTACTCACATTACCATGCCACCACGCTCAATTCCTTCTTATAACCAGTTTTCTAAATCAAATAATGGCACCATCAATATTCCAGAATATGTGCGTGGTGAATGGCTAATGAGTCAAATGAACAGTGCTGGCCAACTTGCAGGGGTAAACGTACCGGTAGATTTAGTTAAACGAGTATTTAGGCCTGATATTTACCAACAAATGCGCCTCACCCTAGAAGATCAAAAAGTTCAATTTTTTAGGCATTCGGGCTAAATCATGTTTTTAGGGGCTTTATCATGGTGACACGTAATGCGCACATATTTAGCGCAACGTGCACTATGATGACAAGCTTAAGTAAAATTCAATCTAGGACGAATTTATTAAGTTATTGATAATAAAGAGTTTTAAATGTTGGCATCTATCATGCTAAACAATATCTGAAACCAGTGTGTTTCTAACGCACCAAGAACTATAACAATATAAAACTCATTATTGTTCGCACAGCATCGACGCTAAGCATCAATAAGGCAATGTAGCCCATACAAACTTTCCGTGTCCTGGAGTTTGTGTGGGTTTTTTTTTGGCTAAAACTGGAGAAAACCATGAAAACCACCACATTAATGAGCAAATTAAAGCGCCGCGCTCGCCAGTTAAGCCTTAGTACACTTGCAGCCACTTTTAGTCTAAGTTTGCTTTCTTTAGGTTCCGCTCAAGCAGAAAAATTGGCTTGGCCAGAAAAAGAAGAATTGAAGTTTGGATTTATCAAACTGACTGATATGGCACCATTAGCGGTTGCCTATGAAAAAGGCTATTTTGAGGAAGAAGGTCTGTATGTGACCTTAGAGGCTCAAGCGAATTGGAAAGTACTCTTAGATAGAGTAATTGATGGCCAATTAGACGGCGCCCATATGTTGGCTGGACAGCCCTTAGGCGCGACTATCGGTTTTGGTACGCAGGCTCACATTATCACCGCCTTTAGCATGGACTTAAATGGCAATGCAATTACGGTCTCAAATGATATTTGGGCCCAAATGAAACCTCATGTACCAATGGAAAATGGTAAACCGGTCCATCCCATTAAAGCGGATGTATTAAAATCGGTGATTGATGATTTTAAGAGCAAAGGCAAACCCTTCAAAATGGGTATGGTATTCCCCGTTTCTACCCATAACTATGAGCTTCGCTACTGGTTGGCTGCAGGGGGAATTCACCCAGGATTCTATGCGCCAGATAAGGGCGATACCAGCGGGCAAATCAATGCCGATGCTTTATTGTCAGTGACACCTCCCCCCCAAATGCCGGCTACCATGGAAGCAGGCACAATTAACGGTTATTGCGTTGGAGAGCCATGGAATCAGCAGGCGGTATTTAAAGGCATAGGTGTACCCGTGGTTACCGATTATGAAATTTGGAAGGATAATCCAGAAAAAGTCTTTGGTGTCAGTAAAGAATGGGCCGACAAATACCCTAACACCCATATTCGAGTGGTGAAAGCCATGATCCGTGCTGCGATGTGGTTAGATGCAAACAACAACGCCAATCGGCCCGAAGCCGTGAAAATATTAGCGAAAAGCCAATATGTCGGCGCCGATGAAGAAGTGATCGCTAATTCGATGACCGGCACCTTTGAATATGAGAAAGGGGATATAAGAGAAGTACCTGACTTTAACGTATTTTTTAGGCACAACGCGACGTATCCTTATTACAGCGATGCGATTTGGTATTTGACTCAAATGCGTCGTTGGGGGCAAATTTCCCAGCAAAAACCAGACTCTTGGTACAAAGACATCGCTAAAAAAGTTTATCGCCCCGATATTTATGCTCAAGCGGCTATGGCGCTTGTCACGGAGGGTAAAGCTAAGGCATCTGATTTTCCTGAATTTAGTAACGAAACAGGCTTTAAAGCACCGCAAACCCATTTCATCGACAATATTGTTTACGACGGCTCACAGCCTAATGCTTATTTAGAAAAGTTCTCGATTGGCTTAAAAGGCGATATCCAGCTTTAAATTACAACTGAGGTAGGCCCTTGGCCTGCATTCAAGGAGATTATTATGTCTAAAACCGTCACATTACCGCTCAACTTGCTGTCGATGAGTCGTATTAATATTGCTTCGCTGGGCACGTGGCTTAGACAATTGGCCTTGCCAGTCATTGGCATCGTCGGGTTTTTAGCCTTGTGGAGTGTGGTGGCAAGTAACATCGATACCTCCTTAGGCAAGTTTCCAGGGCCAGGCGCAGTATGGGAGCAAGCCGTCAATTTAGTGGATGAACATGTGGCTCAGCAACAAAAGGCCAGTGATTTTTATCAGCGCCAAGCAGAGCGTAATGCGGCTCGATTGGCACAAGATCCCAGTTACGAAGTAAAGATTCGTGACTTTACCGGGCCGCCCACATTTTTTGCACAAATATGGACCAGCTTGTATACCGTGGCGGTAGGCTTTCTATTCGCCTCACTTATTGCGGTACCGCTGGGCATTTTATGTGGGCTCAGCAAAGCAGCTTACAGCGCTATTAATCCGTTGATACAGTTGCTTAAACCCGTTTCGCCTTTAGCATGGCTCCCCCTTGTGACAATGGTAGTAAGTGCAGTGTATGTCAGCAGCGACCCGATGTTTTCTAAGTCGTTTATTACCTCTGCGGTAACTGTTTCATTGTGTTGTTTGTGGCCCACCTTAATCAATACAGCGGTAGGGGTATCGAGCATTGATAAAGACCTATTAAACGTCAGTAAAGTGCTGCGTTTAAGTCCGATGTCTCATGTCTTTAAGATTGTGATGCCCTCGTCGATTCCGATGATATTCACCGGTTTGCGTTTGTCATTAGGCATTGGCTGGATGGTGCTAATTGCCGCAGAAATGCTGGCGCAAAATCCGGGCTTAGGAAAGTTTGTGTGGGATGAATTTCAAAATGGTAGTTCTGAATCCTTAGCTAGGATCATGGTGGCTGTGCTGACCATTGGGATCATCGGTTTTGCGCTTGATCGCCTCATGTTGATCCTGCAGAAAAAGGTCAGTTGGGATAAAACCGCGGTGTTACGTTAATAGTAGAGAGGGGAATAGTATGACAAGTAAACACCAGTTAGAGTTAAGCCAAGTGGGTATCGATTTTCCTACCGCAAAAGGCCCCTTTACCGCGTTAAAAGATGTGAATTTACGTATTCATAAAGGTGAGTTTATATCCTTAATTGGTCACTCAGGTTGCGGTAAGTCAACAGTTTTAAATATAGTGGCAGGGCTTCATCAAGCTACAACCGGCGGGGTTATTCTAGACAGTCAAGAAGTCACAGAGCCTGGACCTGAAAGAGCAGTGGTTTTTCAAAACCATTCATTATTACCTTGGTTAAGTGCCTATAAAAATGTTGAATTAGCGGTAAAACAAAGCAGTAAAAAGCGCAATAAAAAAGAAATTCGAGAGTGGGTTGAACATAATCTTGAGTTAGTTCACATGAGTCATGCAGTTGATAAATTACCGTCTGAAATATCAGGCGGTATGAAACAGCGCGTTGGTATTGCTCGTGCTTTGGCGATGGAGCCGAAAGTATTGTTGATGGATGAACCTTTTGGAGCGCTTGATGCGTTAACTCGCGCCCATCTGCAAGACTCGGTGATGGAAATTCATGCTGAACTGGGAAATACAGTGATTATGATCACCCATGATGTAGATGAAGCGGTTTTGTTGTCTGACCGCATCGTCATGATGACCAATGGTCCAGCGGCCACAATTGGCGAGATATTGTCCATCGATCTTGAACGCCCGCGTAATCGAATCGAATTAGCCGATAATCCTAAATACAACCACTATCGCCATGAAGTGCTGAAGTTCTTATACGAAAAACAGCGCAAGGTGGAATCGGTCAGCAGTCACCGCTTGGCACAGCGCAATAATAAGGTGGGACAACACAATGCCGCCTAAACAATAAGCCGTAGCGGTTTTAACTAAGCACGACTCAATAAAAACGTAATTGAATTTTGATGCTGTATGGCGTCATAGGACACTTTTGCCCAAAAACCGAGGAAAAACATGAAAAATTCTAATCAAAGCTTTACCTTAAATAAACGTGTATGGTGCGTCATTGTTGGGCTTGTAAGCATAAGTAGTGGTGCTATTGCAGATGAACTCACCACGGCACTTACTAGCGGTAAACCCAGCGCTGATTTTAATTTACGCTATGAAAGTGTTGAGCAAGAAAACGGGCTAAAAGATGCCAGTGCATTAACCTTACGAACTCGATTAGCTTACACCACAGGTAAGGTCAGTGGGTGGTCTGCCTTGGTGGAAATGGAAGATACGCGTATTGTTTTAGGGCAGGGCGATTACAGTGTGCCGCAAACCGCTTATCAAAGTGGAGTGTATTCTGTGATTGCTGATCCGGAGCATACTGAATTAGATCAGGGCTTTGTACAATATACCAGTGAGACAATCACTGCCAAAATAGGCCGTCAGGTTATCGCATGGGATGGGCAACGTTTTATTGGCCATGTTGGCTGGCGTCAAGACCGTCAAACGTTCGATGCAGTCAGTGTTAAATATAACCCTCGTCAGGATCTGACCCTTAATTACGCTTATATCACGCAGCGCAATCGTATTTTTGCCGAGGCACAAGACCAAGACAGCAAAGACCACCTATTCAATGCGAGTTTTAAAACTCGCCTTGGCACACTGACCGGCTATGGTTATGTATTAGAGCTCGATAATGAAACCGAAAATGACTTAGATACATTTGGTGTTAGTTTTGTTGGAAGTGCTGTGGCAGGTGAGACGAAGCTGCTTTATTCACTGGAATACGCCAATCAAACCAGCCAGACTGTCACCACAGACTTTAGTGCAGACTACATGTTGGCAGAGTTTGGAGCGGTGATGGGGGGCATTACTGCAAAATTGGGCTACGAATCTTTGGGCTCTGATGATGCTGCTTACGGGTTTTCTACTCCCTTGGCTACCTTGCATAAATTCAACGGCTGGGCTGACATATTTTTAACGACGCCAGCACAAGGTTTAGTGGATACCTATATTTCTCTTGCAGGTGGTGCACTTGGCGGTAAGTGGATGGCGGCCTATCACAGTTTTGAAGCAGATAACGCCAGTGATTCCGTGGATGACCTGGGCAGTGAGCTTGATTTGCAATATGTTCGTGCCTACGGACCACATTACAGTATCGGTCTTAAATATGCCGCGTATTCGGGAGACAGTGGCAAGGTTGATACGGATAAATTATGGGCTTGGCTTAGCGCCAAGTTTTAAATTCAAGCTAGTAAAACGAAGGGCCAAAGGCCCTTCTATTCTGCGTTTCAACTTACATTAACAAAACCCTTCAAGCATCAAAATTACATTTCTATTACATCTGCTCCTTGCTAAGCTACTACCTTCTCGTTAGTTGGAGTCATTTATGTCACAACACCATAAAATTAATTATATTGAGATCCCTGTGAAGGGACTTGCCTCAAGCAAAGCCTTTTTTAAACAAGTATTTGGCTGGTCTTTTGTTGACTATGGCGATGATTACGCTGGTATCGTCGGCGCTGGCATTGAAGGTGGTTTGTTTTCTTCGGATTTAACCGTATCGACTAAAACAGGCAGTGTGTTGCTGGTCTTGTATAGTGAAAATTTAGCGAAAACTCAGCAGGCAATTATTGCTGCGGGAGGGGGTATTGTAGAACCAACCTTTGATTTCCCAGGAGGACGTCGTTTTCATTTTGCTGACGTAAATGGTAACGAATATGCAGTGTGGAGTGATAAATAGGCTTTTGCAATGTGTCACCCACAGAGACTTGTGTTCGAATATGTTACGAACAGCACTGGCATGATTTGCCCTATATGTTGGGTTAATGGGTAAGGCGAGTCATTCACATAAGGAATGGGCGGGCTAACCGTTAAAATTCAGAAAAGCGCTTTCATTTTTAGGGGACACGTTGCTGAGCCAGATTATTGTTGATAGACATAAATAAGGACATCAGCTGCTTTTAGCCAACAGGATATTATGATGCAGCACAGCGACAGCAATGAAAATAAACAAGCCATTAGTGATGAAGCGAAGTCACGAAATATGGCGTCACAGCGCGAAAATCGTGAAAAAACACCTGCGCCAACCGAAAAATCTTTAACCGGCTCAGAACGAGAAGCCGTTGCTGAACACGGCAGGTTATCGTCTTTGACTGTGTATTCGATCATTTTACGAGAGGGAGAGGAAGAATTACAGCGACCAGTATCCTCGCTCTGGTGGTCTGGAGTGGCAGCAGGTTTAGGGATATCGACCTCCGTTTTAGCAGAAGCCGTTCTTCGAACGCATTTAGGCTCAGCTCATTCTTACTTAACCATTATCGAAAGCCTAGGCTATACCTTGGGTTTTATATTGGTCATTTTATCAAGGCTGCAACTGTTTACAGAGAACACCATCACAGTGGTGTTACCCTTGCTCGCTAGCCCCAGTAAAAATCGATTTATCTGTACTGCTCGCTTGTGGGGAGTGGTGCTAGCAGCCAATTTGGTTGGGACCTTTATTACCGCAGCTATTGCTATGCATGGCGGTGTACTGACTCAAGAAATTCTGGACTCTGTTTTACAAATTTCTCGTCATGTGGCTGCGTTAAGCCCGATGGAAACCTTATTGAGAGGAATACCATCAGGCTTTTTCATTGCCGCAATAGTATGGATGTTACCCTCTGCAAAAGGCTCTGAAGTGCTGGTGGTTATGCTATTTACATGGCTTATTGCCGCGGGGGAGTTTACTCATGTTATTGCCGGTTCAAATGAGATTTTTAGTCTTGTTTTGATAGGTGAAATGCCTTTCGCGGCTGCATTTTTGCAACATATCGGTCCCATGTTAATGGGTAATATTATTGGTGGGACTGGGCTTTTCGCCATGTTAGCCTACGGGCAAATTCGAGAAGAGATGTAGCTTAGCTTTTTCGCTCAATAGCGGGGATTTCAAAGTAAGCATCAGGTGATTTTTCTTTTAGTTCAGCGAGTGATGACTTACGGGCTTGACGTTGTTGTACACTCTCTCCAAATACACTGAGGTGCTCGTCTTCTATCATCTTGCTTATCTCACAAGGCGTCAAAATATTGAGTAATTTTGCAGCTTGGAGCAAACCTTCAGTTCTGAATTTGTGTTGGTTATTTGCTTTACTTTGTTTGATATTTTCAAAGGTCTTTGTGAGTTCAGCTCGACAATAGTCAATAAATGCCCGGTGTTCCATCTCTACGTACCTCTTCCTTGTTCGCTTGTTAGGGAAATGTCTGGGTGAATCAGCCATATCATGCCAGCTTGTGGTGGATGATATAGCTTGGTTAAGTTTAGTCGCTTTTAGGACTGACTTTGTTGCTCCGCATGTCGCTAATGGTTTGCTCACACCGTTTACATTGCTGCAATATCACCTCAAAAGCCTGAGCAATTTTTTCGCTACTGCCTTGGTTGGCAATTAGCATCTTACCCAGTTCAGCATGAAGCGAAATGCTGTTCAATGGATTTCTAAGGCGATGGGTAAAATCCTTGAACTCTGTTTCGTCGATTCGATCCATGACTTACATTACCTTGATTTTGTGGGCTAGCTTTGCTTCACTCTTGAGATAATTAACGCGGTTTTTACCTGAATGTTTTGCCGCATAGAGTTGCTGATCTGCGAGGCGAACAAAGTCATCAAGACTTTGTTCTTGGTGGTCAACATGATCCGCCTCAAAAATTGCTAAGCCGATACTTACGGTCACAATATCAAAAGGCTTATTATTTTCATGGACAATGCGCAATGCTCTAATTCGGTCCAATATCTTATTTGCAACGACCAGCGCCCCCTCAAGATCAGTGTCCGGTAAAACTACAGCAAATTCTTCTCCACCATAGCGCCCTACCACATCTGTTTCTCTGCGTTTAACGGATATTATTTTTTCAGCAACTTGCTTTAAACATTCATCACCTTGAATATGGCCGTAACAGTCGTTGTATAACTTAAAATTATCAATATCGATCATCATTAACGCCATTTGGTGACCATAACGAACAGTGGCGGCATAATGTTGCAATAACATTGTATCCAATTGCCGACGGTTAGCCGCACCAGTGAGGCCATCGACATAAGACAAAATTTCTAGTTTTTTACGATAATGAATTAATTCCATTTGATTGCGTACCCGTACACGCAGGATTGCAAAATTCAGTGGCTTGACTACGTAGTCTGCGGCGCCAAGTAACAGTCCCTTTTCTTCATCGTCCGGGCTGTCAGCAGCGGTCACAAAAATAATGGGGATGTGGGCAGTTAATTCATTAGACTTGAGTTCTCGGCAGGCTTCGTAGCCGTCCATCGTAGGCATATCAACGTCCAAGAGGATAAGATCGACTTCTTCTTTCAGAATGTAATCAAGTGCATCTTTCGCGTTGTCATACAGTACAACGTTATACTCAAACCCAAACAAGGCCTCCAACGCGTCTAAGTTGCTTTGATAGTCATCGACTATCATCAAGGTTTGTCTTTTAAATTCACTCTTATCAAATGATGTCCCCGGACTCCATGTGGAGCGGACCTTGGACAAACTCGGCTTAGCCATTTTATTACTCTCCATGATAAACGCTTTGCTAATAAGAAAGGGTTTGTCGCTACTGATTGTGTGAATATGCAGGTACAGTACCAGTTTTGCTTTGGTTTTTTAAGTTATTGATAAGCAATAGCTTTGTTTAAATTTATGTTGTGCTGTATGAGTCAGCTCCGGGTGGCATTGTGACTTATTTACAGTGCGTGTAGTCTTTACAGTACCTTGACTCACCCTTCTGTTTACGCATTAAACCCAATATCATCCAAGTGATTTTTACTTTCAGCAGCAGCCCGAGCGAGTTGATCGCAGGCTTCATTCTCTGGGTGTCCAGAATGGCCTTTTACCCAGTGCCAGGTGACATCGTGACGAGCGACTTGCTCATCTAAACGCTTCCATAGATCAACATTTTTGACGGGCTTTTTGTCAGAGGTACGCCAGCCATTTTTACGCCAATTTTTAATCCATTGATTGATGCCATTTTTTACGTACTGGCTATCAGTAGTAAGATTGACCTTACACGGTTCGTTTAGGCAGGCTAATGCCTCGATGGTCGCCAACAATTCCATTCTATTATTGGTGGTATGTTTAAACCCTTGGTTTAATTCTTTACGATGTTGACTAAACACTAAGACAGCACCATAGCCACCAGGTCCGGGGTTACCTAGGCAAGAGCCGTCGGTAAAAATTTCGACTTGTTTCATGTAATTATGCCATTTTTTTATTTTAGCGCAGTATAATGAGCGAGATACGTAATGCTACAAAATTCTAAAAAGAGTGTGAAATGCGACAAATTGTACTAGATACCGAAACTACGGGTATCGATCCCAGACAGGGACACCGAATTATCGAGATAGGTTGTGTTGAGTTACTCAATCGTCGATTAACTGGCAATACTTTTCATGTATACATCAATCCTCAACGTATTGTTGAGCAAGAAGCAATCGAAGTGCACGGTATTACTAATGAATACCTTACTGATAAACCGGTTTTTAGTACTGTAGCTCAAGAATTTATTGAATTTATCAAAGGTGCGCAATTAGTTATTCATAATGCGCCGTTTGATGTCGGGTTTATGGACGCCGAGTTTGCTCGCATCCCACGCTTCGCTGGGCAAAAAACGGCTGAGTTTTGCACAGTACTAGATACCCTTGATTTAGCGCGCCAGTTGCATCCAGGACAAAAAAATAACTTAGATGCCCTGTGTAAACGCTATGGCATTGATAACTCCCATCGTGAAAAACACGGGGCCTTATTAGATTCTGAAATCTTAGCCGATGTGTATTTAATGATGACAGGCGGCCAAACAGATTTAAATTTGTCTGGTAAGTCACATACCGAGGGAGGGGTGCAGCAAGAAGTGATTAGACGTTTGCCTGGTGACAGAAAAGCGTTAAAGGTTGTGAAGGCTACGGCCGATGAACTGGCTATGCATGAACAACGCCTTGATCTTGTTTTGAAAAAAGGGGGCAGTTGTCTTTGGCGACAACAATAACAGGAATGGCATGTTAACGAGTTTATCCAAGTATGTAGGGTCTTACTTCCAAATATTGGGGGTCTGCGTACTGATTTGTGTGAACACTAGTGTAGAAGCGCAAAGCAAAGTTGCGCCTGCTACTAACGAAGCTACGTCGGCCACAGATAAAAAAACTGAGGATGCCGATAAGTCGGTGCTGACTTTATTAGGTACTGAATATCAAAATGGCATAAAGCTTTTGCGAAATCGCTTTCGCATTGATTACATGGTTGACGAAATTACCATGATTTTCTTTCGTGAATACGGCAGTTCACCCGTGGTGCTGGTAAAGCCTGATGGCAGCAAAATTTTTCAATCTGATGCCGACGGTATTGATTTGTTTTGGTATGACACCGCGACCTACGACATGATCAGTTTAAAAAAGCCTACTCCTGGTCCTTGGCAGGCGGTTGGGCAAATTCGTGAAGATAGCCGAGTAATGGTGATTAGCGATATCGCTCTGCATGCTGAACCTTTGCCGCGGGTTATTTTTTCAGGTGAAATTCTCAAGCAAACTGCGTACTTAACCAATCAAGGTAAGCCAATTGATTACCGCGCTTTTCGCGATGTGGTAGAGCTTAGTATCGATTTTTCTAGCACAAATAATCCAAATTTTAATAATTTTGGTGCCCAGCCACAAAATATCGCAACCTTTGAAGACAATGGTAAGGGCATGGATGAGCGGCCCTTAGATGGTATTTTTACCGGGCAATTCAATTTAGCGGTAGCGGATGGAGAATGGACGCCGGTATTTTCAGTTTCAACGCCAATGTTTACGCGCGAACAGGTGGGTGAAAATCTGATGCTTTATCCAAATCCGATCAAGATTTCAGTTGAAAAGGATGAGGTGGGTAAAGGTTTTCATAAACTATCTATCGATACAGAGCGGGAATTAGTGGATATTGCCACTTTATTACTTGACGGTAAAATCCGTTTTCCAAATGGCGATATCCAAAACTTTTCCATCACTGACATGTCCAATGATGTGCGTCAATTTGACATTGTTAATTATGAATCTGGTGTATACCGAGTGAAGCTTACCGCTTATGGTAATACCGTTGAAGGGCGGGAATTTATTCTGGATGTACCTGAATATAGCTTTTTGGTGGAAGAACCGAGACCGCTAGTTGAAGCGCTTACTCCTACGACCGATCCTGCCTTAGCGGCTCAATCAGACGAGTCGAATATGAACGAACAAGTGCCAAATGCTGTGATGGGGGAAAATAATACGAATGCAGAACCAGAGCGGGCGGAAGAAGAATCACAAGGTTGGCAACAAAGCACGATTATTTGGTTTGTTGTTGGCTTGAACTTATTGATTGTAATTTTTGGCGTGGCAGCAATTTGGTTTTTTAGTCGCCGACGCAGCTAACGTTAATGAAATAGTGATGCGTGCTGCAAATATCGAATTAATTTAGGCTGTTTTTAAGGCGACAGGCCATTAAAACAGCGTAAATTGGTTAATCCTGCAGCAAACGATTCACTTTAGTGTATTTTGCTTGAAAAAGCGGTTGACTCACCTTTGGCTTACCCGTATTATCTGCGCCGCGGTCGACGAGGTGAGTCCAGTACTTACATTGTAACTGCTTGATAATGTTAAAGAATGTGGAGTGGTAGTTCAGTTGGTTAGAATACCGGCCTGTCACGCCGGGGGTCGCGGGTTCAAGTCCCGTCCACTCCGCCA